>JARYMK010000206.1 GCA_029907165.1 Anaerolineae bacterium
AGGAGCACGAAGCCAGCCGCCACATAGATGCGCCGACCGCGCAGCAAGTTCCCCGCGGCCAGGAAGATGACCAGCAATTCGCCCCAGCGCAGCAGTTCCTTCACGCTATGCGCTAGCGACAGCGCCCCTAGCGTGCTCACGAGGCCCACGAAGAGGAACACCAGGAGCGCCCAGGTCAGCGGCGCGCGCCACCGAATCGGCTCCCGCAGCGCCAGGGCGCGCAGAACCCACGCCCCCGCCACCAGAATCCCCACCGCTTCCGCGCCGCCGATGGAGATAGGCCCCACGGCGAACTCACGCAGCGAGCCGAAGGGCACGGCCAGCGCCAGCACGTACAGCGCGTAGTGGGGGCGGATGAGCGTGAGCACGACCACGAGCGCCCCCGCGACGGCTGCCGTGGCCACGGTCAGGGGCGCCAGCGCCACGAGGATGGCGGTGCTCACCACCAACCCGCCGAGCGCCACTTCCGGGACGTGCCCGTGCAGTTTCCACCACAACGCCTTCATGTCTCAGTCCGGCTTCTGTGCGGCGAGGCAGACGCGCCGCCCGCCTCACGCGATGCGCCTACGCCCTCGCCAGCCGCTCCTTGAACCATGCGATGGTCTGGGTCAGTCCCTCGCGCAGGCCCACCTTCGGCTCCCAGCCCAACAGCGTCCGCGCCCTGGTGATATCGGGCCGCCGCTGGCGGGGGTCTTCGGGGCGACCTTCGGTGAACACGATGCCCGCCTTGTTGCCCGTCAACTCGTTGATGATTTGGGCGAACTCCAGAATCGTGTGCTCATCCGGGTTTCCCAGGTTGACCGGGTTCACTTCCTTGCTGAACAAGAGTGCCACGATGCCCTCTACCAGGTCGCTGACGTAGCAGAAACTGCGTGTCTGCATGCCGTCGCCGTGCACCGTGAGCGGCTCGCCGCGCAGCGCCTGCGACACCAGACTGGGCACCACGCGGCCGTCGTTCAGCCGCATCCGGGGGCCATAGGTGTTGAAGATGCGGACGATGCGCGTGTCCACGCCGTGATAGCGGTGGTACGCCATGGTCATGGCCTCGGCGAAGCGCTTGGACTCGTCATAGACGCCGCGCAGGCCGATGGGGTTCACGTTGCCCCAGTACTCCTCCGGCTGCGGATGCACCAGCGGGTCGCCGTACACCTCGGACGTGGACGCCAGCAGGAACGTTGCGCCTTTGGCCTTCGCCAGGCCCAGCGCCTTGTGCGTGCCCAGCGCGCCCACCTTTAGCGTCTGGATGGGGAGATTGACGTAGTCCACCGGGCTGGGCAGCGACGCGAGATGCATCACAGCGTCCAGCGGGCCCTCCACATAGATGTAGTTGGTTACGTCGTGCTGGATAAAGCGGAAATGCGGATTGCCGATGAGGTGGGCGATGTTATCCGGGTTGCCCGTGATCAGGTTGTCCATGGCAATCACGTCGTGCCTGCGGGCGACCAAGTAGTCGCACAGGTGCGAACCGATGAAACCGGCGCCGCCGGTGATGAGAATGCGCATGCTGCTGTCTCCCAAAACAGAATGCCCGGCACCTCGCGCCGGAGCCTGCCCCTCGGGGGGCGCGCGTAGTATACTCAAGGCCCGCGGGCGCGTCAAAGGCGGCTCGCAGGCGCGCGCCCCGCATTTGACCACCGCGCCCACGCCGGTACAATAGCCCCAGGGCGCGCCGGGGCGTCGCCTGCAACGTGAGCGCACCGACGGGCAGCCCCGGCCGCGTGAGGACGTATGGCGAATCAGACGCGCAAACCCGAAAACGGCTCCGAACCCGCCCACAAGCGCCTCCGCTGGATTTTGCACATAGACCTGGATGCTTTCTTCGCGTCGGTGGAGGAATTGCTGAACCCGGACCTGCGCGGGAAGCCCGTCATCGTGGGCGCGTCCCCTGCCCATCGCGGGGTGGTGGCGTCGGCATCCTACGCCGCACGCGAGTACGGCGTTCGCTCGGCCATGCCCACCGCCCGCGCGTTGAAACTCTGCCCCCACGCGATTCTCGTGCCCCCTCGCCATCACGTGTACGGCGAGTTCTCCGACCGCGTGATGGTCATCCTGCGCGACTTCTCACCCGTCCTGGAGCAGGTCTCCATTGACGAGGCGTTACTGGACCTCACCGGCTGCGAGCGCCTATGGGGGCCGATACCCGACGCCGCGCGGCGCATCCAGCAGCGCGTCATGGACGAGGTGGGGCTATCGGCGTCGGTTGGCCTGGCATCCAACAAACTGGTGGCGAAGATCGCGTCGGACCTGCGCAAGCCGCGCGGCTTCGTGTATGTGGAGCACGGGCGCGAGGCCGAGTTCCTGGCCCCGCTGCCGGTGGAGCGCCTCTGGGGCGTGGGCAAGGTTACCGCAGCGGCCCTCCACCGCCTGGGCGTGGAGACCATCGGCGACCTGGCGACGCTTCCCGAGTCGGCGCTCGTGGAGGCGTTCGGGCCGCACGGGGCCGCGCTGAAATACCGTGCCCTGGGCCAGGACGACAGCCCGGTCATCACCGAGTGGCAGGCGAAGTCCGTCAGCAACGAGGAGACTTTCGCCACCGACCAGACCGACGAGGAGTTCCTCCGACACGAGTTGCTGCGCCTCAGCGACAAGGTCGCCGCGCGCCTCCGCGCCAACGGTCAGGCCGGGCGCACGGTGCGGCTGAAGATCCGCTACCACGACTTCACGACGGTGCTGCGGAGTGAGACGCTGCCCATGCCCACCGACTCGGCCCGCGACATCTACGAGACCGCGTTGGCACTCTGGCGCAAACATTGGCAGAAGGGGCGCGCGGTCCGACTCGTGGGCGTCGGCGTGGCGAATCTGGAGAGCGCGCCCTACCGCCAACTGGGCCTGTTTGACGACACCCACCCCCGCGAGGACAAACTGGCCCGCACCCTGGACGAAATCCGCGACAAGTTCGGGCGCGACGCCATTCGGCGGGCCTCGCTGCTGCGGCCGGACGAGGACTCGGATTAGCCCAGGGGAATCTCGCCGACGACCTCCACCCCGCCCTCGCCGACCGTGCAGGTGCAACAGACCACGGTTACCCCGCGCCGAATCGCATCCCGCAGGGCCGCGCCGAACGCAGGGTCGGTCTCGTCATTCGGGCGGAAGCGCGTCGCGTCGCCGCGTTGCACCACAAAGGCCACCGCCGCGCGCTGCCCCGATTCCACGAGCGCGGCCAACGTCTCCAGATGGCGGCGGCCCCGCTCCGTGGGCGCGTCTGGGAACAGCGCCACGCCCTCGCGTACCAGCGTAACGCTCTTGGTCTCCACCCAGCAGCGGTCGTCGCCGCGCCCCAGCAGCAAATCCACGCGGCTGTGCCCGACGCTCACCTCCCATTGCACCGGCAACCACCCCGCCAGCGGCCCTCCCCCGCCCCGTTGCAGCCACTCGGCGAACAGACGCGGCGGCAGGCGGGCATCCAGCGAGACCCACCCTGCCGCACACCGAACAAGCGCCAGGTCAAAGGCGGTTCGGCGGGCGGGCGCGCGGGACGGGGCAAGTCGCACTTCGGCGCCGGGAACAAGCAGTTCGCGCATGCGCCCGGAGTTCGGCACATGCACGGGCACCAGGCGGCCCGCCAAGTCCACCGTGGCGCGAAATCGGTTGTCCCGCGCCACGAAACGGGCCGCAACCAGCGAAGCGGGGAACCGCATGCCTACTTCCCGGCGGCGTGGACCAGCCGCGATGCGAGGTATCCGCCCAGCACGGCCAGGTCTTCGGTGGGCAGGTAATTCGCCGCTGCGGCGTCAAACAGCACGTTCGCCGATGGAGAAAACTCCTCGTCGCCCTTGTACACGACGACGGCGAGCCACACCCTCGGCAGCGCGCGGAACAGGTACGAGGCATCGCCGAACGTGAGGCGGTCTCCACCTAGCGCCTTGGCCGCGCGGTGGAACGCCTCTATGTCGGTGCCGAAGCGGGCGCGTATGCGGTGGCTGGCGCGGCCCTGGAACGCGGGGTCGTACACCAGCGCGTCCGGCAGTTCGCGGAACGCGACCCAGCGACCGGCGGGCGGCGCGCCATCGGCCGTCAGCAGATAGTGCAGCAGCAGGATGCGCGTGGTAATGGGCACTTCAGCCTCGCTCCCCACCAGCCGCACCTCGCCATCCGGGTGGCTAATGGTGTACTTCTCGCCCGTGAGCGTCAGGGACACCAGGCGCGAAGCGGTGTCAAAATCTGCGCCGGCTTTCCAGGCGGTCTCCTGTGGCTCTCGCTTTTTCCAGTCGTCCAGCGCCTTCTCCAGCGCCGGCCCGTACCGTTCCTCTGATGTGCGCGGCCCTAGTACCATCGTGGCCTCCTTATGGGGTTCGTGGTTGCTTCCCCGCAAGTATAGCGGAAGGCGCGCGAACGTTCAAGTCAGTGTACTCGTTCAGTACCTTAGTGACACATCCTCCTTATCCCAGGATTCCATTGTGCACGAGGTACTGGA
>JARYMK010000207.1 GCA_029907165.1 Anaerolineae bacterium
ACGCTGCTGCTGGCCCTGCGCCGGATGCTCGATCGTTTCCCCGACCTGGAGCCCCATCCAAGGCTGATCGTCGCCGGGGCCCAGGGTTGGCTCTCGGAGTCGCTCTTCGGCCAAGTGCACGACCTGCGCCTGTCCCAGGAAGTAGCCTTCGTCGGATCGGTCTCCCAAGAGGAACTCGTCTGGCTCTACAATGCCGCCCGCTTCCTGGTATTTCCGTCCCTCTACGAAGGGTTCGGCCTGCCGCCGCTGGAGGCGATGGCCTGCGGGACGCCCGTCATCGCCAGCCGCGCGGCTTCGCTCCCCGAAATCGTGGGCGATGGCGGGCTGCTGTACGATCCCGATGATACGACAGGCATGGCCGAAGGTCTCCTGGACGTGCTCACCGATGTCCCAACGCGCGCCGCCCTTGCGGAGAAGGCGCTGGCCCAGGCGCGGAGGTTCTCCTGGGCGCGGACTGCCGAAGAGACGCTGCGCGCCTACGAATTCGCTGTGGGGAGGTAGAACCTTGAGAACGCGCACCGCTGCTGCCACCACAATCCTGCTCGCTCTCGCGTTGATCGTCGTCGCATCGGCATGCGGGGCGAAGCCGACACCCACGCCATCACCCACCCCCACCCCTAGACCGACGGCAACCCCCACCCGCGTCCCGCCGACGCCCACGCCGTTCTACACCCGTAGCCCTCTCGTTACGACCATCCCTGGATTCACGCCTTCGCCTGTGCAGTGCCAGTCCACGCCCCAGTGGGGCCTGGGCGACGTGTGGAATCTGGTCAAGGACTCGGTGGGGTGCGCGGTGGGGCCGCAAGTGTCTTTTCCAGGGCAGTCGTGCTCGTTCCAGTCGGGCCTGATGATCTGGCGGGGCGACCTGCGCGTGTTGTACGTGCTGTACTACTCTGGCGAACCGCGGCTTGAGGTCTATGCGGACACCTACGCTGCGGGCGAGGCCACTCGCGCACCGCTGCCCACGCCCACGCGGGCCCTGGGGTTGCTGATCGCCGAGCCATCCGGCCCGTTCGGAAAACTCTGGCGCGAAGTGGAGGGTGTGCGCGAACGCCTGGGCTGGTGCGTGAGCGCGGATGCGTCGGAGCCGTGCCCTGTCCGCGTGTTTGAGGGCATCGCCCAGGACTGCGAGCGGGGAACGCTGCTGTGGGATCGGGATGTCGCCTTCGCGCTGTTCTTTGCCGACATGACGTGGGAGATGTATTGATCTCTTCCCGTCGCGAGCGCGCGTAACCCAACGCCCCGCAATTGACCTCGCCATGGGTTGGGGATACTTGAAGATGGGGGAGGCGTGGAGAGGCACATCCGCAGAGGTTTTGGCTCCTCTAGGGATTGAGATATACTTCTTGCAGTCAGTAGGTGGTACTTACCTCAGAGAAAATTGCCCGTTGTCATTGCGAGCGAAGCGAAGCAATCTCACGCTCTGGGGATTGCTTCGGGCGCTGCGCGCTCTCGCAATGACGCACCATCAAGAATTCCTGTGGTAGGGCAGTGGTCGTGTTGGTGTCGGGCTTCAAATCGCACCTCGGGAAGGCGCCTCCGAGATGTCATTTGAAATCATCGGCGAGATCAAAGACATTGAGGTGATTGCAACGGGCAGTGGCGTGCACATCCGACGCTATTTGGAGCGCACCTATTAGGAAGGGGCGGTGGCGCAAGATGAAAGGTGTGGCGTCCGTGCTGCTTGCCGATGGCACGGTGTTCAGGCTGAGGTGCACTGGTTTGAAGCGCATGGCACAGGGCGAAAGGAGTTTAAGATCAAGAGGTTGCTCAAATGAACAAGTTCGTGCTCTGTATCAATAACGCGGGCTATCCTGCGAGCCTTATCGTGGGTAAGGTTTACCGCAGGCTGCCTGATCCCAATACAGAGGCGCATGATATGCTTCGGATCATTGACGAGGACAAGTCGGAGCCCGATGGTTACCTCTATCCGGCGGCGATGTTCGTGCCCATTGAGTTGCCCGAAGCGGCGGAGCGGGTTCTGCTGACAGCGAACACCTAGCCGAACGGTCCTTGCCCCGTCGCTGCTTTCCTCACCCTTGCATTCCCCTCCCTCGCCGCCAGCACCGCCGCCTGGTACTCGGCCTCGGTCAGCGGGGCGCGGGGCGGGAACGGCAGCACGTGGTTCTGCAGCAGCGGGTCGGCGTCCGAGGCGATAAGGCCCGCGCGCACCCACCGCTCCCACTCCACCGTGCCTTGAATCGGCGCGAACCGCGACACGTGCGCCGTTGCTCCCAGCGAATGCACGAACGCGATGGTGTCCAGCACTTCGCGGAGCGTCTGGCCGACGAGTCCCGCCAGGATGTACGCGCCCACCTGTTTGCCGCTGAACCCCGCCTGCTTGAGGCATCCGACGGCCTGGGCGAACTCCTCAGCGCTGGTCTTGGCCCCGGTGGCCTGCAGCGTGGCCTCGGAAATGGTCTCCAGGCCGATGCGGATGGTCTCAAACCCCGCGCGTCTCATCTTGTGCGCCAGCGCCTCGGTCATCCCTCGCGCGTGGATGCCGTTGGGCGTGTGGAACCGGCAGCGGATGCCCTGCTCCATCACCCCGTCCAGGATGCGCTCCAGGTGCTCCGCCGAATGCACCAGCAGCGCGTCGTCGTAGAAGGCGATGTCGGGGATGCCCAATCCCTGCGCGATGTGGGCAATCTCCGCCACCACGTCGTCCACAGGGCGCGGGACGTAGCCGCTCGGGTTGAGCAGGCGCGATGCGCAGTAGGTGCAGCGGTAAGGGCACCCGCGAGACGTAACGATAGCCGCGAAGCCTTGGTTGCGCCGAAGGCCGTGGGCCGGATAGCGTGGCATGGGCGCGGGGTCAGGCGCGTCGGGCGGGTACAAGCCCAGGTCGTGCAGGAGCGCAGGCAGCGTGGCCTTCCAGTCGCCGGGCAGCACGTAGTCCGCGCCCGAGTGCTGCTTTGCGTGCTCCGCGCACAGCGTCGCGTAGATGCCGCCCAGGATGAGAGGAGCGCGCGGGAATGACCGCCGCAGCAGCGTGATGGCGAAGTGAACGCCCGGGTACCAGTAGGTCATGCCGGACGTAACGAGAATCACATCTGGCTCTGGCGTGGCGGCCAGTTGGCGCTGGACGGTTTCCAGTGGCAGGCCGTAGCGCCCGAACCGGCGCGGGACATGGCGCACGCAATCCGGCTTTGGCACGGGAGTCTTCAGGAAGTGCCCGCAGCCGAACCGATCCTCGCGGATTCGGTACGCGGCGAGGTCGGGGTGTCGGCGGTCCAGGCAGTCCAGCAGCGACACCTCGTAGTCCAGGCCCAGCAGGTACGCGCCGATTTCCAGCAGGCCCGTCGGCTCGCTCCACAGGTTGTACGCTGCGAAGTCGTAAATCCACGGGTTGACGAGGAGTGCGCGCCAGGAGCGTTTCATGGGAATCTTGCGTGCGGCTGCGCTACGGGATCGCGTGCGACATCCACTGCGTCGGGTCCACCGGCACATTGCCCAGGCGCATCTCCCAGTGCAGGTGCGCGCCGGTGGAGAGGCCCGTGTTGCCCACCGTGCCGATGACGTCGCCTTTCTGCACCATCTGGCCGACTTGCACGCCGATGGTGTGCAGGTGGAAGTAGGCGCTGGCCAGGCCCAGGCCGTGGTCAATGACGATGCCGTTGCCGTACACCTGGAGCGGGCCGGCGAACACCACGCGCCCCGCGTTCGCCGCCATGACGGGCGTACCAGTGGGCGCGCTCAGGTCTATGCCGCCGTGCCTGGACTCGCGCCGCCCGTCGTTGTACTCGCGGTACGCGCCGAACGAGGTGGTCAGCGTGCCCTGAATCGGCTGGACGAACTCGCCCGCCCAGAGTTTGCGCACGGTGCGCGTCCCGAAGGCCCGCTCCAGTTGCAGTCGGTCCCGCTCTATGAGCGCGGGGTCAAGCAGGTACACCCGGTCGGGCGGGATGGTTACCAGGCTGCTTTCAAACGTCCCCTCACGCACCTGGGCCGTGAGCGACAGGCGGACGGCGTCTTCGGGCGATGTCCGCGCCCACACGACGAGTTGCCGCGCCCCAGGCGGGTCGCCGAAGCCCACAGGCACCAGCGCAAATGCCACGTCGCCCTCGCGGGAGAAGGCCAGGCGCTGACCATCTAGCCAGCCGTCCAGGAAAGCGCCTTCGTCCGCGCGGGCGGTGATGACCAGCACCTGCCCTTGGGGCACGGGCGACGGCCAGATGTCCAGGCCCCGAATCGGCCCAACGCTCACCGTTGGGGGATTGCCGCCCGGGATGGTCAGGGATTGCCCTGCCTGGATGCTGGACGGGTCGGCGATGCCGTTGGCGGCGGCGAGCGCGTCTACCGTCGTCCCGAAGCGCGTGGCAATGCCGAACAGAGTATCGCCGGGCTGGATGACGTACACGCGGTCGGGGTTGTCCGCCGGCTCGG
>JARYMK010000208.1 GCA_029907165.1 Anaerolineae bacterium
AGTTGGCTGGGGCTCCCGGCAGTCGGGAGTCTCTTATCAGATTAGGGCTTTTGTCCATTTCACGCTGAACCAAGACAAATGGAAATGAGCGAAAACGCCGCATCAGAGAGTGTTGCTACGGCTTACATGAATATTCACGAGACCTTGCTGTTGTTCACTGGCGTTCGCTACTTATGGGAATCTAGTCGTGAGACCCTCAGGCGCTGTTTGTTTCTGAAGGATGGCCCTTTGCAAATTCGCGCACAATATTCAAAATTGGTCAACCCTATCAGAAACTTTTTGTTGCATGCTCATTCGCAGGGATATCCTATCAGCATAGTAGGTCAAGAGAAAACGGGTATCTTCGCCGACCATTTGAATTTATTACTGGGAAAGAATGCGCCACCCAACCACTTTTTTGTCCCCGACCATGTTTATATTTGCGAGCAGATTCAGAGCCGACCTTCTAGTGGTGCTCCTTACGGAAGAGATACAAATTACGGGGCAAAAGTCTTTATAGTGTTAAACGAACGCTGTCGTCTTGTGTTGAACATACCTATTTGTGTAAGAATGGGTGAGTTCATTTATAATCCTCAAGCATCAAAGCTTATCAATCTAGACAGAATACTGGCGACACTTCCAGAAATGATTAGCAGTAGACACGAAAACGCACTGATTCCGATAGAGATGGCAAACTCCATAGCATCTTTGTCAACATACCCTTCGGCTCAGGTCTTGAAGCTTTTCGCTGAAGCCACCATCAAACACACATAGCCGCCCAACACGCGCTTCCACCTGACGCCACTCGCTTCACTCGGCTCGCCGCGGCTTACCGCGCCGCCCCGTTACCCCGCCCATCGCCAGCGTGGCGGCTGTGCCCATGGGCCGTAGGCCCGGGCACCCACAGACTTCGGCCCCAGCCCAGGCTCAGTCGCCGCGCTGCGTGTGCGGGTCACGGTGCGGGGCGAGCCCGAATGGCCTCCTTCTCCATCGCCACCAGCACCTTCGCCACCTCCTCAATCGCCACGCGCTGCTTGCGGTACAGGTCCGATTCGCTCATGGCCAGTTTGCGGGCGATGTCGCTGGTCTTCTGGCGCTGGATGAACTTCATCTCCAAGATGTTGTACAGCAGCCAGTCGGGCGCGGTGAACGACCGCTCGCCCTCGGGCCGCAGCATCTCCACCGCCTGGATGAGCGTCTGACGGAGCGCCTTCGCGGGATTGCCGTTGGGCTCCTCCATGGCCTGGCTCACCGCACGCAGTTGGATCAGCGGGTTGCGCGTGAGTTTGGGGCCGCCCCACAGTTGGCTCAGGGCGTCCTTCACTGCCTGGCGGAACTCGGCCGCCTCGGCGTCCACGCGAAGCGACGGAATCGGCGGCGCGGCGGCGTACCGAGGCTCGGTGCGCCATTGCTGAATCTGCTGGATTTCGGGGGCAATCTGCTTCAGCGCCGCGAACACCGTCTGCTGGAGCAGGCGGTCCTCCAGCGCGATCTCGGCCTGGCCAACCATCTCCTCCAGCGACGCGATCTCCTCCTCCGCCAGCGGGTAGATGCGCGCCTCCATGCCCAGCACGCCGAGCACGGTCTGTCGGTCCTTGGAGCGCAGCGGGATGAGCCAGTAGCCGTTCTCGGTGCGGAAACTGTCGCGGCGCAGGGAAAGCCGTCTGCCGTTCTGGGCCGGGGTGTCGGGCGACGACAGCGCCCATCCGTCGGGCTTCAGGTTCCGCAGGCACGCGAGCGCCCTGTCGGACGAGCCGCACACCGCCTCCAGGCGCAGCCCCTCGCCGCTGAGGAGCGCCACGAACCCGCCGCCCACCCGCAACTGCTCGCAGATGGCCGTGAGGACGTTCTCCAGGATTTGCGCCAGGTCGCTGCTGGTCAGCAGGCGGTTGTCCAACTCCTGGAGCCAGAGGATTTCCTCCCGATCCTGGCGGTAGATGAGGCGGTCAATGAAGGGCTTGCTCACGTTGATGAGCACCTGCAGGACGACAATGAGGCCCGTTACCGAGAAGACGAGAAACGTCTCGCGGGGCAGGCCCAGCAGCCGCTCCGTGTCGGGCGTGAGCAGGATGAGGGCCAGGACGCAGGTGCCCACGAACGGCCCGCGCAGCAGGTAGTGGATAAGGCTGTGCTTGATGACGCGGTCGGGCGTGAGCGCGCCGAAGTAGGCGACCGCGTAGCCCATGACCACAATCATCAGCGACACGGCTACGTTCCCGACGAACAGTAGGCTCTCCAGCACCACCTGCGCCTTGGGGTCGGGGGGCAGACTGGCCACCAGCAGGTAGGGGAACGCGCCCAGCGCCGGGGCCACGAACGCGACGGCCAGGTAGGTCATGCGCCGCCGCGTGGCGGGGGTCAGGGCGCGAAGCCGCGCTTGCTGGATGTTGCGCGCCCCCGTGAGCGTGGCGAGGACGAAGTAGAGGGCGAACACCCAGAACAACGGCCCGGCCTGTAGGTAGGCGAGGGTCGGGTACTCGCCGCGGCTTCGCACGATGAGGTCCGAGGACAGCACCGCCGCTAGCGTGAGCACGCCCAGGGCGTAACCCACGAGCACCCGCGTCCGCCGGGGCCGCGACGCGATGCCCGTCGTGCGTGCTAGGGCGTCCGAGAAGTGCAGGTAGGCCGCGGGGACGAAGGCGATGCCCAGCCACTGGAACTGCAGCCAGCCCTCAATGGCGCGCGGCGTTTCCGCGTTCGCCACCATCACATCGCCGCAGTACACCACCGCGACGAACAGGAGCAAAAGCGAGAACGCCCTCGCCACGGCATTGCGGAAGTTGTGGCCCAGGATGTAGGCCACCAGGGAGAACGCCGTCAGCACGATGGCCGAGGCGACGGTCAGGTTGATGGACGAAAGCACTCTCAGGACGAACTGCACGTCAAGCGACACAGGGTCCGCTCCGATTTTGCCTCCCGGGTCTATCGCAGCGGCAGGATGAAGAACAGCCGGATGCCCTGGTTCACCGCCAACTGGTCACTGTAGCCGCAGAAGGCGAACCCATGCCGCTGAAGGAACGATATGGCGGGGTGGTTGTTGGTCTCGGTCTCGGCCAGAATGCCGCTCACCCCCTGCTCGCGTGCCCACGCGGCCACAGAGGTCACCAGGGCGCTCCCCACACCCTTGCGGCGGTGCGGCGTGTCCACCACCAGATGGCGAATGCGCGCCACAGGCTCGGACGGAACCAGGGGCATGTTCAGGAAGCCCAGAATCTGGTTGCCGTTCTCCGCGACGACGAAGCACTCATCCTGCTGCCAGCAGGTCAGGAGGCCCGTTTCCAGCCGGGGAACCCGAATCTGCGCGGTTCGCGGCAGGCGGACCGTCCGAAATGTAACGGAGATTTCGCCGCCGCGGGAACGCTCCTCCACCTGCCACACGTAGTCGGTGGAATAGGAGCGATCCATGTCCATGCACGCGTTCAGGTCCACGAGTTCCGCACGGCGAATGCGCATACCTCTCTCCAGTCTTGGCCTTTGGTACGCTCATTCTAGCATCGGGCGGGCGAAATGGCAAGCGCGGCGCCCCTCCCGACCGAAAAGGAGCCGCGAATCCGCGCGAAGGCTGAATCCGCACGAAGCCGTAGAGCCGTGGGGCGACTATACCTAGAGGTTGACCACAGGGAAAATCGTCGGTTGTCATTGCGAGCGAAGCGAAGCAATCTCACGCTCCAGGGATTGCTTCGGGCGCTGCGCGCCCTCGCAATAACACACGATCAAAACTCCATGTGGTGAAGCACTAACCGCCGCTCCGCGTCCCGTCTACGGGTTCTCCAGCGCCGCCAGTTCCGTCAGCCTGGCCCAATCGTAGTTCTCGCGCCACAGGAAGTAGCCGCCGAGGGTGAAAATGGGGAGGTACACGATGGCGTGAAGCACAATCCCGCACGCCAGGGCCAGCGCCGGGTCAACGCCGTACAGGCCCAGCGTCAGCACGCACAGGTAGTGGAAGACGCCGATGCGCCCGGGCGACGACGGTACGATGATGCCGATGTTCAGAATGGCAAGCAGGAGCGGAGCCGCCGTCCACGGGAGACGCAGGCCAAACGCCCAGAAGACGAGGACGTTGGTGAGAATCATGAGCGCCCAGTTGCCCGCCGACCAGCCCCAGAGTACCAGGTTCATGCGCAGACTCTTGAGCGGCCGCAGGCTTAGCGCAGCCCGCTGCACCGCGCCCATGACCCCCAGCCGCCCCAGCCACGACTCGGGCCCCACCATTCGCATCACCCAGGCGGGCAGGCGGCCCTCCCAACGCGATAGCGCCGTCATCACTGCCAGGAGCACGACCATCCCGCGATCGGCGCTGGCTTCTACCACCCTGTCTATGTCCTCGAAGCCTTCGGGGATCAAATTACCCTCGTCGTCCTGCAGGTCTCGATAATAGATGGG
>JARYMK010000209.1 GCA_029907165.1 Anaerolineae bacterium
TCCGAGTTACAGCGTGCCGCAGCAGACGGCGTGGTTCTACGGATTGGAGATGGCAGACGGGGTGGACCCGACCCAACTGGCCCGATACCGCCGGTTCATGGCGCTGGCGGGAGGCTACGAAGACGTGGCGTACACGGTTACCGTCCCGCCGTTTCCGCCCGACGCGCCGGTGGAATCGGCCCTGCGCGACAGCAGGCCGAATGCCCGCCTGCTGGGATTACTAGACATAACACACATTGTGGCGGCGTTTCCACTTGCAGCCGACGGATGGGAGTGGATCGGGCAGGTGGGGGGCGCGTACATCTATCGGAACACCGAGGCGCTGCCGCGAGCGTGGCTGGTGCACGAGGCGGAGGTTGCCCCCGACGCCGACGCCCTGCGCCGTCTCGGGGATATGGACCTGCAGCGGCAGGCGTTGGTTGCCCCCGAATGGGCGGGAGTTCTGGTGACCGCTGGCGGCGATGCAGATGGCGATGCGGTGCGCGTCGTGGTGCGGTCGGCCAATGCGCTGGAGTTGGACGTACAGGCTTCGGCGCCCGGCCTTTTGGTGGTGAGCGAAGTCTGGTATACAGGGTGGCGGGCTTGGGTGGACGGGCGTGCCGTGTCTGTGGCAAGGGTGGATTATCTCCTGCGTGGGGTGCCGATTGACCGCGCCGGAGCGCATCGCGTTCGCCTGGTCTACGTGCCGGTTTGGCTCTACGTCGGGGCGGCGGCTTCGGCTGTGGTGTTTCTCGGCTACGGTATCGCAGCGGCACGGGGAGGAAGAGGTGAGGCGAATCGCTAGACAGGACGCAGCGAGCGCCGGCATTTTGGTGCTGGCTGTGGTGCTGGTGTCGTGGGATTTGCTGTTTCGGGGCCGCGTGCTCTACTGGGGCACGGCGTCGCTCCAGTTCGTGCCGTGGCATCGGTTGGCCGCCGACGCCATCCGCAACGGCCAGGCGCCCCTGTGGACCCACGCGCTGGGCAACGGCGCGCCGCTGCTGGCGAACCTTCAGTCTGCGACCCTCTACCCGCCGAACCTGTTGTACCTGGTCCTGCCCGCGGCGCAAGCCATGAGCGTGCTGTTCGTGCTGCATTTGGCGCTGGCGGGCGCGTTTGCCTACGCGCTGGCGCGAGCGTGGGGCTTGCGGCCTGTGTCTGCGCTGGTGGCGGGGCTGGCTTACGGGTTGGCGGGGTTCGTGGTGTCGCGGTCGCAGTTCGGCAGCATGACGAGCGCGTACCCCTGGCTTCCGGCCAGCGTCTTGGTGGCCGAGCGTCTGTTCCGCAGGCCCTCGCTGCGCCGCGCTGTAGGGCTTGCGCTCACGCTGGCGGTGTTCCTGTGCGCGGGCCACGCGCAGATGCTGTACTACGCGCTACTGGTGCTCGGCGCGTATGCAGTGTGGCGAGGGTGGGCGGAAACCTCGCGTGCACGACGGGCGCGGGGGAGCGTGGTCGCCGCGGGCTGGTTGGCGTTTGCCGTGGCGCTGGGCGTGCTCCTCGCTGCGGCGCAGGCGCTGCCCACCGCCGACCTGTTGGTACAATCGCAGCGGCTGGGCGGCCCTGACTATGAACTCGCCATGACCTATTCGCTCTGGCCGTGGCACCTGCTGGCGTTCCTCGCGCCCGACTTGTTCGGCAATCCCGCGCGCGCCAACTACTGGGGATACGCCAACTACTGGGAGGACTGCGGGTTCATCGGCGTCCTGCCGCTCCTGCTGGCCATGATCGCGGGCGCGGCTGCAATCCGCCGCTGGTTCAGGCGAAAGCCACCCGATCCACCGCCGTCTGACGGCTCTCCCGCAACTCCATCCCCAACGGGCTTTCTGCTGGTAACCCTGCTGGGCTCGCTGGTCATGGCGCTGGGCAGCCATAGTCCGCTGTACCTGCTGGCCTACCGGTGGTTTCCGGGCGTCGCCTGGTTCCAGGCCCCGGCGCGATTCCTGTTCCTGTACACCTTTGCAGCGGCGATGTTGGCTGGTTTCGGCGCAGAACGCGTTTCGCCTTCTCGCGCATGGGTATTCTGGGGGCGGCTGACCCTGGCCGGGGGGCTGGCGGCCGCGGCCATGCTCCTCGTGCTCCAGGTGGTGCCGCCGTTCAGCGAGAGTACGTTCCCCACGGCGCTGCTGCGGCTGGCGGTAACGGCCGCGGGCATTGGCGCATGGGCGGCGGCTTGTCCCAGGCGGGGAGACCAACGGCGCGTGGCCGCGTGGCGATGGGCGGCAGCGGTCATCGCGCTGGTGGAACTGGCGACTTTCGGGCGGCCGCTCATCCCGACCGCGCCCCAAAGCGCCTTCGCGGGCGGGGCCGACATTCCAGCCTTCCTGCACGGCACGTCGGGCACGGCGCGGATTCTGACGACGGGTGCCTACGAGTACAACACCATGTTCGCCGGCTTCACGCGGTTCGCCGACTTCGGGCCGCAGGACGAGGCGACGGTGCGAGCGCTGCGTGCCAGCCTGCTGCCCAACCTGTGCGCGCTGGAGGGACTGGAGACTGCCAGCAACTACGACCCGCTCCTCCTCGCTCGCCACGCCGAACTGCGTGCCCGCGCCGAGGCCGCCACCGGCGACGCGCAAAAACGCCTGCTGGGGCTGATGAACGTGCGCTACGTCGTTGCACGCGCGGCTCCGGATGGGTGGCGCGTGGTGCGGGATTCGCCGGGGATGGTCATCGCCGAGAACGATGCGGTCTTCCCGCGCGTGCGGGTGGTGTCCTGTGTCCGACAGGTGCGTGCGCCGGACGAGTGGGATCGCATCCTGCGCGAAGGCGATTTCCGGGCCGACTGCGCGTGGCTGGAGACCCCGCCTACTGTCCCGACCGACGGGGCGCAGGCGGGCACGGTGCTGTCGTGGACAGCGTCGCCCAACGCGCTGTCGGTGCGCGCGCGGATGGACGGGCCTGCGTACCTGGTGCTGAGCGAGACGTATCACCCTGGCTGGCGCGCGTGGGACAATGGGGCGCCGGTGCCGGTGCTGCAGGCCGACTATGCGTTCATGGCCGTGCCCCTGGCCCAGGCAGGCGAGCACGTCGTGGAATTGCGGTTTGCGCCCGTGTCGTGGACGGCGGGGTGCGCCATGTCGGGGGTGGCGCTGCTGTTAGCCATGGGAGTGCTCCTGTGGCCTGCCGTGCGGCGCAGGGCGAAATCAACAGGCGGAGGCAGGCAAGGATGACGGCACAGTCCTCATGGGGCAGGCAGTGGCGCGTCCTCGCGGCGCTGGGTGTCGCGGGGCTGGCGCTGGCCTTGCTCATTCATCTGCCGAAGCGCACGCCTGGGTACATGGACGCCTACTACCACCTGACGATTGCCGAGCGCATCGCGGGCGGGCAGGGGTTCACCGAGCCATTTGTGTGGAACTACCTGGACGCGCCCGCTGACATCCCGCATCCGAGCCACCTGTACTGGGCGCCCATGCCCAGCATCTTGGCCGCAGGGGCGATGTGGCTGCTGGGCAATTCGTACACCGTGGCCAGCCTGCCGTTCATCCTGTGCGCGGCGGCGCTGCCTCTGCTGACCTACGGCTTGGCGCGGCGGCTGGGCGCAAGCATGCCCGAAGCGGCGGTTTCCGGGCTTCTGGTGCCGCTGGCTGGGTTCTACGCGGCCTACTGGACGTCGCCGGACAGTTTCGCGCCGTTCGCGCTGGCGGGGTGCGGCGCGCTGTGGCTGATGTCGCAGGCACACGAGAGCCGATGGCGGGCGCTGGCGGCGGGCTTGTGCGCGGGGCTGGGCCACCTGGCGCGGCCCGATGGGGTGCTGCTCATCGTGGTAGGGTTGCTGTGGGCGGCGTGGGCGGGGGCATCGGGGCGCGTACCTTGCAGACGTGCCTCGCGGGCCGCGCTGTGGATGGTGGCGGGATACGCCGTCGTCATGGGGCCGTGGTTCGCGCGCAACTGGGCGGTCGCCGGTTCGCCGCTGGCCGGAGGCGGATTGAGCGCCCTCTTTCTCCGCGATTACGACGAACTGTACGCGGCGCGGCACATCCCCACGCCGGCGGACTACCTGGCGTGGGGCTTTGGCAATATCATCGCGTCCAAGTTGAGCGCCCTGGCGTCCAACCTTGTGCTGCTTGTGGGGGCGTTGCTGGTGGTGCTGGCTGCACCTGCGGCATGGGGGCTGTGGGCGGCGCGGCGGGACACGCGGCTGTGGCCCGCGCTGACGTTCGGGGCGCTGCTCCTGCTGGCGATGAGCCTGGCGTTCACATTTCCGGGCGTTCGCGGCAGTTTCTTCCACTCGGCCGGGGCGCTTCTGCCTTTGGCGTTCGCGGCGGTCTTCCCTGGGTTGCGCGCGGGCATGGCATGGGCGTCGGCGCGG
>JARYMK010000020.1 GCA_029907165.1 Anaerolineae bacterium
ACCGGCCAGCCCGTTCTGGCCAACGATGTAACGCAGGAGCCGCGCTATCGCCCCGTGGACTTGCTGGAGGAGACCCGCGCCGAGTTGACCGTCCCGCTGGTAGCCGAGGGGCGCATCGTCGGCGTGCTGGATGTGCAGAGCGACCGCCTCAATGCCTTCACCCAGGAGGACCTGGCGACCATGCAGACAGTGGCGACCCAGGTAGCCGTCGCCATCCACGAGGCCCGATTGTACGACCGCGAGCGGAAGCGCGCCCGCCAACTGGCCGCCGTCAGCGAAGTGGGACGCAAGATCGTGTCCATCCTCAACCTGGACGCCATGCTGGACGAAGTGGTGGACCTGGTGTCCGAGCAGTTCGCGTATCCGCACGTCCACGTGTTCACCGTGGACGCCGCGCAGGGCGAGGTGGTGTACCGCGCCGGAACTGCCCCCGCCGACGCCGTCTCGTCCCAGTTGCGGTTCAGCCTGGAAGACGAGGGCATCGTCTCTTGGGTGGCGCGCAAAGGGGAGCCGCTGGTGGTGAACGACGTGCAGGCGGACCCCCGCTACCGTGCCGTTCCCAGCATCGGCGACATCCGCTCGGAACTGGCGTTGCCGCTGCGCTTCGGCAAGCAGATTCTCGGCGTGTTTGACCTGCAAAGCCAGGAGGCCAACGCCTTTGACCCCGATGACCTGCCGGTGTTCCAGGCGTTGGCGGACCAGATCGCCGTGGCGGTGCGCAACGCCACGCTCTTCGCCGCGCAGCAGGAGGAGACATGGGTTTCCACCGTCCTGCTGCAGGTCGCCGAGGCAATCGGCCAGCAGACTTCGGTAGAGGAGGTCATCGGTGCGGTGGTGCGCGTGGTGCCGCTCCTGGTAGGCGTGAACCGCTGCACCATCTTCCTGCGAGACCGCGCCGGGGACGAGTACTGCACCGAGGAGGGGTACAGCACGGCGCGCGGGACAATGCCAGGGCTGAACGGCCTGTGCCTTCGCCCATCTGAGGTGCCGCTGCTGTCCCGAATCGCCGCGTCCAGGACCGCCGTGGTCGTGCCGGACGAGGAGTTGGAGACGTGGATTCCTGCAGACCTGGTGCGCGCCTATGATATCCGCCACCTGGCGGCGTTCCCGCTCGTGGCCCGCGGCGAGGTTCGCGGTTGCATGGCGGTGGAATTCGCCGACGCCGCGTGGCCCCCCAATAACAAGACGCTCGCCATCGTATCGGGCATCGCCAACCAGACGGCCACCGCCATAGAGAACGCCCAACTGTACGACGCGCTCCAGGAGGAAGCGTACGTCTCCAATGCCCTGCTCCAGGTCGCTGAATCCATCAACGCGGCGGTGAGCCTGGACGAGGCGCTGGAGGCCATCGTGCGCATCACGCCCATCCTGGTCGGCGTGGACCGATGCATGATACTCCTGTGGGATGACCGCCGCCAGCAGTTCGTGCCCGCGCAGCAGTACGGGGTATCTCGGCAACTGGAAGCCGAATTCTCGCGTCTGGCCTTCGGGCCCGACGAGCTCCCCTTGCTCGGCGAACTGACCAATCGCAAGGAGCCGCTCATCATCGCCAACGTAGCCGAGAGCAACCTCGTGCCCCAGGATTTGGCCCAACGGTTCGGCATCCGCTCCCTTCTGGCGCTGCCGCTGCAGACCAAAGGCGACATCCTGGGGACCATGCTGGTGGATTTCCAGGGGATGGAGCACCGCTTTCCCGAGAACCGCATGGCCCTGCTCACCGGCATCGCAAGCCAGGCGGCCATGGCCGTGGAGAACTACCGTCTGTACCAGGAGATGGCCGAACGCCAGCGGCTTGAGCAGGAACTGGATGTGGCGCGGAGCATCCAGAAGAGTTTTCTCCCCAGTTCGTGCCCGCTCTTGCCCGGGTGGGAGGTGGCAGCCCTGTGGCGGTCAGCGCGGCGCGTGGGCGGCGACTTTTACGACATCATCCTGTTTGACGAGCGGTACGTCGGCTTCGTGGTGGCTGATGTTTCGGACAAGGGCGTGCCGGCAGCCCTCTACATGGCGCTGTCCAAGACCATCATCCGCGCCTCGGCGCTGGAAGTCCGCAACCCCGCCCAAGCCCTGCGCAAAGCGAATGACCTACTGGTGACCGACTCGTCCTCGGGCATGTTCGTAACCGTGTTTTACGGCGTGCTGGATGTCCGCGACGGGGTGTTCACCTACGCCAACGCGGGGCACAACCCGCCGCTATTGGCCCGCGCGGACGGTCAGCCGCCCGAATCGCTGTCCGCCGACGGGATGATTCTGGGCGTGATGGAGGATGTGGCCCTGGAGGAGAGGCAGGTCCGCATGGCCGCAGGCGACGTCCTGCTCATGTACACCGACGGCCTGACCGACGCCATCAACGAGCACGAGGAGGAGTTCGGAACCGACCGCTTGGCGCATTGCCTTGTGGAGGCCAGGAACCAGCCTGCCGAAGCCCTGATTCGGTTCATTGATCGCGAGGTTGCCGCGCACGTGGGCGGCCAGCCCCAGTTTGACGACTACACGCTGGTGGCCCTGAAGCGCACGGCATCGGACGCCGATTCGGGCCACGCGCCACCGCATTCGCTGTCATAGAAGGAGAGCCGCATGGACAATTTGCCGCAGATCATCTCGGCCATTCTGGACGAACTGGAGAGCAAGAACGCCATTCGGGACGCAACTCTGGCGCGGTCGCGCACCCTGATCCGCTACTGCGCCAACTCCATCCGCGCGGTGCACCGAGGCGAGTTCGCCGCCGCCGAGGAACTACTCCAGGCCGCCCGCGACACTGCGGAGGAGATGGTGCGCGATCTGGCCGCCCACCCCGACATCTACTTCGCCGGCTACACCCAGGACGCGCTGAAGGAACTGGCCGAGGCGCACATCACCTACGCCATCATCGCCGACAAGCCGGTGCCCACGCCGAAGGAGTTAGGGGTGGAACCCGCCGCGTACCTCAACGGCATGGGCGAGGCCGCCGGTGAACTGCGCCGCTTCGTGCTGGACTGCATCCGGCGCGGCCAGGTGAACGAGGGCGAGCGCGCGCTGGAAGCCATAGACGTCATCTACAGTTACCTGGTAACCGTGGACTATCCCGACGCGGTAACGGGGGGCCTGCGCCGCACGACGGACATGGTACGCGGCGTCCTGGAGCGCACCCGCGGCGATTTCACCACCGCCGTGCGCCAAGACCAACTGCAGGACGCCTTGCGCAACCTGGAGCGCAAACTGGGCCAGCCCGACGGTCCGGATCCACGAA
Source organism: Anaerolineae bacterium (assembly GCA_029907165.1). Taxonomy (GTDB): domain Bacteria; phylum Chloroflexota; class Anaerolineae; order DTLA01; family DTLA01; genus DTLA01. The sequence goes on from JARYMK010000020.1 coordinate 3,227, forward strand.
TCACGCCGGTGGACACGAGTGGGGAATGCGACCGCAACCCTGACGAGTGAACCTGCGTAAAGGGCGCCCGTTGTCATTGCGAGCGGAGCGAAGCAATCTCGCGCCCTGGGATTGCTTCGGGCGCTCCGCGCCCTCGCATGACATAGGATCAAGAATCCGTGTGGTGAGGCCCTACGGCAGCCACGCCATCTGCCCGCTGATCCAGTCCGGATTGGACATGCTCAGGTCCATGATCTTGCGCTGCTCGCTCCCGTCGGCCAACATCACATACAGCGTCCACACGCCATCGCGGTTGGACACGAAGGCGATCTGCCGCCCATCGGGGGACCAGGTCGGCATCCCATCATCGGCAGCGTTGACGGTGCAACGCCGCACAAACCCGCCCTCTATCCTCACCGTGTAGATTTCCCAGTTGCCGTCGTGGCTGGAAACGTAAGCCACGTGGCTGCCGTCGGGCGACCACGCCAGGCCGATGTCGTTCTTGTCGGCGGTGAAGCGAATGCGCCCGCCGCGGCTCAAGTCCTCCACGAAGATACCGCATTCGGTCTGGGTCTCGTCACAGCCGGTGAGCGCCAGGTGGTTCGTGCTGGACCAGGCGGCGGACCACCCGTTGGCAAGGGGTTCGGGCTTGCCGGAGCCATCGGCGGGAGCGGCCAGGATCATGGCCGTGGGCGAGTTGGCGTCGCGGATGAAGGCGACCTGCGACCCGTCGGGCGACCAGAAGGGCCGCGAATCGCGCGCCGATGTGGAAATGGCCCATCGCTTGCCGCTCTGCAAATCCATGACGAATATGCCGGGTGCGGTCTTGTCGGTAGAATGGTACGCCAGGCGCTGCCCGTCGGGGCTGGTGGCGGGCTGGTTGGCGCTGCGGACGAGTACCAGGGCCTGGTCCGCGCCTGCATCCAGGCTCATGATGTCATAGGTCTTGCGGGCGTCGTCGTAGCGGCCAAAGAGTAGCCTGCCGAACGGCAGTTCCGACAGGATGGGCGGTTCGGCGGGCCGCGTGGGAACGGGAGTCAGCGCGGCTTCGGCCAGACCCGCACACCGCTGCGAAGCGTCGTTGAGCCGCGCGCGGATGGTGGGATTGTCATCCAAGGCTTTGGCGGCCTCGTATGCTTCCTCGGCCTGGCACCAGAGCCCCCAGCCCATACAGGCGTCGCCGTGCCCCACGTAGGCTTCGTAGAGGCGCTGGGCCACGTCGCGGAAGGCGGGGGCAACCGCGTACAGTTGGCGGAACGCTTCCACGCACCGGCCCCAGTCGGCGCCAGCCGCGCCCGCGCCCGCACTGTACAACGCCAGCAGTTCGCGCTTGCGGGCGATGTCGGCGGCGGACGGGCGGACGCGTAGGGCCTGGTCGTAGGCGCGGATGGCTTCCTCCAGCCGATTCTCCGCCTCCAGCGCCTCGCCCTGCAGCCGATAGCAGTCAAAGCGGTACTGCTGGATTTCCTTAGGCCGATACCCGGGGTCCAGTGTGGCGATGTGCTCAAAGGCAGCGGCGGCCCCCATCCAGTCTCCCCGATTGTACAGGTCCACCGCCTGCGCAAACAGCCCGTCCAGCGCGGCCTGGTACACTTCCGACGTGGGCGTGCCGACGGCAGCGCGGGCGCGCTGGGCCTTCGCCAGTTGCGCACGCGCCTCCGAGTGGTCGGGCGCGAGCCGCAGCGCCAGTTCAAACTCGGCGATAGCCAAATCAGTCTCGCCCGCCCGCATGTGGGCCAGACCGGCCTCGTAGTGGGCCTCCGCGTTTTGGCGGGCCAGCGCGGCCCTGTCCTGTAGGCCCTGGTACACGGCAAGGGCCGTAACCGCGCCCAGGATGGCCAGCAGGCCCAGCACGATGAGGGCGATGCCCGCCCGCGAGCGGAACCAGTGCTTGGGCGTGTGCGTTTCTTGCGTCGTTTGGGTGTCGGCGGATGCGTCGTCCATGTCCTCTGCCCGTCGGTTATGGATGGGTGGCCTCGGCCAACAGGATACCATCATCGGCGTACAGCCGCAAATGGAGAGGACCTTCCGCAGAGGGCAACCGCCGCGCGAACGACCGCCCTGGCCCAAGCGAGACCCGCTCGGAAATCAGAGTCGCGCCCCCTCCCGTTACCTGCAGAACGGCGTGCCGCGCCACCGGGCTGTACGCCGCCACGGCTACACCGTCCCCGTCCCGCTCCAGTCGCACGACCGCCTCTCCGGTGGCCGCGCTGAACCCGCCCAGGCCCGCGATGGGAATCCAGGTCTCGCGCCATCCCAGCGACTCGCCAGGCGCGAGCAGCACATCGTCCGCCGGCCAAAAGGAGCGGCTCGCGCCGGCCCACAATTCCACATACGCCGAGCCGTCGTCGGCGAATGTGGCGAAATCTGGGAACTCGGCGCCGAAGCCGAACAGTTTGACCCCGCCGACGCCCGACAGCACACGGGCAACGCCCACGTCCACGCGGCCGTCGTAGACCCCGATAAACGCGGGCAGCGTGTCGGCGGCGAAAACCCCTAGCCAATTGCGCCAGTTCGCGTACAGGCTCAGGTCGCGGCCGCCCACCAGGGGCCACACCATGATCTGGCCCTCGCCTGGGAGCGTGGCGTCGCCAGTGCTGTGCACGACTGTCTGGGCCGCCGGGAAGATGAGCCGCAGGCCGGGGCCAACCGACGCGCCGCCTGGTGAAAGCATCGCGTTGGCCCAGAACTGCACAGGCAGGGCGCGATTGCCCGTGTTGGTGAGGCGCGGGGAAACCGTGAAGCGGCCCTCGCTCGCAGCAAGCGTTACGATGACTTCAACCCGGAGCGCGCCGCTCGTCCGGCTCAGGACCACCTCCGCGCTGCGGCCCTGCTGGCGGACGGCCACATCCCACGGCGTGCCCCATTCGTACCCGTGTTCGTTCACCGGGAACGCCCATTCCACGCCCCCTGCCGCGAGCCACCAGTTCTCGTCTCGCGGCAGCGGCCCCCAGTACGTGGGCTTCAGCACGCGGTTGTTGTAGAGCAGGGACTGGCCGGTGGGCTTGTACAGGCATTGATACAGCCGCCCGCCCAGTTCGGGCAGGAACGTCAGCCGCAGGTACTCGTTCTCTACGACGAGCGCGCGGTACGCCTTAGGCGCAGGCGATGGCTGCGACGCCTCGTATGCCGCGCGGTCCAACCGATGCACCGTCCCTCCGTGGACGGGATCGGTCTCCGCCGCCAGGTACGCGGCGAACGGATAGGTGGGGATGGTGATCGTCTGCTCGTACACGCGCACCTCCGGCAAGGGGCTTGGCGTAGGGCTGGGCGCGCGGGTAGGCGCTGGGGGCGTGGCGGTGTGCGTGGTCGTGGCGACCGGCGTCCTCGTGGGTGATGGCGCGACGGTGGGCTGCGGCGTCGGAGACGTCGGGGGCGTGTGGCTTGGGCCAACGCTCGGCGCTGCCGTGTGCGTGGGCACGACGGCAGGCGGGGTGGTCTTCGCACCCCAACAGCCCCCGCAGAGCAGTCCCAAGCCAGCGAGTCCGATGGCAACAAACCACGTCTTCACGGGGCCATTATACCCGGCACCGGCCCGCCCGTCCACTTGTTTTGACAATGAGGCCGCCGCAACCCTATAATGGATGCCGATAGGGCCGAACCTTGTGTTCGCCCGTACACGTTATCCTTGTCTGGAAGGCGATGCCCTTGAATTCCACGGTCCGCATCCTGCTCGCGCTCATCATCGTCGGCAGCATCGTGGCGGCCGGCCTGGCGTCCCCGGCATGGGTAGCCCCGTCGGCTGCCGATGCCAGGGCGGCGCTTTACCTGCACTACGGCGTGGACTACTCGGCGGTGCCGGCTTGGGTGCGTATCCGCGACCTCACACTCAAAGTGCGCGTGGGCCGGGCCGAGAGTGTGGAGGTTATCGCGGGCGGGCGCGTCATCCCTTCAGAATATGACCCCGCCAGCGGATGGGTCATGTTCACCACCAACGCCACCCAGGTGGACATCCGTATCGTCGGCCTGGTTACCCAGGCCGAGCAGATTGGCGAGGTGCAGAAGGCAGCCCTGCGCGGCGACAAGCGCTGGGCCTACAGCCTCACCTTTGACGACGGGCGGCTCTCCGTGTGGGAGAACGGCAAGCCCCTGCTGGATCGCCTAGGATACCGTGCGGGCGTGGCCATTATCGGCGAGTGGATGTTGCCGCCCGGCTTTTCACTCGGCACCTGCGGGGAGAGCATCACCTGGCGCGGCAATCCCGACAGCGCGACCACCTGGGGCTACATGAACACCAACCAAGTGGCGGCTCTCCTAGCATCCGGCTGGGGCATATACAATCACGGGTTCTTCCATACTACCCCCGAAGCCATGCCTGGCTGCGTCGTTGAGAACATCAGCAAGTGCACCGAGGCGCTGGCGTATACGCTGGGCGGATACCGCACGCTGGTGTACACGGCGTATCAGAATCGCGAAGACCTGCGCGACTTGGCGATCGCTAACTACGCCACGCTGGGATTGCCCATCATCCAGGCCGGCGGGGGCGGCGCGACGGCGGTGGACAACATCCCGTGGAGCGCTCTGCCCCACCCGTTGCAACGGTGGGACGTGGGCAGGCCCAGGGACGCGCGCCCCTACACCAGCGGCGCCATCTATTACATGGACGACGCGCACCAAAAAGCCATCAACAACCCGACGTTGCACTTCTGGTTGAGCCTGCACGGCCACAACGTGGAGCGCAACGACGTGGCGGGATCCTCGCTAGACTACCTGCACTTCACCTACGGACCGGGGGGGACAGATGAGGTTTGGGTCGCCCCCGCCGACGAGGTGTTCCAGTACCTGGCCACGCGGGATCATGCCGTGGTAACCCGCGCCCCGGCCCGCGCCGTTGCAGTCATGTCGCGCCCGCCAGCCATTCGCCAGGTGGCCCTGCGGCAGGGCTGGAATGGCTACACCGGCGCACAGGATACCTATATTGACTCCGGCCAGCCGGAGAAGAACTTCAACACGCCGGGTGAATCTGCCATCTTGCGCGTCACGTCTCCGGATAGGAAGGCGGGGCTCCTGAAGTTTGACGTTTCTTCCATTCCAGCCAACGCCCGCATCCTCAGAGCGACTCTGGGCTTCTACGTGCTGAAACACTCCAATGAGGGCGAGATTGATGTCTCGGCCTACACCCTGCGCAAGGCGTGGAATCCCAGCGAAGCCACTTGGGAGCGGGCGTCTGCATCCACGCCCTGGGGCGCGAATGGGGCCAACAGCACCAATGGCGATAACAGGGATAGAGACGCCTCCCCAACTGATGCGCGATCGCTCCGCCGCATTAGGTACATAGATGTTACAGGCGAGCAGTTTCTGATAGACGATGCCACGTGGTACTCGTTGGACATCACGTCGGCGGTGCGCGAATGGGTTGCCAACCCGGGCATCAATTTCGGCGTAGTTCTGAAGGGGTCGGTCGGGTCAACGGAAGTGCAGATCGCGGCCTCAGAGTATCCTGTGATGAGCCTCCGCCCGTGCTTGGTGATCACCTACGTGGAGCCGGAGGCGCCGCCCGCGGCGCTGGAGACGCCGAGGCCGGAGCCTTCGCCCGCCGCGACGGCAACCGGCACACCTACCGTAACGCCGACGCCCACGGCCACATCCACCCCAACGCCCGAGCCGACGGCCAACCCAACCGGCACGCCAACGCCCCCCGCGACGCCGTCGGCCACCCCGAACCCGCCCCATCGCCTCTACCTGCCCTTGATTGGGGCGAAGCACTCGTATTCTGCTCTTCGCTGAGGGGCATAGACCATGACGTTGCTTGGCTACTTGGCCCTGGGTATCGTCGCGGGCATCCTCGGCAGTCTGCTCGGACTGGGGGGCGGCATCCTCATTGTACCCGGGCTCACGCTGCTGTTCGGCTTGCCCATCAAGACGGCCATCGCTACCAGCGTTGTGGCGGTGGTAACCAACTCGCTGGCGGGTAGCGTCGTGTATATCCGCAAGGGGTTCACCCACATCAAACTGGCGATGATTCTGGAAATCACCACCACATTGGGCGCGCTGGCTGGCGGGCTCGTCGCGGTATGGGTCAGCGGCCGCTGGCTGTACGGCCTCTTCGCGCTGGTCGCCGTGTACATGGTGTACGCGATGCGGCGTCCCCCGGCCGCCGAAACCGCCGACGACCCCGACGGCACGCTGCCGGCGGCGTTCACGGACCCAGCCACAGGGCGCGAGGTGCGCTATGGCGTGCATCACGTCGGCATGGGGGTGGCGGTCAGCACCGTCGCAGGGGTACTGTCCTCGCTCCTAGGGATTGGCGGTGGCATCATCAAGGTTCCCATCATGTGCCAGGTCATGGGCGTGCCCATCAAGGCCGCAACCGCCACCAGCACCTTTATGATTGGCATCACCACGGCGACGGCGGCCGTGGTGTACTACGGGAGCGGCTTGGTCGTGCCCGCGCTGGCGATTCCCGTCGCGCTCGGCGCGGTCGTGGGTGCGCAGGTGGGTGCGCGGTTAGGCGCGAAGATTCGGAGCAAGGCCCTGCGAACGCTGTTCCAGGCGTTCCTGCTGTTCATCGCCGTTCAGATGGCGTTGAGGGCGCTAGGGCTATGAGATTCGCGACGCCACTGCACCGAATTGTGTACTACGTGCTCCTCGTGGGGCTGTCGCTCAGCGTGGTGCTGATTCTGGCGGGGGGCATTGCGGCGCTGGTATCCACAGGCAGCCTGCCCGAGCGCACGCTGCTGTGGACCCAAGCGTTCCCCTCGGCGCTGGCGGGCGAGCCGCAGGGGCTGATCTCCGTAGGCCTGTTAGGCATCCTGCTGACGCCGCTGGCCGCCGTCGCGGCGACCATCCTTGTATCCGCATGGCGCAGGGATTGGACGGGGGTACTGGCAGCCATCGGTGTGGCACTGGTCATGGTGGTAAGCCTGCTGCTGGGCAGGGAATAATCACCAAACGGTAGCCGCGCGCCCCGTGTCGGGCGACTAAAGTTGTCGCTCCCTTGCACGTTGCAGGCGACCGCGCTCACCGCGCATCCATCCGCACCGAGTGCCCTCGGGCCCGCTTGCGGGCGGCGCAGGCGGGTGCTATAATACGGGCGTCCTTCAACCTTCCGCGTAGCCCGATGGCGGTACGCTCCGAAGGAGGGTTGCCCATGAAAAGGGGGCTCAAGCGCATATTCCAGCCCTTGCGGGGTCTGTTCCGCGGGTACCTTCACCGCGTCCTTCTCGGCGCCTTCTTCTTCGTCGCGTTCGTCCCTGTGGCATTCGGTTCGCTTGCCATCTCCCGCGTGATTCAGGACTACCTCGGGTATGCCACGACCGAGCGCGTGAACCGCGACATGAACCTAGCGCAAGCGTTTTACGACAGTGCCCGCCGCCAGGTTTCCGCCGTTGCGTTCAGCCTTGCGCTGGACAACGAACTGCCCGAGTACCTGACGCCCGAAAACATCGCGAACGAAGAGACGATTCGCCTCATGGAGCGGATGATTCAGAACCGCATCGTGAGCAATGAACTGGAGGGGACACAGTTCATCGGCGTCTTCAAGCCCGACGGGCATCTGGTGGCCGGGCGCGTCCTGTATGCCTTTGGCGTTCATAGGCCAGTGCGCCGCGACATGGATTGGAGCAGACTGCCTATCGTGGCCGCCGCGCTCCAGCAGGGCGTGCTGACTTCGGGCACGGAAATTATCCCCGCCGAGTATCTGGAGCCCATTGGCCTGGCCGAGCAAGCGCGGATTCCGCTGATAGAGACGCCGCGGGCCGCGCCCGAACCCTTTGACCCGCGCGAGGGCACGGCTGGCCTGGCGTTGACGGCGGTTGCGCCCGCGCGCGGCCCTGCCAACGAGATCATTGGCTTCGTCGTGGTTCTGCAAATGTTCAACCGCGACTTCACCCTGGTGGACCGCATCAAGCAGATTGCAGGCGTGGACACGTCCACTATTTTCCTTGGCGACTGGCGGGTGTCCACCAATGTGCTCACCGAGGCGGGGGAGCGCGCCATCGGCACGCGGCTGTCCGAAGAAGTCGCACGGGTTGTGCTGTACGAGGGCCGGGAGTACACGGGCCGCGCCTTTGTGGTCAAGGAGAACTTCATCACTCGCTACTCTCCCCTGCGCGACCACGCCAACCAGATTGTGGGCATCCTCTATGTCGGCGCGCGCGAGGAAGCGTTCCTGTCCCTGGTGCGCGATTTCAACCGCCGCGTGGTTCTGATTGCTGTGGTCAGCATTCTCATCGCCGTCGCGCTATCGCTGCCTTTAGCGCGGTCCATCACCGAGCCGATTATCACGATGGTGGCGGCCAGTGCCAAGGTGGCGGGCGGCGACATGACCGTGCGTGTGCCCGAGAAGGGACGCGGCGAACTCCGCCAACTGTCCGAGGCGTTCAACCGCATGGTCAACGAACTCCAGACGACGGAGGATGAACTGCTGCACGCCAGAAACCTGGCTTCCATCGGTCAGTTGGCGGCGGGCGTCGCCCATGAAATCAATAATCCCCTGGGCACCATCATGCTGTACTCCGACATCCTGAACCGCGATGTGCCGCCCGATTCTCCTATACACGACGACCTGCAGATGATCTCCCGCGAGGCGGCCCGCTGCAAGGAGATCGTTACCGCCCTGCTCAACTTCGCCCGCCAGAGCCGAGTCATGGCCCAGGAGACTGACGTGAACGGCGTGGTCCGCGAACTCGCCAGCGACCTGGATCGCCTCCCCCTTTATGAGAATGTGGTCATCGTCCAGAAGTTGGAACCGAACCTGCCGCTCATCCAGGCCGACCCCACCCAATTGCGCCAGGTGCTGGTGAACCTGGCCAACAACGCCGCCGAGGCCATGCCCGACGGCGGCACGCTGACCTTCTCCACGTCGCTGGACCCGGCCGGCGACCGCGTTCGCATCTCCGTGGAGGATACCGGCATCGGCATCCCGCCGGAGAACATCCCCAAATTGTTCACGCCGTTCTTCACCACCAAGCCTATAGGCCGCGGCACCGGCCTAGGCCTGGCGATCACCTACGGCATCGTCAAGATGCACCGCGGGCAAATCACCGTCCAGAGTGAGGTGGGCAAGGGGACCCGCTTCACTATGATCCTGCCGGTGCGCATCGCACAGGCTCAGCCCACCGCCCTAGACGAGGAAGCCGCAGCTCTATAGAGGAGGCAGCCGAATGGCCGAGACCTACCCGCGCATACTGGTCATTGACGACGAATTGGGAATCCGCGAGGGGTGCCGTCGCGTCCTGGCCCCTCTGGGCTACTCGGTGGAGGTGGCCGAGAATGGGGCCGAGGGCCTGCGCAAGGTGCGGGAGTGGAGTCCTGACCTCGTGCTCCTGGACGTGATGATGCCCGACATCACCGGCATAGACCTGCTGGAGCCCATCCACGCCCATGACCCCGACATCGTGTGCATCATCATCACCGGCTACGCCACGGTGGAGTTGGCCGTGCAGGCGGTGAAGCGGGGCGCGTATGACTTCATCTCCAAGCCTTTCTCCGCCGACGCCCTCATCCTGGCGGTGCACCAGGGACTAGAGCGGCGGCGGCTGGTGCTGGAATCCAAGCGAATGCAGGCCCTGGAGGCCCAGGCGCGGGAACTGGAGCGGGCGAAGGAGGAACTGGAGCGCCTGGACAAGATGAAGAGCGCCTTCATGCTCACCGTGGCCCACGAATTGCGCGCGCCCGTCGCAGCCATCCAGGGCTACCTGCGCCTCATCCTGGACGGCTACGCGGACCTGGACAAGCAGCGCGAGATGCTGGAGCGGTCGGACCAGCGCGCGTCGGAGTTGCTGGCTTTGATAGAGGACTTGCTGGCCCTCGCCCGCGTGAAGAACGCCGCGCCCCAAGACAAGCGCGTGCCCGTCCCCGTGGGCGATGTGTTGAAGCAGGTGGCCGAACTGCTGCAGGTGGAAGCGACCAAGAAGCGCATCGCCTTCTCCGTCCAGGCCGACGCGAACCCGACTGTCCTGGCCACCCGCGACCACATCCGCCAACTGTGGACCAACCTCATCAGCAACGCCATCCGCTACACGCCGGAGGGTGGCAGGGTCGCAGTAATGCTAACCGTGCGCGGCGATACGGTGGAGGGCGCGGTGGAGGACACGGGTATCGGCATCTCGCAGGAGGACTTGCCGCACATCTTTGACGAGTTCTACCGCACGCGCACGGCCAAGGAGATGGTGTCCGGCGGAACGGGCCTGGGCCTGCCCATCGTCAAGCGCATTGTGGAGACCTACGGCGGGAGCATCGGTGTGGAGTCGGAGGTGGGTAAGGGATCGCGCTTCACCTTCACGCTCCCGATCTACGCCGAACCGCAGCCCGAGACGGCGTTGGACACAGCCAGGCAGACGCCGCGGGCAGTTGACCCGCCCGCGTGGCAATCATCCGCTCGGCGGCTCTGACACGTGCGCCAGGAGGTCGGCGGCAGATACCGGCTTCCTCAGCCAGGCCGCCACGCCCAGCGTGGCAGCCTGCTCCTGTATCTCGGCGATCGGCCCGTCTAGCGAAGACACCACGATCACCACCGGTTCACCTATTGCCGAGCCCATGCGAATTTGGCGGAGCGCGTCCAGCCCGTCCAGCGTATAGGACATGCGCATGTCCAGGATGAGAACATCTGCGGGGTAGGAGGAGAAGAGGGCGACGGCTTCTTTCCCGTTGCGGCAAGCACGCACCTCGTGCCCCGCGCGTTCCAGCGCAAGGCGCGTCTGTTCCACGAAATCGTCGTCATCGTCCGCGATGAGGATCCTCGCCATTGGGGATGCTCCGTTCTGTACGCCGGATGCTATCGCCGCTTCAGCAGGCGTCGCACCTCGTCCACCAGCCGCTGTGGGCTGACCGGCTTGGACAGCAGTTGGTCTATGGGCAGGTCTTCGCCCGTCGGGAACAGGGCCGCGTGCTCGGAAGTGGGGATAGAGGTGATCATCAGGATGGGCACGTCGGCGACCTCTGGCACCTGGCGCAAGTCGCGCGTGGCGTCCACGCCGTCCAGTATCCCCGTCATCATCACGTCCATAATGATCAGGTCGGGTTTCATCGCCCTCGCGCGGGCCAGGGCGTCTTCCGCCGTGGCAGCGCTCACCACATCCATCCGTTCGGCCCTGAGCACCTGGCGGACGATCTCCACGAAGTCGGGATCATCGTCCACAACAAGGATGCGCGGTGGAACCGCTTCCGGCAGCGTCCACTGGTGCGGCTCCTTGAACGTCTCCAGGACGTGCGACGTGGACACGCGCGAGATGCCCGGAATGAGGGTGATCTTTTCAGTCAGAAAGCGGGATAGCGCCGCCGTGTTGGCAAGGAGCACCTCGGCCAGGATGTCGTACTCGCCCGTGAGAAAGTGGACGCAGCGCACCTCGGGCATGGCGGCCAGGGCACGCCCCACCCGTTCCACCTGCCCCACCTCGGTCTTGATGAGCAGGATGGTGTGAGTGCCCAGTCCGAGGCGCTCCGGTTCCACGCAGGCCGAGAAATAAATGATGCCCTCATCCACCAGCCGCTCCAGTCGCTTGCGGACGGTGGCCTCGGCCACGCCCAGGGCACGGGCGATGTCCACGTTGCTGGCGCGGCCGTCTGCCTGCAGGTGGCGGATGATTTCCCGATCCAGGTTGTCTATCTGATACACGCCCAGCCCTCCTCAAGGCTTGGGGTTGTCAGCCTTGCTCCTCGCCCTAGAACAACAGCGCGGCCCAGCGATCCAAGCAGGCCAGGGTCAGGATGAGTCCGAGATACGGATAGGCCGAGAGTTTGTACATCTTCCAGGCCGCCTGGGTCATCCCGGTGCGAAACAGGCGCACGCTGCTCCAGATAAGCGCCGTGTTGAGCACGAAAGCCCCCACGGCATACAGCGCGCCCAGGTTGCTGAACAGGGGCATCGCCAGGGTCTCAATGCCCAACGCCACCGCCAGACCCAACAGGATCGCCATATTCTGGCGCGGGGTGATGGTCAGCGGGAAGATGCGCACACCCGCCTGCAGGTAGTCGTGCCGATAGGCCTCCATCAGGCTCCAGACGTGGATGGGCGTCCATATGAAGATGAGGCCGCACAGCCCCCACATGAGCGGCTCCGGCCGGGGGTTGATGCCCAGCCAACCGATGAGGAACGGCGCGCAACTGGCGAATTCGCCCAACGGCACATGGGTGATGGATCGCTTGCGGACGACGACCGACGCCAGGACGCCCACAAGGCCCGCCGCAAACGCCCACGGGTTGAGCACCCACGCGATGACCAGCCCCACCAACACCAGACCGATGGCCAGCGGCAACATGCGCTCGGCGGGCCAGATGCGGCGGCTGGGCAGCGGGCGGTGCCGTGTGCGCTCCATGCGAGCGTCTATGTCGCGGTCCAGGTAGTTGGTCAGGCCATTGGCGCCCGCGCTTCCCAGGGTTACGGCCAGGGCGGTCCAGAATAGGCGGCCCAAAGGAGGTGCGCCGTTAGCCGCCAGCACGGCCGTCGCCAAGCCTGCGAACGACAGCAGCAACGTCTCGCGTGGCTTCAGCACCTGGATATAGGCGCGCCAATCGGTGCGCGGGCGCGTCTCTTGCAATGAGATGGCATCATCGGCTCGCACGGTCAGTCCCTCGGATGCGACAGGCTTGTCCCGGGCCTACGCGGGCGTCCGGCCGTAGAGGCGAGTCTGAGACCTACCCCTACCCCGCCCTTGTACCCCCGGCAGCCAGGTCTAGCCCCACGGTCAAAAGATGCTCTACGGCGGGGTTCACCGGCCTGGGCAGCGTCCGTAAGTCTATCGTTTTCAGGCGATTTTGGCAAACGGGACACTCGTACAAGCGATAGGCTTCGTGGCGGGTGGTGTAATATCGGAGACTGGCGTCGTTGCCGCAGAAGGTGCACCCCACGCGGCGGAAGGGCCAGCAGGTGAAGCATCGCTGACAGAACAGGTAACGCCCGCCCACCGACGGCTCCAGCAGCGCCAGCACGGGCGCGCTCCCGCAGAATGGGCATGTGGCCCGCCGCCAGTCGTCTATGGGCAGGTGGGGCACCACGACGCCCGCCAAGCGGCGCAGTTCGCCCTCCAGCGCCATCTCCACGGCGGCCTCGGCGAGCGACGCGCCATCGGTCAGCAGCGAGCGGCGCTGTTCCACGGCTGTCCGCGATATCGCCAGCAGGTCGTCGGGCGGGGCCTCCACCGCTGCGTCGGCCCACTCGTCGCGGTACTTGCGGAGCACGGCCGCCATGCCCGCCACAGCCTCGGCGAAGCGTGTCCCGTCCAGCCGAAGGTCGGCCCATCGGAGCCAGGGCTCGCCCTCGGCCATGCGGCGGCTGTCGGAGATGGAGAAGGGAAGGGGTTCGCCCTTCCCTTCCCCCTCAGCCAGGGCTTGCGCCGCAAGGATTCCGTCGTACAGTGCCAGCAGGGAGGCCAGGCCGGGATTATCGGGCCGGGCCTCCCGCAGCGCGCTCAGCGTCTCGGCGATGGAGTAATGAGCAGGCAATGGCCGATCCGCAGTTGGGCTCATGGCTATTCCGCCTTGCCGTGGGCGGCCGCTTTCGCCTTGGCTTGCTCGTACAGTTTCTTGGCCTGCTCCTCGCCGTAATACCACTTGGCGTGGTGCTCGCGCGCGTAGGACTCGGAGATGACGCCGTAGCGCATGCTCACCAGCGACTGCCACATCAGCGGGTGGGCGACCGCCAGGTAGAAGTGGATGATGAACATGCTGACGGTGGCGAACATGGTCAGGTCGTGGACGATGACCGCCGCCTGGAAGACCCACACGGGCAGCACGCCCTTGCCGAACCACATGAGCGCGCCGGTGAGGACGAAGATGATGGTACCCGACACCAGGATGACGGCGTTCATCTTCTCGCCGGTGTTCCAGCGGCCCTGGGGCGGCATGTCCACGTGGCGGCCCAGCAGATAATAGGGGATCGCGCCCTTGAGCCAGCCGATGTCATCGCGCCCGAACCGCAGTTCCTTCAGCGTGAGCAGCAGCCGCCGCGGTTGCAGGACGGCGTAACTGACGGGCACCGCTGCGAACAGCACGGCACTGACGCGGTGGACCAGCCTCATGAACTGCCCCGCCTCGCCCCGCGCCAGCGGCGCCAGGAACGGGAAGAACAGCACCATACCGGTCATGGTGAGCAGGATGAACGTGAGCGTGTGCCCCCAGTGCAGGTACCGCTCCAAGGCGGTGTAGCGCGGAATCCAGCGGATGCGTATGGCCGTATCTGTTCCCTTGACTCGTACGCTCATTCTACCTCCTCCATACGGATATGTCGCCGCGCGATGAAGAACGCCGTGACGGCGGCCAGCGCGGTTACGCCAAAGGACACACTTACGATAGGCTGCACCCAGTCCTGCCAGACATGGGTCAGGGCAGGCGAGACGGGGCTGACGGGCAGCCCGTAGCCTTCGGGCTTGTCCAGCAGGACGTACATGCGCCCCAGGCTGCCCAGCAGGACGTCGCCGTACAGGTTGGCGTTCGGGTAGCCGTTCTTCTGGAGATACAGCACCCGCGCGCGCCCTTTGGCGATCATCTCGTTGCGCTCGCCGAAGGAGAAGGCCCCCGGCGGGCAGGTCTTGACGCATGCGGGCTTTTCGCCGTTGGTAACCCTGTCCATGCAGAAGGTGCACTTGAACGACTTGCCCTTGCCGGTCAGTGCGTCGGTCAGCAGACGCGGGATGTGGAACGGGCAGAACTGGGTGCAATATCCGCAGCCGTTGCACAGGTCCTGCTCCAGCGTAACCAGACCCATGGGGTGGTGCTTGAGCGCGCCGGTGGGGCACACCTTGACGCAGGCGGCGTCGGTACAGTGCATGCAGCCCTGCGCCAGAAACAGCCATCGCATCTGCCCGCCCTCGTATTTCTCAATGAAGCGGATGCGCGTCCATGTGTAGGGCGACAGGTCGGGCGGGTTCTCGTAGGAGCCGCGGTTCTTGGTGAGCGTGCCCGGCAGGTCGTTCCACTGTTTGCAGGCCACCTGGCAGCCCCTGCAGGCCGTGCACTTGGAAGAGTCATAGAGCATCGCTACCTTTCCCATGCTACACCGCCTTTCTGATGTCCACAAGGAACGCCTTGTATTCGGGAATCATGGTGTTGGGGTCGCCGATATGCGGGGTCAGGTCGTTGACGACGTCGCCGGTGGCGATCCCCGCCCAGCCGTAGTGCCAGGGCAGGCCCACGAAGTCCACCTTCTTCCCGTCCACTACCAGCGGCTGCACGCGATCGGTAACAATGGCGACGGCGGCAACCTGCCCGCGAGCGCTGGCTACGATGACCTTGTCGCCGTTCTGGATTCCCTTGCGGCTCGCCAGGTCCTTGCTCATCTCTACGAACAGTTCAGGCTGGGCCTCAGCCAGCCAGGGCAGGAAACGCGACATGGCCCCGGCCTGCCAGTGTTCCACGACCCGGTAGGTGGTGGCGACGATGGGGAACTTGTCGGCGGTACCGACGTGGTCGCCGATTGCCTTGTCCTGGTCGGTGGTCCACAGTTTAATCACCGGGTTGTTCTGCGTGCCAGACAGGAGATTCTTGACCGGGCTTTCCAGCGGCTCGTAGTGCTCGGGGAACGGGCCATCGGCCATTGCCGCAAAGAGGCCGCCTTTACCGTCCACCTGCATGATGAACGGGTCTTTGCCGCCCGGGTCGGTGGGCGCTCGGGTTACCACAAAGTCGGGCACATCGTAGCCCGTCCACTTCTTCTGGGCCTCGTCCCACCAGATGAGGGCCTTCTCCTGGCTCCAGGGTTTGCCGTTGGCGTCGGCCGAACAACGGTTGTACACGATGTGGCGGTTGATAGGCCATACCCACCCCCAGTACGGGTAGATACCCAGGCCGCCCGGGTCTTTGGTGCCGCGGCGTTTGCACGCAGGCAACCGGCGGCCCTCGCCGTCGTCCATGGTGGCGAAGTATCCGGCGTAAATCCAGCAGCCGCAGGCCGTCGTCCCGTCGTCGCGCAGGATGCCAAAAGTGGTGAACAGGTCGCCTTTCTTTCCCACGATGTTGCCCCTGTCGTCCACCACGTCAGCGGCCCAGTAGCCGTTGATCTCCATGGCGACGCGCTCGGGGTCGGGTGGGTCGCCGTAGTCCCAGACCATGTCCAGGATGCCCCTGTCCTTGGCGGCGGTGCTGCCCGCGTAGGCTTGCTTGACGGCTTTCATCAGGCGGTCCAGAATCCAGATGTCGCTCTTGGCGTCGCCGGGGGCTCGGGCCACCGCAGGTCGCCACTGGATAAGCCGCCCGCTGGTAACGATGCTACCGGCTTTCTCCAAGGCGTCGGTGGCGGGCAACAGGAAGACCTCGGTCTTGATGTCCTTGGGATTGACCCCAGGCGCATGCCAGAACCCGGCGGTCTCGGTTTCAAACAACTCCATGACCACCATCCAGTCCAGATTGGCGAGGCTCTTGCGTTCCATGCGCGAGTTGGGACCGGAAACCGCGGGGTTCATCCCCATGATGAACATTCCCTTGATGGTGCCGGCGTGCAGTGCATGGAACAACGAAATCCAGGAATGGTCTCCCGCCCGCTTGGGCAGGTAATCAAAGTAGAAATCGTTGTCCTTGGTCGCCGCATCGCCCCACCACGCCTTGAGCATGCTGATGAGGAACTTGGGCTTGTTAGACCAGTAACTGGTCTTCGGCGTCTCCTTCTGGATGTACTCGGCCAGGTCCCTGTGGGCGGCAGCCGAGGGCGTGCCCACGTAGCCGGTCAGCACGTGGAACAGGAGGCCCATGTCGGTTGAGCCTTGTACGTTGGACTCACCACGCAGGGCGTTGACACCACCGCCCGGGATGCCGATATTGCCCAGGAGCAATTGCAGCATGGCCATCGCCCGCACGTTTTGCGAACCGACGGTATGCTGCGTCTGCCCCATGGCGTACAGGATGGTGCCCGCCTTGCCGGGCTGCCCGGTTGCCGCGAAGGTCTCGGTTACCTTGAGGAACTGATCCTTCGGGCAGCCGGTGATGCGCGAGACCAAGTCGGGCGTGTAGCGGGCGTAGTGCTTTTTCAGGAGTTGGAACACGCAGTTGGGATCCTGAAGCGTCTCGTCGCGCTTGATGTTGCCATCGGCGTCGCGCTGATAGGCCCACGAGGTCCGGTCGTAGGCCCGCTTAGTCGGGTCGTAGCCCGAGAATAGGCCATCCAGATCGGCCGGGCCTTTGAAGTCGGGCGAGATGAGCATGGCGGCATTGGTGTAGTGGACTACATACTCCTTGTGGTACAGTTCGTTCTGGAGGATGTAGTTGATCATGCCGCCGAGGAAGGCGATGTCCGTGCCGCTGCGGATGGGGGCGTAGATGTGGGCTTTGGCCGACGTGCGGGTGAAGCGTGGGTCCACAACCACGAGTTTCGCGCCCTTCTCTATGGCGGCGTTGACCCAGTACATGGACGCCGGGTGGTTCTCGGCGGGGTTCGCTCCGATGACGAAGATGCAGTCGGAGTTCTTCAGGTCAACCCAGTGATTGGTCATG
Source organism: Anaerolineae bacterium (assembly GCA_029907165.1). Taxonomy (GTDB): domain Bacteria; phylum Chloroflexota; class Anaerolineae; order DTLA01; family DTLA01; genus DTLA01. The sequence continues at coordinate 20,567 of JARYMK010000020.1, forward strand.
ACGCCTCGACCATACGTTGGGGCCAGACCGGCCACCGTAGCCGAGTGTCATATACGCGCCTGGTGCTCTACCCACACCAGGCCCAGGGCACGAGTGAACTTGCTCGCCAGATAGCAATCCTCGTTGTTGTTGGCAGCGCCCCCCAACCACGCGATGGCCTGGGTGCGGTTCACGGTTACGCCGTTGGCATCCTTCTCCTCAAAGGTGGCGTCGCGCGTAGCCTTGACCCGCTTGGCGATCTCGGCGATGGCCCAGTCCCAGGTCTTCTCCTCCCACTTGTCGCTGTTGGGGGCGCGGTACAGGACCTTGGTCAGGCGCCGGTCGCTGATAGACATCTGGCGCACTGACACGGACTTGGGGTCTAGGCCGCCTCGGTTGATGATGTGGTCGGGGTCACCTTCCGAGTTGATGATGTGGCCGGTTTCGTCGGTGGCAATGAGCAGGCCGCATCCCACGGAGCAGTAGGGGCAGATGGTGTGCCCCTCGCCGATGGGCTTGTGGAGCGGGAATCGCCGCGCCTCTTCGGCGGCGGCCAGCTGCGTCGGCAGCAGCAGCCCTCCCGCCGTCAGGCCCGACACCTTCATGAAATCGCGTCGGCTGAGTTCCATGTCTTTCCTTTGCCTCCGTTCTGACTTCTTGCCAATGGATTGCCCGGACATGTGCAATGTGCCTTCCGCCTCACCTCCAAGAGCGAGACGTGATGGTAGATCCCCTACCTCACGGGAGTTCAAAGGTGCTCAAAAGCGCTTGGTTCGCCTTCTCAAGGTCGGCACGCTGGATCACGCAGGACACGGTGGAAATGGACGTGCTGATGGCCAGGAGGTTGATGCCCTTGGCTGCCAGCGCGTCAAACATCTGCCCGGCGATGCCCGGGCGCTCTCGGAAATCGGGACCGAAGATGGCTACGATGGCCACGTCCTCGTTGACGCGGACACAGCCCGCGCAGATTCGCGGGCTGACCTGGTTGACCAGCGCCATCGCCTGGGCCATGTCGTCTCGGTCCACGCAGAGCACGATGTGGTCGCGGTTTTCCGAGTCAATGCACTGGACGATGAACTGGACGTTGATGCGCGCGTCGCCCATGGCCTTGAGCAGGGTAGCCGCAACCCCCGGTCTGTCGGGGACCGACAGCACGTCTATCTGGGCCAGATGCGTTCTGCGGATGACGCCGCCGATGCGGGTCTTTTCCATAGGGCCTCCTGGCCGCGTTCTGTCTTGCAGGGCACGAGCGCGGAGCCGTTGCGTCGCGGCCGAATCAGCCCCGCGCCAGCAGCGCTGCGATGCGCTCCTTGAGTTGGGTTGGGTTCACGGGCTTGGTGATCCAGCCATCCACCGGAATGTCCTCGTCCGTGGGGAACAGGGCCGACTCGGGTGTAACCGTGAGCGAGGTTACCAGGAGTACCGGCGTCCCCTTGAGTTGCGGGTCTTCGGCCATCTTGCGTGAGACATCCACGCCGTCCAGCACGTAGGACATCATGATGTCCAGCAGCACCAGGTCGGGCTTGTCCTTCTTCATCATCTTCAGTGCCTGGTCGCCGTTGCTTGCCGTGCTGATCTCGTAGCCTTCGGGTTGTAGGATGGAACGCACTACGGATACAAAGTCGGGGTCGTCATCTACGATCAGAATTTTCGCCATGCGAGGCCTCCTTCGGCTCCGGATGTCGGGATTCTACACAAGTCGCTCCACGGTTTTCAAGAGTTCTGCCGGGTTGACGGGCTTGGAAATCCAACCGTCCACGGACAAGGATTCGTCCGTGGGGAAGAGTCCCGCGTGCGGCGTGTTGGCGATGGAGGTAACCATGACGATCGGGATGTGTTTCAATTCGGGGTCTTCGCGCATGACCTGGCTGACGTTGAGGCCATCCAGCACCGTGGCCATCATGATGTCCAGCAGGACGATGTCGGGCTTGTCGGCGCGCATACGTGCCAGGGCCTGATCTCCGTCCGCCGCGGTGGTTACCACGTGCCCCTTGGATTCCAGCACCGTCCGGGAAATCTCCACAAAATCGGGGTCATCGTCCACTACCAGTACTTTTGCCATTTTGCCCTCCTTATTTCGCATGAGCGGCGGGCCGCGGCTTCCCACAAAGACGATCGTCTAACTATATTATAGCACACAATACGAAAAATGTCAATACCCTTGTGAAAGGTTGCGAAAATCGCACACTGCGCTCCGCTGCGCAAGGCAACAAAAAACGGGGCACAAGGCCCCACTCTTCGTGTGGTGGTGCGGACTGGCCTACTGCTCTACCAAAGGGATTCTTGATGGTGTGTCATCGTGGGGGCGCTGCACGCCCGCAGCAATCCCTGAAGCGTGAGAGTGCTTCGCTCCGCTCACAATGACAACGGGCAATCCCCCTGTGGTCAAGTGCTACTGCCTAGGCAGGTAGTTCAGCGGGTTGCGCTGGATGCCATCCTTGCGAATCTCAAAGTGCAGGTGGGGGCCGGTGGCACGGCCGGTGGATCCCATGAGGCCGATGACCTCGCCTTTCCGCACCGACTGCCCGGGCTTCACGTAGAAGATGCTGAAGTGGGCGTACAGCGACTGGAATCCGTTGCCGTGGTCTATGACTACATACTTGCCGTAGCCGGTCTCGCTGGAGCCGACCAGGGCCACGTAGCCCGAATCGGCGGCGACAATAGGGGTGCCAGGCGCCCATGTAATGTCTATGGCCCGGTGGAGTTCCCAGTACCCTTGCGAGATGGCGCCCGTGGTGGGCCAGACAAACGCGCCGGTGCCGCGGGTCGCGCCCTCGGGAATCGGGCCGGTGTACACGTGCACCACGCGCGGCACGTAGGGCTTGCGCCCGCCTGGGACGATGATGTACGTCCCCACCTGCAACTGCGGCGGGTCGCCCAGGTGGTTGTACTCGCACTCCAGGATGGCCGACGGCTCCACCTTGTACTGCTTGGCGATGCTCTCCACCGTGTCGCCCTTGACCACCTTGTGGTACACGCCCGACACGGGCAAGATAATGAGTTCCTCGCCGATTTGCAGCAGGTCGGGGTTCAGTTCCAGTTGGGGGTTGGCCCACATGATGGTGTTGCCGCTGATGCCAAACTGCTCGGCGATGCCGTAGAGGGTGTCGCCGTACTGGACGGTGTAGGTGATAACTTCCTTGCGTGGGCGCTCGGGAATGGTGGTGTGGGGCACCGGCGCGCGATGGAACAGGGAGTCGTCGGTCGTGCGGATTCCGCCGCGAGCCGACAGCGCCGCATAGGGCCGAGGCTCGGTCTGGGCCAGGGCCAGGGATTCGGGGGCCGTCTGTGCCCGCGGCTGCGCTAGGTACACGGCAGCCACGGCCAGCGCCAACAGCGCCCCGTGCGCACCCAGGCGCACGAGCGTGTGTCGTGTTATGCGAAGCGACTCGCGCAATCGCTTGCCCACGAGGGCCAGGCCTCGGGCGGCCTGCGGCGCGTCCTTTGCGCCGGCCTCGTGTTCTGGGCCTGTTTCCGCCAATTCCCTCTCCGTTATGCGCTGTGCTACAGGATGTCTTTCGTAAGGGTCGCCAGGAACTCGCGGTTGTTCTTGGTCTTCTGGAGCCGCTCCAGGATGGGCACGATGGCCTCTTCGCCCCCGCCAATGGCAGAGATCATGCGGCGCAGCGTCCACACTTTCTGGAGGGTCTCGCGGTCAAGGAGCAACTCCTCGCGCCGCGTGCCCGAACGCTCAATGTCAAAGGCGGGGAAGATGCGGCGTTCGGCCAGTTTGCGGTTCAGGTGCAACTCCATGTTGCCCGTGCCCTTGAACTCTTCGTAGATGACGTCGTCCATGCGGCTGCCGGTGTCCACCAGGCATGTGGCGATGATGGTCAGGCTTCCACCCTCTTCTATGTTGCGCGCCGCACCGAAGAAGTGCTTGGGCGGGTAAAGGGCGCTGGGGTCCAGGCCGCCCGACAGGGTGCGGCCGCTGGGCGGGACCACCAAGTTGTACGCCCGCGACAGGCGGGTGATGCTGTCCAGCAGGATGACGACATCGCGCTTGCTTTCCACCAGGCGCTTGGCCCGCGCCAGGGCCATTTCGGCCACCTTGGTGTGCTCCTCCACCGGATCGTCAAAGGTGGAACTTACCACCTCGGCCTCCACCGAGCGGTCCATGTCGGTAACTTCCTCCGGACGCTCGCCGATGAGGCAGACCATGAGGTGCACTTCGCGGTGGTTGGCGCTGATGGCGTTGGCGATTTGCTTCAGGATGGTAGTCTTGCCGGCCTTGGGCGGCGAGACGATGAGGCCGCGCTGCCCCCTGCCGATGGGCGCCAGCAAGTTGATGAGGCGTGTCGCCAGGATGTCGGGCGTGGTCTCCAGGTTGAAGGCGCGATTCGGGAAGATGGGGGTCAGCCGCTCAAAGTCCGGGCGGCGCTTGGCCGTCTCGGGGTCCAGGCCGTTCACGGCCTCCACGCGCAGCAGGCCGTAGTACTTCTCTGTCTCCTTGGGCGGGCGCACCTGGCCGATGACGAAGTCGCCCGTGCGCAGGCCGAAGCGGCGAATCTGCGACTGGGACACGTACACGTCCTCGGGGCCGGGGAGCAGGTGATCCGACCGCAGGAAGCCGATGCCTTCCTGGACGATTTCCAGCACGCCGCCGCCGAAGATGAGGCCCTGCTTCTCGGCGTTGGCGCGCAGCAGCCGGAAGACCAAGTCCGTCTTCTTCAGGCGGCTGTAGCCCGAGATGCCCATGGACTTGGCCATCTCCTGCAATTCGCCCAGCGTCTTCTCTTCCAGTTCCGCGATGTTCATGACGTTCTGGGCTGGCGGTGGCGGTGGGGGTTGTGCGATTTGTTCGTTCTCTTCAGTCATTCGTTCTTCCATGGCAAACTTCTAGTCTGGATTGGCACCGCAGGTGCTCAGGGACTTACGGAAGGGACGACGAGAGGATTCACGAGAGGGCACCTGCATCACGCGATAGTCTCTCCCCTTGTCTGGCAGTCCCACATGCGACTGGCCTCATAACGCTTGCCCCCACAAGGTCTCCCGGCCTCTGGAGACACAACCCAGGGGGATCAATGGATACGCCGCGCACCTATACGATGAGGACCTGCCGGAGCCTTTACATATCACAGTATAGCACATTTTTCGCCTTTAGTCAAATCGGATTTGGCTAATCTGCATCAGTTTGTCCCAGCGGTGGGTAGCCTCAATGTAGCGAATCGTGCCCGACTTGGAACGCATGGACAGGGAGTACGTCTTGGCCCCGTTGCCGAAGTAGCGCACGCCCTTGAGGAGTTCGCCGTCGGTGATGCCGGTAGCGGCGAAAAAGATGTTGTTGCCCGCCACCAGGTCGTCAATGGTCAGAACCTTGTCCGGTTCGCGGCCGTTTTCCAGAGCCCAGCGGCGCTCCTCGTCGTTGCGCGGCCAGAGTTTGCACTGCATGTCGCCGCCGATGCACTTGAGGGCACACGCTGTGATGACCGCCTCGGGCGAACCTCCCACGCCCATGAGCACGTCCATGCCGGTGCCCTCGGTGGCCGCCATGAGGCCGCCGGAGATGTCGCCGTCGGTGATCAACTTGATGCGCGCGCCACACGCGCGAATGTCGGCGATGAGTTTCTCGTGGCGCGGGCGATCCAGCACGACAACCGTCAGGTCGTCCATGTCCTTGCCCTTGGCCCTGGCGATGGCGCGCAGATTATCGGCCACCGGCGCGTTGATGTCAATCACGCCCTTCGCCTCCGGGCCGACGGCGATCTTGTCCATGTACACGATCTTGCCGGGCGCGTACATCGTCCCGCGCTCCGACAACGCCACCACCGACAGGGACCCGGGCCTGCCCAGCGACAGCAGCCGCGTCCCGTCAATGGGGTCCACTGCGATGTCTACTAGGGGCGGCTCGCCCGTGCCCAACCGCTCGCCATTGTAGAGCATGGGGGCTTCGTCTTTCTCCCCCTCGCCGATGACGATGACGCCGTCCATCTGGATGGTGTTGAGGACCAGGCGCATGGCGTCCACGGCGGCTTGGTCCGAAGCCTCCTTGTTGCCGCGCCCCATCCATCGGGCCGACGCCAGGGCCGCGGCCTCAGTTACGCGAACGAGTTCCATGGCGATGTTGCGGTCGGGTACGGTGTTCATCGGCATCCTCCCCAAAAGATGTTGATTGCCCTACTACTTGGCCACAAAGAAGATTGTCCTCTGTCCTGACTTCGCTTGCGGCGACCGCGGCCGAACCGACCTACCCCGCCGGTTGACGCCGCACGCCCGCCGGTGCTACAATGCCCCACAGCGCCACCCCACACCGGAGGAGACACATGGACGTGTACCGGCTCTTGGAACAGGTCTTTCGCGACCGCAAAGCCTTCTACGCGGACGTGCAGAAAGGTGCGAATCCCACCCGCAAGAGCCTGTGGGCTGCCGTCGCATGGGGCACGGCCCTGCTCGTCTTCGGCGCGGTGATGGGCGTGCCTGGCGGAGTATACTACATGCTGGCCTCCGCAATCAAATTGCCCCTGCTAGTCGCGGTCGTAACGCTGGCCGCGCTGCCCCTGTTCCACTTTCTCGCGCTCTACTCCGGCGCCCCCATGACCGTGCACCAGACGGCGCTCCTCCTGAGCGGGATGCTGGTCATCCTGTCGGTGCTGGCGCTGGCGTTTGCCCCCGCGCTCCTGGCGCTGTGGATTTCGGTCGGCCACTACGGGCTGTACAAGATCGCCTGCGCGGCGGTGCTAGCGCTGTGCGGCGTCCTGGGCATCCTATTCGCCAAGCAAGGGCTGGACCGGGTGGGCAAGGCTCCTTCCCGCATGCGGGACACCCTGTTCTGGACGTGGGCGGCGGTGTATGCCCTGGTGGGCGGTCAATTGGCCTGGCTGGCGCGCCCGTTCATTGGCTCGCCCAACGCGCCCTTCCAGTTCTTGCGCGGGGCGGGCGGCAGTCTATACCAGGAACTTGCGCGCTCGGCGTGGCACTTGCTGCTTTCCCTTTTCTGACGGCGCTACTCCAGGCGCAGGGTGTAGTGCGCCGCCTGCGTCGTGTGCGGCGTCAGCGAGGCCACGATGAGCGTCATCCCCCCGCGCGGGTGGAAGGTCGCCCGCGCCGCCCCGTCCGCACTCATGTCCAGCGGGACGACCTGCGGCAGGTCGCCGTGCAGCACCGCCGTAACCTGATGCCGCGCAGCGGTGCGGTTTTCCACTCGCACGAACCCGTGCGCCTCCCACCCCTCGTCGCTCTCGCCCTCGTCCCGCCACCCGATTTCGGGAATCTCCATTGCGCCTAGCCATAGGCCATCCAGGTTGATGGCATCGTCGGTCAGGCATTCAAAGCGCAGGAGCACCTGGCGGCCCGCGAACGGCGTCAGTGCGTAGGTCTCTTCCACCCATACGGGAGTCGCCCCGCCGCCCGAATTGCCCGTGTACCCAGGCCCCACAAGGCCCGTTTCGGGCGGGATGGGCCGCGTGTGCGCCCCGGCCAGCGGCTGCCACGTGGCCCCGCCGTCGGTGGACGCCAGCACCAGGGCGAAGTCCCAGTTGTCCTCCAGTGCATACCACATGGACACGTGCAGGGTTGCCGTGGCCACACCCGTCAGGTCTATCTCGCGCGTGAACAACGTGTCCTTGTTGTCGCCGCGATTGGACCACCACAGGCGGTCGCCGACGCGCGCGGGGAACGGGGCGAGCGGCACACTCATCTCGCCGGCGAATTCCACGCGCAGCGTCTCGGCAGGCAGGATATGGATGTAGTCCACACCCAACGGGAAGACGGTATCGGTGATGACGGCGGGCAGGGCAGCGATGCGTTTCGCCGCGGGAGCGGGTAACGCCAGCGGCCCGTAACCTCCCAGCAGGTTCGCCACGGTCCAGTCGCGGAACACCGAGGCGAAATCGGCATCGCGGCGGCCTAGTGCCCGCTCCAAGCCTTCCAGCCCACCGGCAGGCTCACGGGCCAGGTCGCGGATGAAGCCCTCGCCGAAGCGATGGAGCAGGTATTCCATGAGCAGATAGTTGCCGCCGTAGTGCGGGCCGGCGTTGGCTGTGCGCGGCGGCCAGTACGCCAGCGGGAGGTCGGTGGCGCTCAAGTAGGCGGGGTAACTGCCTACGGGAAGTCCGGCCAGCCGCGTGGCCAGTTGCGACAGGCCCTCGTTGACCCATGTCTCCTCGTCGGGGTCGTTGCGCCACTGGATCATGTGTTGGAACTCGTGAGCCAGGAGTGCGTCGTACCCCTCGGTGCCCGGCGTGGCCGTCTGGAGGTTGACGAACAGGATTTCCTTTTCGTTGCTGCGCGGTAGAATGGCGGCGGGGTACTCGTCCTGGCTGAAGAAGTAGGCCCCGACATTGGGCACCGCACCGTTGAACACGTGCAGGCGCGGGTCGCCGTCCACCCCCGGGGTCCGCTCCTCGCCGAAGATGGCGTGCAGTACCGGCAGCGTCGTCTCGGCGAAGCGGCGGGCCGAGGAATCCAGGCTCGCCACAGGGGCCTGGAACCCATCCTCAACC
>JARYMK010000210.1 GCA_029907165.1 Anaerolineae bacterium
GTGATGGCCGCCGTAACGCTGGGGCTCGCGGCGTATGTGCTGCTGCAACTCAAGTACCCAGTTGTGGCCTTCCTGCTCCTGCCGTTTGTAGTCGCGGTGGCGCTGTTCCTCCGGAAGCGGGCGTCCGTAGAGGAGCGGTTTGTGGCGCTGCTCATTCTGGCAGGCATGGCGCTGACCATGGCGGTGGAGATTGTGGTGCTCAAGGGCGACGTGGGCCGCATGAACACCGTGTTCAAGTTCTACCTGCAGGTGTGGGTCATGTGGGCGATTGCCGCCGCGGTTGCTCTGGCGCATCTGGCCGAGCGCAGCCGCAACTGGGCGCGCGGCTGGCAGAAGTTGTTCCGCGCTGGCCTGGCGTTTCTCGTCGCCATGTCCCTGCTCTACACCGTAACGGCGACGCCGGCGCGCATTAGCCTGCGCTTTGACCCCAGCGTGGGGCCTTCGCTGGATGGCATGGCCTACATGGACTCGCCCAAGGCGCAGTACTGGGAAAACGAGCAGGTCCAAGACCTGAAGTGGGACAAGGAAGGCATCCTGTGGCTCCTGCAGAACGTGGATGGCTCGCCGGTGGTGTTGCAGGGCGCAACGTCGTTCTACCGGTGGGTGGCCCGCGTCTCCATCTACACGGGGCTGCCGACGGTCATTGGCTGGGACTGGCACCAGATTCAGCAGCGCATGCTCATGCCGCCGGGGACGGTGGAGGGGCGCTACGCAGATGTGCGCACCATCTATAGCACGCTGGACGACCAGCAAGCCCTTTCGCTCCTGAAGAAGTACGGCGTGTCCATGATCTACGTGGGGCAGACCGAGAGGGCGCTCTACGGCGAGGAAGGCCCGGCCAAGTTTGACCGCTGGGTGGAACAGGGTATCCTGGAGTTGGCGTTCTCCAGCCCGGAAGTGAAGATATACCGCATGGTGAGCAGGTAGATATGGCATCCGTTCTGGCGTGGTGGGTGCTGGTTACTCTGGTGGGATGGACGGCGCTGCCCGTCGCGTTGCGGCTGTTCAATCGGCTGCCGGGGCGGGGGTACGCGCTGGCCAAGGCGCTGGGGCTGTTGCTCGTCGCCTACGTGTTCTGGCTCCTGTGCTCGCTGAAACTGCTGCCCAACAGCGCGGGCGGGATTCTGGTCGCGTGGGCGGCGGTGCTGGCGCTGTCGGTCTTGTTCTACCGGCGTGGCGGGGGGAACCTGGACGAACTTCGCGGCTTCGTGCGCGAGCAATGGCGCTACATCGTGGCGACCGAGGCCATCTTCCTCGTTGGCCTGGCGGGGTGGGCACTCTTCCGCGCCTTTGACCCCGATTTGGTGGGCACCGAGAAGCCGATGGAGTTCGCGTTCCTGAATGCCATCCTCCGCAGCGACACATTCCCGCCGCACGACCCCTGGCTATCGGGCTATGCCATCAGTTACTACTACTTCGGCTACGTCATCGTCGCCATGCTGACGAAACTGGCGGGCACAATCCCTGCCGCGGCGTTCAACGTGGGCATCGCGCTGCTGTTCGCGCTGACCCTCACGGGCAGTTTCGGCGTGGTGTACGAACTCATCGGCGGCAAGAAGGCCGAGGGGCGGGCCATCGGGTTCAGCCTGTTCGGGCCGGTGTTCGTGGCGCTGGTGGGCAACTTGGAGGGGCTGCTGGACGCGCTGCATTCGCGGGGCATCGGCTCGGCGGCGTTCTGGAAGTGGGTGCAGATCAAGGGACTGGCCGATGCGCCGGTAACCGGCTCGTGGATTCCGCAGGATCACTGGTGGTGGTGGCGGGCGTCCCGTGTGGTGTACGACACGAACTTGCTAGGGGAGCATCAGGAAGTCATTGACGAGTTCCCGTACTTCAGTTTCATCCTGGGGGACATGCACCCGCACGTGCTGGCGCTGCCGTTTGTCATGCTCGCGATTGCTCTGGCAGTGCAGGTCATCCGCTGGGCGGCGGAGCAGAAGCCGCTGGCGTTACCGAAGAAGGGCGGCGTCTGGGCCTGGCTTCCCGCGTACCTCGTGCAGGACTGGGAACGCAACCTGCTCATCGCGCTGTGCCTGGGCGCGCTGGGCTTTCTGAACACGTGGGACTTTCCCATCTACTGGGCGGTGGTGGTGCTGTGCTATGCCGCGGGGCGGTACGCGGCGGGCCGCAGGCTGGACAAGGCATACCTGGTGGATGTCGCGGTATGGGCCGGGCGGGCGCTGATTCTCGGCGTGCTGCTGTTCCTGCCGTTCTACGTTGGGTTTGGGTCGCAGGCCAGCGGCATTGGCTCTGTGATCATCAACAAGACGCGCCCGTGGCACTACTTCGTGATGTTCGGGCTGTTCCTGTCCACAAGCGCGGCGTTCCTGGTGTACGCGACGCGGGCTTGGGTTCACGGGCGCAGGATTGCCGCGACGGGCGATGTGCAGGCCATCGGCGTCGTTGTGGCGGTGCTCGCGCTGGTGTCGCTCGTGATGGGCAAGTGGACGGCGCTCGGCGTGATCGTGGCGGTCGGCGTGTTGGCGGTTGCGGTTACCAGACGGCTGGCCCAGGCAGATCGCACCGATGAGCACGCGTTGACGGATACGACCGTCGCCCTGATGATGATCGTGGGCTTCCTGCTGACCTTTGCGGTGGAGTTCGTGTTCCTGCGCGACTATTTCGGGACGCGCATGAACACCGTGTTCAAGTTCTACTACCAGGCGTGGGTGCTGCTGGGGCTGAGCGGGGCATATGCGCTGTGGGCCATCTTCGGGCTGGGCGCGGCGGGCCGCAGCCGCTGGGCACGAGTGGGGCGCGGTGCCTTCGCAGCGGTGTTCGCCGTGCTCCTGGCGGCGAGTCTGGTCTATACCTTCGCGGCGGGATATTCCAAGGCGGGCGGGTTCCGAGGCGAGGCGACGCTGAACTGCCTGGCCTTCGTCCAGAAGTACTATCCGGCGGAGTACGACGCCATTCAGTGGCTCAACGCCAACGCGCAGGACGCGCCCGTCATCCTGGAGGCGACCGGCGGCTCCTACAGTGAGGCGGCCCGCGTGTCGGCGCGCACGGGCTTGCCCACCGTGCTGGGGTGGGACTTCCACGAGCAGCAATGGCGCGGGAAGCGGAATCCGGCGGGCAGCCGCGCCTCGGACGTGGAGCGAATCTACCTCGCCCCCGACAGCCCCGAATCTTTGACGCTGCTGGACACCTATGGTATAAGTTATATCTACATAGGGGACTTGGAGCGGAGCAAGTACGGCCTGTCCGACGCCGTGGTGAATCGGTGGGATTCCATCGCCGTGCGCGTGTACAACGTGGGCGGCGTGCGCATCTACCGATACCCGCGCTGAGTTCCCAATGACCGACGAGGAAGCCGCGAATCGGGATGACCGAAAAGCCTGATGCCAAGAACAGCCTCTTGTCCCGCATAACGATAGAGACGGCACTCTACGGCGCCCTTCTCGTAGTATCCCTTATGCTCCGCTTGGCGGACCTGGACGCCCGCCCGATGAGCGCTGCGGAGGCGGCGCGGGCGCTGGGCGCGTGGCAACTGGCCCAGGGCCAAGAGCCGACGGTGGTGGGCAGCCCGCTGCTCACCCACACCACAACGCTCATCTTCTTCTTGTTCGGCGCCGGCGACTTCATGGCGCGTCTCCTGCCGGCTTTTTTCGGGGCGCTCCTGGTGCTTGTGCCCTACTTCTGGCGGGAGCGCTTGGGCCACGCAGGGGCGTTCCTTGCGGCGGTCCTGCTCACTGTGTCGCCGCTGTCGCTGTTCACGTCGCGCTGGATGGGGCCGGAGGTGCTGGCGGCGGGGCTGGGGCTGGCGTTGGCCACCGCGCTGGTGCGATTCGCGGACACGGGAGCGCCGCGCGCCCTGTACGCGACCGCCGTGCTGCTGGGGCTGCTGTTGACTTCAGGGCCTGGCGCGTACTTCATCCTGCTGGTGTTGGCGGCCGTAATGCTGGCTGCGTGGGGCTTGGGCCGCGGCGGGAATCCAGAGGTGTTGGCCTTGCAGAAGCGCCTGGCGGCAGGGAGCGCGCATCGTCGGAAGGCGGCTTTCGTGTTCCTGGGGACGGTGTTGGCCGTCGGCACGCTGCTGCTCTTCCACGTGCAGGGCCTGCGCGGGCTTGGCGACGTGCTGGACGAGTGGTGGCGCGGGTTCGGGGTGGCGGGGGCGCTGCCCTGGTTCAGCCCGCTCCTGTGGCCTGCGCTGTACGAGCCTGTGGTGATGGTGTTCGGCGTCGTCGGCGGGGTTCGCGCCGTCCGCGAACGGGACTTGCTGGGGAGCAGTCTGCTGGGGTGCGCACTCGGACTCTCGGTCATGCTTGCGGCGTGGCCC
>JARYMK010000211.1 GCA_029907165.1 Anaerolineae bacterium
TAGGCCGCACCAGGCGTTGGGATACTTGACGCCACTCCAGTACCTCGTGCACAATGGAATCCTGGGAAAGGAGGATGCGTCACTAAAGTACTGAACGAGTACACGGCCTTTTCGGCTGTCCTGTCTTGTGCTATACTGCCCCAGAGGGCTGCGAATACTCGTGGGAGGTGAGAGGTGCGCATCGGAGTACTTACAGGCGGAGGGGATGCACCCGGCCTCAACGCGGCGATTCGCGCTGTGGCCAGGCGGGCATTCCAGTACGGGTATCAGGTCTGCGGCATCCAGAACGGCTGGCTGGGCCTGATTGAAGACCAGGTAACCGAGTTCACCCGCTACTCGGTTTCGGGCATCATGCACACCGGCGGGACAATCCTCGGTGCCACGAGGACCAATGTGTTCGCCATCCCCGATGGCGTGCAGAAGGTTCTGAGCACCATCAAGGCGCACAGCCTGGACGCTGTGGTGGTCATCGGCGGCATAGATACCCTCGGCATCGCGCAGCGGCTGTACGAGGAACACGACGCCCCGCTGGTCGGCATCCCCAAGACCATTGACAACAATGTCCCCGGAACCGATCAGTGCCTGGGGTTTGACTCTGCCGTGGCGACCATCGCGGAGGCGCTGGACAAATTGCACACGACCGCCAGCGCCCACAGCCGAGCCATCGTGGTGGAGGTGATGGGGCGCGAGTCGGGGTGGCTGGCGACGGTGGGCGGTCTGGCAGGCGGCGCGGATTTTATCGTCATCCCCGAAGTGCCCACCACCATCGGCGAAATCTGCGAGCACCTGCGCCGCCGCGCCGAGGCGGGCAAGCACCACAGCATCATCGTGGTGGCAGAGGGTGCGCGCTTGCCCGACTTGCCCAACTCGCTGGAGCCAGGCCCGCCCGACTCCTTCGGCCATCCGCGCATGGATTTGCGAGGCATCGGCGAGGCGGTCGCGCAGGGCATAGAGAAGTGCGCGCAGTTTGAAGCGCGCTTCGTGGTCGTGGGCCATCTGCAGCGCGGCGGTTCACCCACCGTCTTTGACCGGGTGCTGGCGACACGCATGGGCGTCCGCGCCGTGGACCTCATCCGCGAGGGCCGATTCGGGCAGATGACCGCCTTGCACGGCAATAAGATTGAGCCGGTTCCCTTGAGCGTGCTGAAGGCGGGCGTCCGGCAGGTTGACCTGGATTTGTACCGATTGGCGCAGGTCTTCTTCTAACTGATACCGTTGGGCCTGCACAGCCTGATAGAACACATTTCACGGAGGTGCCAAGATGAAGGTGGAGCAGGGACTGCTGTACCAGGAAAGCCACGAGTGGGTGCGCCTTGAGGGCGACGAAGCCGTTGTCGGCATCTCGGACTTTGCCCAGGAAGAACTCAACGACGTGGTCTATGTGGAACTGCCGGAGGTCGGCGACACGTTCGCCAAAGGCGACGTGTTCGGCACGGTGGAGTCGGTGAAGGCTGCGTCCGACCTCTACTTGCCGTTGAGCGGCGAGATCATCGCGGTCAACAAAGAGTTGGAGGACTCGCCCCAGTTGGTGAACGAAGACCCCTACGGCAAGGGTTGGTTCGTCCGCATCAAGGTGAGCGACCCGGACGAGGCCAAAGGCCTGCTTAGCCCTGACGCGTATGCCAAGTTCCTCGCCGAGGAGGCACAAAAAGGAGGGCATTGATGCCGTACATACCCCACAGCGACGCCGACCGCGCCGCCATGCTCAAGGCTATCGGGGTAGAGAAGGTTGAGGACCTGTTCAGCGATATACCGGCCCAGGCGCGCTACGCCGAGTTCCGCCTACCCAAGCCGCTGTCGGAAGCCGAGGTGTTGGACTACCTGGGCGCGCTTGCGCAGTTGAACGCCGACCTCAATTCCTTTATCTGTTTCCTGGGAGCGGGCGCGTACCGGCATTTCACCCCGAGCGTTGTGGATCACATCGTGAGCCGCTCCGAGTTTTACACCGCCTACACGCCGTACCAGCCGGAAATCAGCCAGGGCACATTGCAGGCCATCTTTGAGTACCAGAGCCTCATCTGCGCCCTCACCGGCATGGAGGTGGCGAACGCTTCGCACTATGACGGGGCGACCGCCGTGGCCGAGGCCGTCGTCATGGCCTACAACGTGCAGCGGAAGAAGCGCAACAAGGTGGTCATGTCCCCCTATGTGCACCCGGAGTACCGCGCCACAGCCCGCACCTACGTGCAGGGGCTGGGGATACAAATCGTGGGCGATGAGCGCAGGCAGGATACGACTTCGCTCTTGGATACGTTGGACGAGGAGACGGCCTGCCTCGTTACCCAGACGCCTAACTTCCTGGGCGAGGTGGAAGACCTGGACGGCATCGCCGACCGCGTCCACGAGAAAGGCGCGCTGTGGGTCGTTGTCGCGGACCCCATCGCGCTGGGCCTGTTCAAGGCTCCGGGGGACTACGGCGCGGACATCGTCGTGGGCGAGGGGCAACCTCTTGGCAATCCCATCAGTTTCGGCGGGCCGTACCTGGGGTTCTTCGCCACCCGCGAGCGATTTGTGCACAAGATGGCAGGGCGGCTGGTGGGCGAGACGGTGGACGCCGAGGGCAAGCGGGGCTTCGTCCTCACGCTTTCCGCCCGCGAGCAGCACATTCGGCGCGAGCGGGCGACGTCCAACATCTGCAGCAACGAGGCGCTGAACGCGCTGGCGGCGGCGGTTTTCCTGTCCGCTCTGGGCAAATGCGGCCTGCGGCGAATGGCGGAATTGTGCTACCACAAGGCCCACTACGCGGCCCAGGTGATCTCCAAGATTCGCGGGTTCAAGGTCGTAACGAAGAAGCCTTTCTTCAAGGAGTTCGTCGTCAAGTGCCCGATGCCGGTGGCCGACCTCAACGACGCGCTGCTGGAATACGGGATCATCGGAGGGTACGACCTCGCCAGAGACTACCCTGACCTGGACAAGCATATGCTCCTGTGCGTTACGGAGCGCAACTCGCGGGAGGAGATTGACTATCTCGCCGAGGCGCTGCGGGAGGTGCGCGATGACCGAGCCGCTTATCTTTGAAATCAGCAGACCTGGCCGCTGTGCTGCGTCCTTGCCCGAGTGCGACGTCCCGCAGGCTGCATTGCCGAAGGACCTCGTGCGCGACGATTTGCCGCTGCCCGAGGTGAGCGAGTTGGACCTGGTGCGCCACTACGTGCGTCTGTCGCACATGAACCACGCGGTGGACACGGGGTTCTACCCGTTGGGTTCGTGCACCATGAAGTACAACCCCAAGATGAACGAAGTGGCGGCTCGCCTGCCAGGGTTCACGGCTGTCCATCCCTATCAGCCGGAGTTCACTGTCCAGGGCTGCCTGCAACTCATGTTTGAACTTCAGGAGTGCCTGAAGGCAATCAGCGGGTTTGCGGCGGTGTCGCTGCAGCCTGCGGCAGGAGCGCACGGCGAATTCGCCGGAATGCTCATGATCCGCGCCTATCATCTGGACCGAGGCGATACCGGCCGCACGAAGGTGCTGGTGCCCGATTCGGCGCACGGCACCAACCCCGCTTCCACGGCCATGTGCGGCTACGAGGTGGTGGAGATTCGGTCGGACGAGCGCGGCAACGTGGACCTGGACGATCTCAGGGCTCACTGTGATGAGCACGTGGCAGGGATGATGCTCACCAATCCCAACACGCTGGGCCTGTTTGAGGAGCACATCCTGGAGATTGCCGACCTCGTGCACTCGTGCGGCGGGCTTCTGTACGGCGACGGTGCGAACCTCAACGCGATCGTAGGCGTGGCCAAGTCGGCGGAACTTGGCTTTGACGTGGTGCACTTCAACCTGCACAAGACGTTTTCCACGCCACACGGCGGAGGTGGCCCGGGCGCGGGGCCGGTCGGTGTAACGGAGGCGCTGGCAGACTTCCTGCCCGGTCCCATCGCGAGTATGTGGCCTGCGCCTAGCGATTCGCCTGATGCGGAGCCCCAATACGGCCTGTACACGCCGCCGAAGAGCATCGGACGGCTGAAGTCCTTCTACGGCAATTTTGGGGTGCTCGTGCGCGCCTATGCCTACATTCGCCATCTCGGCGCGGAGGGGCTACGCCGTGTGGCCGAGCACGCGGTGCTGAATGCCAACTACCTGCGTGTGCGGCTTCAGGATGCCTATCCGCTGCCGTACAAGCGCGTGTGCATGCACGAGTTCGTGCTGGAAGGCCAATGGCCTGATGCTCCTGGCGTGCATGCTCTAGACATCGCCAAACGATTGATGGATTAC
>JARYMK010000212.1 GCA_029907165.1 Anaerolineae bacterium
CTCACGGCGCGGGACATCGCCCACGAGTACGGCCTGGAAGCCATCCCTGCCATGGAAGTGTCTTCCAAGCATGGGCACATTCTGGCCCTGTACGTGGAGTACCCCATCCCGCCCGCGCTGCCCGCCGACGAGACCATCGCGCGGATTCACGAGCAGGGGGGCATCGCCATCGCCGCCCATGCGGTGGAGCCGTTCTCTGCGAGTCTGCTGGCCATTCGCCCCCACGTTCTGGCGCCCTGGCGGCTGAAAGCCCTGGGCGTGGACGGGCTGGAGGCCTTCAACGCCAGCATCACCATCCCGCCGATGGAGTGGGTCGCGCGCCTGGCGGCGGAATGGATGGGCGTGGCGGTAACCGGCGGGAGCGACGCCCATTACCTGAGGACAATCGGGCGGGGTATAACGCTGTTCCCTGGGCACACGGCAGCCGACCTGAAGGCGGCCCTGCTGAATCGGCGCACCGTGCCTGCGGGGGCGCGCTACGCCCTCAAGCACTACGCGGGCCACGTCTGGCACCGCCGCATCAGCCACACGCGCCTGGGCTCGTGGGCATCGGAGCGGCTCGCGCCCGCCTACGAACGCGTCGCTCGCTAACGCCCACGTAGGACAAGAAAAAGCCCCGCTTCTTTGCGGGGCTTTTTGCGTAGAGTCCTACTGGAAGAGGATGTACCCTATCCCGAAAATGGGCGCGAGCACGGCCGTGAGCACCAAAGCCACCAGCCAACCGATCACGACCGTAACGACCGCCTTGCCCGTGTCAAACTGCATGGCTTCGCGAACGGCGATGAAGCCGGCCACCAGCGCCAGAATCCCGCCGACCAGCGCGGCCAGCCTGCCCACACACGGGATGAACGCGAAAAACCCAAGCAGCCGCGGCGCGCTCGCGTAGCCCAGCACGCGAAGCATCTCCTCCACCGTCGTCTTGCCGCCGAACAGCGACGTGCCGACGAAATACGTGATGACCGCCCACAGGAGCCAGCCGAGCACCACGCCCGCGATCAGTTCCCAGAAGAGGCTAGAGAAGAAATGCCCCCGGAAGCCCGACCCGAGGCCGCTCAGCAGGCTCACCGCCACGACGATAATACCGGCTTGGGTGGTCGCCGCCGGATCCTTGGCGATCTCCGAAAACACCGGCGCGTCCAATCGCAGCACCCGCATGATCCGATCAACCATAGTTCCCATTCTCCTCCTGCGAAGAGTTTCGGTGACGCGCAGATAGAACAAGTTGCATTGCCGATAACACCACAGGCCGCGAAACGCTACGGGTTACTTGCGGCGTCGCAGCAACCAGATCGCCGCGAAGGCAGCGCCAAAGGCCGCGCCGAAGATGGCCGCCGCCCGCGTGTCCAGGAGCGCCCGCACGTTACCGCGAACCTCTTTCGCCAGCACGACGCCGGCGCGCACCTCAGACGCCTCAACCTCGCCCGCGGCGACGAGGGCCGCCCCGCTCTGATGCATTTCTATCCGATCCTGGGCCACGATCATCCGCGCGCCGCAAGTGCGCAGCGAAACCTGGTGCCCCAACACGGCGTAGATGTTCCCGATGTTCACGTCCGCCTTGTCCGCGTCCAGCATCCCGATGCTGCAGAAGCGCAGGTTGGCGGTCGCCGCGTCCTGCTCCAGCGCCGCGGTTATCGTGCCCGACAGGTTCTCGGCTCGCACCGACTGCGCGCTGCACTGCACCATGCGGACGTCCTGGCCGCTGACGTTGTGCGCGGCGCACTGCACCAGGCTCACCTCGTCCGCGCCCACATCGCCCAGGTTCCCCCGCCGGATGCTGATTTTGCCCGCTACGGTGTCTTCGGACTCACCCATCATTGCCCTCCTGTTCCAGCGCAAGGTCAATCGTCTGCGCCCCCATCTGTGCCCAGATTCTCGCCAACTCGGCCG
Source organism: Anaerolineae bacterium (assembly GCA_029907165.1). Taxonomy (GTDB): domain Bacteria; phylum Chloroflexota; class Anaerolineae; order DTLA01; family DTLA01; genus DTLA01. The sequence continues at coordinate 1,888 of JARYMK010000212.1, forward strand.
GCTCGGGGTGGAGTGCGACAATCGTACCATACTCGCCCACTCCAACGGGCCGCACACCCCACGCGCCCGCATTCAGGGCCGCCTCGGCCAGTTCTTCGCTGTCGGCGTCAAACGACGTCAAGTTACTTTGGATAATGGCATTCTCGTTCATCAAGCGACCCAGCCGTTCCCAGTCGCCCTCCAGCACCGCGGTCTTCCCCTCGTGCACCAGGCGGTCAATGATCCGATACGCCTCCTGCACCCGCCGCTCGCCCGCCAGGTACCGCTCGCGCAAACCCAGCAGCGCATCTCTCGCGGGCCGACCTGGCCCCCGGTGCGCCACCACCAACGGGATGGCCCGAACCGGCGGTGCAAGCCGCTCCACGGTGGCGTACACGCGCGTGTTGGCGTTGGACTCGTCGCGCGGGCGGAAGTCCAGCAGGCACAGGCCCCCGAACGCCGCCATGTAGGCCGCCGCAAGCCCACCCACGTCGCCGAAGACGGTATGCGACAGCGAGTAGGCTCCTTCGGCCACGAGGTGGGGCAGCGCGTCCTTGCCGCGCCAGGCCAGCAGCCCCCGCAGCAAGGCCACCAGGGTCGGCACCGAATCGCCCAGTCCCCAGCCCCTGGGCATCGTGCAATAGGCAATCCGCACCGGATCCAGGCCCCACTGGAGGAACTGCAAAGCCGCCCGCGCGGCGTCCCATTCGTCGTCCTGGAGCCGCATGTCCCCGGCCCACTTGATGAGGCGTTGCTGCGAATTGGCCCAGACCTCAAACGCTGGCGAGTTGGAAATCTCCACAGTCGCCTTGAGGGACACGGCACAGGCGAGCACCGCCCCGCCGAACAGGTCGCCGGGATCGCCCAGGATGCATAGGCTCGCTGGAGCCGAGACCGATATGACTCTGCCCGAAGACATGCACCTCTCCCCCCAAGCGGTAGCAGGCGCTATTGTAGCGCACACGCCCCGTGTCCGCAAGCGCCACCGTCCGACTTAGCCATCATTGTGCTGTGAGCGCCCGCCGCCCGTCCGAGCGCCATCGTGAGCGAAGCAATCCCCCGGCATCCGCCGTTGCGAGCGAAGCGAAGCGATCCCGGATCGTGGAGATTGCTTCGGGCGCTCGGCGCCCTCGCAATGACAGGTCATTCTCCCTTCCCCCGCGGTGAGACCGTGCTTCACCGCGGAGACGCAGAGTGTCACGTGCGACGCACCTGCGAGGTGCGTCGCACGTGGGTGACCGCAGAGAGACTTGTCGCCTGCCATTGCAAGCGAAGTGAAGCAATCCCGTATCGCGAAGATTGCTTCGGGCGCTCCGCGCCCTCGCAATGACAACCCCTGCCTGTCATTTCGAGCGAAGCGAAGCAATCTCCCGCCCTGGGGATTGCTTCGGCGCTGCACGCCCTCGCAATGACAGTCCACCGAGATTCTTCGGTGCTCCGCACCCTCGCAATGACAGCCAAATGGAGCCTAGAGTCGCCTCGGTGCAAGCCCCACTTGACACGCTGCGGAAGCGCACTATACTGCAGCACGAATGCGCCCTGAATAGTCGGATTTCTCTACAAAGCCCGTTTGGAGGACACGAATGAACCGCCCGACAGCACGAATTTTGGTCGCCTGCCTCATCCTGCTGCTGGCGTGGGGCAGCATCGCCTGCGCCGGCCCCCAACAGCCCGCGCCGACATCGCCCGCCCCCACCACCGCCGCACAGCCCGACGGCGCTGCCCTGCTCCAGGCGCGGTGCACGCGCTGCCACACCCTGGACCGCGTCCAGCAAGCCCCTCGCACGGCCAGCGAATGGCAGACGGTGGTCGCGCGAATGCGGAGCAAGGGCGCGCAACGCAACGATGCGGAGGCAGAGGCGCTTGTCCAGCACCTGGCTCGGACGTTCGGCAAATAGCGCATCTACGGGAGGTTACACATGGCAGACTGGAAACCGCTCGGCCCCGAAGACATGCTGGCCGATGGGGCGATGAAAGAGGTGCAGGTTGGGAGTATGGCCATCCTGTTAGCGCGTGCGGGCGGCACCTACTACGCAGCCCAGGCTCTGTGCCCGCACCTAAAAGCGCACCTTGCCCGCGGCACGCTGGCCCAGTTTGAGGTAACCTGCCCCGCTCACGGGTCGCGGTTTGACCTCCGCGACGGGAGCAACACCGCGTGGGTCGCCGACCTGCCTGGAATCGCCCAGAAGGCCGCGCGCGTCTTCGCCAAGCCCAAGGGCCTGCAAACTTACCCGACCCGCATCCAGGACGGGCAGGTCTGGGTCGCTATCGGCGACGAATAGCCCGTGCGGTCCAGCGTGCGACGCCCGCCACGGCCAGCGCGCCC
>JARYMK010000213.1 GCA_029907165.1 Anaerolineae bacterium
ATCAATAAGGCGATAATGCGCGAGATAATATCGGCAAGGCTCAAACCGCTGAAGAGCATATATCCCTATCCTTTCGTGATTTCCCTGCCGGCGGACCAGCAGGGCCTTTCTTCTCGATTATAGCATACCTGCGCGAGAAGCAGAAACTGCGCGGCATCGGGGTATTCGCGCGCCCGCGGTATCCGAAGGCGTTGGAAAGGTCAGGAGACATGGGGATCGGGGATGGGGAACCGGATTCACCCGCTGGACGTTTTCAACACCCACTGCATCCGAGCTCGATTTGCATATTTCCCCAAACGCGATTATAATATGGTCAGCATGGGCGGTTAGCTCAGTTGGCTAGAGCGCCACGTTGACATCGTGGAGGTCGTAGGTTCGAGCCCTATACCGCCCACCACAAAGCCCCCGAGGCTACGGCTTCGGGGGCTTCTTGTTTAGGGAGAACGGCGCACCTCGCGCTGGCACAGGATCGTCGGGTACTCCTGGAACCCGGCCTTCATGTACAGCGCGCGGGCCGCGGCGTTCTCCGGCCGCACGAGCAGCCGCACGCCCGCAAGCCCCAGTTCCCGGCCCATCGCCGCCACTCGGTCCAGCAGCGCCGTGGCCACGCCCTTGCGCCGATGCGCCGGATGGACGAACAACTCGTCCACGAACAGGAACCCGCGGCGGGCGTCGGCCTTGGGGATGCGGCACACGTGGGCCACCCCCGCAGGCTCGTCGTCCACGCGGGCCAGCAGCACCCAGAAGCCATCGCCCGCGAGAAAATCGTCGGCCGCCACGGCCTGCGCCCCCCGCCCCGATTCCGCCGCGTCGGCTGCCCACAGCGCCAGCAGGTCGTCCAAGTCCGCGGTCGTGGCGAGTCCCACTGTGATGCCATCCATACCCCTGCCTCCTCGTCCGCAGTATAGCGGATTGCCTGCGGATTGGCGACCCGCGCCTGTCGTCTGTGGGTCAATTTGACATTGCAAAATCGCAGGGCATGCATTATAATGGGCCGCGATACAGACAGGCTCTGCGGCCAGGCCGTAGAGACGCACTCGGTGCGCGCCAAGCCCGCGCAAGTCATTGAGGAGTCAGATGCCGATGAGACGGTTGCGATTCTCCGCATACCTGGGCCTGTGGGTCATCTTGGTGCTTGTGCTCTCTGTCTCTCCAGGACTGGCCAGCAGGGCGGCGGTGCCCGTCTGGGCTGCCGCGCAGGACACGGAAACTCCGACGCCGACCGAGACGCCCACCGACACCCCGACCGGTACGCCAGAGCCTACCGCCATGCCCACGGATACTGCCACTCCGGAACCCACGGCCACGCCCACCGAGACGCCGACGCACACCAGCGCGCCCACCGCTACGCCCACGCGCACGCGGACGCCAACGGCAACGAACACCGTCGCCCCTTCCGCGACGCCAACTCGCACACGGACGCCGTCCCCGTCGGCCACGCCGCTGCGTCTTCCCGACTACGTCATCACAGGCATTCGCACCGACCCGGCCATCCCCTACCTGAACGAGCCGTGCACGGTTATCGTGAACATCACCAACAAGGGCACCGCCCCGTCCTACAGCATCACCTGGGTGGCCCTGTTCAAGAACTCGGAGACAACCCCCTACCAGCAGATGCCGGTGTATCCCATCGCGGTCAACGCTACGCAAATCGTGTCGTTCACGTTGACCTTCGCATCGCCTGACCAGGCGGGCTATCACTACCTGTTCGTCAAGGCCGACTACACCAATGCCCTCGCGGAATCCAACGAGGACAACAACCGCGACTTCATCTACGTCCGCGTGCTGCCGCCCCCGACGGCCACGCCCACGCCGACCATCACGTTCACGCCGTCGCGGACGCCCACGCCCACCGGCACCGCAACCACAACACCTACGCGGACGGCCACGGCCACGCCCACCCTGCCGCCGACGCCTACGTGGGAAATCTTGCCGTCGCCCACGTTCCCGCTTGAGATTCCGACCGAGATCCCAACGCCCACGCTGACGGCCTTTGTCGTAGCCACGGCGACGCCCACGCGCACGGCGCTGCGCCCCCAGGGGTCGCCAACCCAAGCGGTGCCTACCGCGACCCCGACACCGCCCGCCGGTAAGGGCGAGACGCCCTGGGGCATCATCTCCGTCGTCGTGGGGGTATTCCTTGGCCTGCTGCTCGTCGGCGGGGGCATCCTGCTCCTGGCCCCGCGCCTTCAGGCCAAGGACGACATCGGCGGCCCGGGGAACCCCAACCCACCTGCCGGGGGCTTCGGACAGCGGGTCGCGGAGTGGCTGGAGCGCCTCGGACTGCGCAAGGGCGGTTCGGGCGGCGACCCGGGCGGCCAGAATCCATCCTAGGATAACCGCAAGGACGCCATGAACCCTCGCGTGGTACGCCACTCGGCAAACCGACTGTGGCTTGTGCTGGCAGGTTGCGCCCTGGCACTGGCGGCGCTGGTCATGCTCGCCGCGTGCACAGGCCCCAGCGCCGCCACCATCACAATTGCCGCCGACGGCGAGGAGCGCGCTTTCAGCACCACCGCCGCAACCGTGAACCAAGCCCTGAAGGAAGCCGGCGTCACGCTTGGGCCGATGGACCGCGTCTCGCCGCCCTCGTGGACATCCATCACGCCCGGGCTGCGCATCGTGGTCGTGCGCGTCGCCGAGGAGATGGTCGTCCAAACCCAGCCCATCCCCTACTCGCGCAAGATCATCCACGACGAAGCGTTGCCTGCCGGTGAGCATCGGCTGATCCAGGCCGGCAAGGAAGGCGTGGAAGAACTCACCTACCGCATCGTGCGCGAAGATGGCGTAAAGATGAGCCGCAACTTGGTGAAGCGCAGTACGGCCGTCGCGCCGGTGGACGAGATTCTCGTCGTCGGGTCCAAAGGCTCGCTCCCGCCGGTGGAGTTCAAGGGAACCATCGCCTACATCTCCAGCCGCAACGCCTGGGTCATGCGCGAGAACAGCGAGGGCCGCCGCCCGCTGACCGCCGAGGGCGACCTGGACCGCCATGTGTTCAGCCTGTCGCGGGATGGCCGACTCCTGCTGTACTCCCGCGAGAACCCGAAGGCCGATGACCCCGTGTTCAACTCCCTCTGGGTCATCACGACGACGGTGAAAGGCGTGGCGCCCGCGCCGCTGGGGATTGAGAACGTGCTGTGGGCCGAGTGGTCGCCGGCGGGCGATGCCATCGCGTTCTCCACCGGCGAGCGCGCGGCGGGCATCCCGGGCTGGAAGGCCCGCAATGACCTGTGGATCGCTCGCGCGCCCGCGTTCACGGCGACGCAAGTTTTGTCGCCCACGGCCAACATCTTCTACCCGTGGTGGGGCACCACGTACACCTGGGCGCCCGATGGCACTCAACTCGCCTACGCCAACGCCGGCGAGGTGGGCGTGGTGGACGTGAGCACCGGCACGCGCAGGCGACTCGTCCAGTTCGCCCCCTTTGACTCGCGGAGCACGTGGGTGTGGGTTCCCGGCGTCTCGTGGTCGCCCGACAGCCGCTTCATCGCCACGGTCGTGCACGGTTACTCCGGAACCGGTCTCCCGGAGGAAAGCCCGCTCTTTGACCTCTGGATTCTGTCGGCCGATGGCACAATGGTAGTGCCCATCGCCCGCGATGTGGGCATGTGGGCCAATCCCGCATGGTCGCCGTGGACGGACGCGGCGCGGGGGCAGAACGCGATCCTGTTCGGCGTGGCCGAGAACCCCGCCCATTCGCAGTTGTCGCTGTACGAACTACACGTCATGGACCGAGACGGGAGCAACCGCCGCAAGGTCTTCCCGCCCGCCGGTGAGCGCGGCGTGGACACGGTGGAAATCGCATGGTCGCCCGACGGCCGGGCCGCAGCCCTGGTCTTCCAGGGCGATCTGTACTTGCTGAACCCTGAATCCGGCCAGGCCCGGCAACTCACGGCAGACGGCAACAGCAGCCGCGTGTGCTGGGCGAAGTAGGAACCTCACGATGAGGAGCATCTCGCGCACCGAGCGGATTCTTGGCGTCATTGCGCTGGGGGTGCTGGCACTGCTCTCTGTGATTCTGGCCCTCACCGCCCCCGCGCGACCGTCTGAGCCTGCGTGCCTCCCTAATCGCCACGCCATCCCGTCAGGCGTCGGTGTCAACGTGCAGTTGCAGGGAT
>JARYMK010000214.1 GCA_029907165.1 Anaerolineae bacterium
TATCTTCCTTTCATCTCCTGTCCAGTGTCACTAACCTATCTGAACGAGCTCAATCGCTCGGCGGGCGGAATGGCTCCAGCGGCTACCCGTTCGGCACCGCTCACGGCCCACGGCGCGCCAACCGCCGAACTCGCGCCACCCACGCGCCCGCGGCCCGACGCCCCTCCCGTATCGCCGCCCACACCGACGCGCCGCCAGGCTCATGCACCCACGACAGGGGAATCTGGGCGCTCCACCGCATGAGGCCACCCAACCCGAACAGCACCTGCTCGGGTTCCAAATGCAGCCCCCAGAGCGCCATTCCGGACGGGAGGAACGCCCCCGACCCCAACAGGGTCAACATCATGGCAAACCCGGAGAATGCGCCGAAAATGCCGGAGTATATTTGCCGCCTCGCAGGGGGCGCGATAGACAGCACGAAGTTGGACGCCACCACCCCCGCGCCCGCCCACATTATGCCGGACGTGGCCGCCTCTATGTACAGGAACCCGTAGTTATGGGGCGTGGCGAATATCCATACCAGCGGGTTGATGCCGCCCATTACGATGGCAATGCGCATCGCTGTCTTGTTGCCAAAGCGGTCAATGAACGAACCCCACGGCCGCAGGGACACCAGCGCCGCCAGCGTCTGAATCATGCCGTACACCTGGATGGAAAGCAGAGACATTCCCAGTTTCTTGAGCATGAACGCGCCCCAGAACGGCCCGCCGATGCCCACGGCCAGCATCCACCAGGATCCGTACAGCAGCAACTTGCAGAAGTTGCTGTCGCGTAACGAGTCGGCGACAGCGTCGCGGAACCGCTCCTGCTCCACGGCCTTGGGGCGTTCGGGCTGGAGCATCAGAATGCGCGCGCCGACAAGGCCAACCGCCGCCGCAATGGCCATCACCGCGACGAACGCATGGGGCAGATGGGCAGGCGACAACCACGGGGCATTGCCCAGCGCCGCGGCAACTGCCCGCGCGAACCCGGTGCGCTCCGCGTCAAACGGGTCAAGGAATGCGCTGAACACGTACCCCGTTACCAGGCCGACCAGCATAAGGTATTGCGAGCGAACGGCGAAAAAGCGCCCGCGCTTCTCCAGCGGGATCAGGTCCGAAATCCAGCCCACCCAAATGTTTCCACCAATCGCCTGCAACGACGTGGCGACGAGAAACAGCCCGAGAAACGCCCACATCGCCATCTGCGACGGCAGGAGGAAGGGGAGCAGTCCGTACAGGAACGCAACGGCGCGCCCCCATGAGATCAACGCGACCACCATGCGCTTGCGCGAGGTCATGGTGCGGGTGATGGCCGCGCCCAGGGGCTGGAAAACCTGCGAGACCTGCCCGATGGCCGAGAGGACACCGAATTGCAGCGGCGTCGCTCCCAGCATCACGGCGAACTTGGTCAGGAATACGCTGCCAGGCGCGGCAATCGTGGCGTACACCTGCCAGAACATGCCTTCAATGGTGGAAATCTTGATGACGCGGTGGATGTCGGTTTTGTCGTCCATGCATGTCTGTCCGGTCGGGTTGCTCCACAGGCACAACAGTGTACTCCCATCCGCATCGGTGCGCAAAACGGCCAGCCCTGCGCGACTGTGTGCCGTTGGTTGACGGATGCGCCATTCCTCTTTACAATACGGCCACCGTTCCCGGGAGGACTCGCTTGTTCAGAAACGCCGCCATGCGAATAGGAGCCTTGTTCGTCATCCTGGCCGCCGTGGGAACGGTCTCCGCAGCCGACCCACGCCCGCCCGTTCGGCGACCCGCCCCATCCTACTGGGACCGGATTCACGACGCGGTGCAAGCGGGCACAATCTCCGCCGATGAGGCCCTCATCTACAGCGTTACCGCCCTATTCGCTCCGGAGCGGCTGCCTCGCCCGTTCGCCCTGGGCCAGCGCGGCAAGTGCGGCACGCCCGTGCTGGTGGAGGCCGAAGCGCGCTGGTCCTCGCTGCCCGGCTGGGCACGGGATGCGCTTGTCCAGTGGCCCGTGGCCGCAGGCGCGCGCCGGCTGACTCGAGCCGACACGCGCCCATCGCTCAGCGGGCCAGAGCGGACCCTGACGACCGCCCATTTCGTCATCCACTATACCCTGTCGGGCGCAGACGCGGTGGACGCGGCCGACGGAAATGCCAACGGAATCCCCGACTATGTGGAAGCCGCCGCGCAGGCCATGGAGCGTTCGCGCCTGGTGCAAGTGGAAACACTCGGTTGGTTGGAGCCTCCGTCCGATGAGAACACGGACCCAGGATCGCCGCTGTACGACGTTTACATCGCCTACCTGTCCGTGTATGGGCTCACGTTCCCGGAAGCCATCAAGGGCGACAACGAGCATTCGCCGGGCCGCGTGGAACTTTTTGCGTGCACCAGTTACATCGAGCTACACAATCGGCTGTCGCTGCCTATGTTGCAGGTAACGGCGGCGCATGAGTATCAGCACGCCATTCAGTTCGGCTACAACGCCGCGGTAGAGGGGTTTGACGCCCGCCGCTGGCTCATGGAGGGCACAGCCACCTGGATGGAGGACCAGGTCTATGATGACATAGACGACAACATCGGCTACCTACCTCGGCTGTTCGCGGCCCCCGACCGCTCGCTGGTGGACCCGCAGAATCACTACGCCTCGTGGGTTTTCTTCCAGTACCTTGAGGAGCACGCGGGGGGCGCCGAGATCATGCGCGAGATGTGGGAGCGTGGCGTGCCCTTGCAGGGCGATTTCTCCACGACCGTCATCCGGGCCGCGCTGGCATCGCGCGGGCGCGACCTCGGCAACACGTTCCTGTCGTTCTGCGGCGCAAACCTGCTGCTCACGCCCTGCGAACTGGCCCCCGGCCCGTTCTGCTACGAGGACGCGCTCCTGTACCGTGACCACGCCGGGCGCGCGGCGGTGGAAAGGACCCTCACCATCGCGAATGGCGAGACTGCCTACATCCCGCCCGACGGCGTGCAGCCGCTCGCCTGCGATGGCATCCGCGTCGTCGCGCAGAGCGGCCAGGTTGCCGCCAGCGGGTACTGCGGAGCGCCTGGAACAACACTCACTGCGGCGTGGCTGGGCACAAGCGGCTACACCACCGACGCTATCCCCGTGCCGGTGGAAAGCAACCCGCCACCGCCACAGGCTGCCGTGAACCCCGGCCTGTACGACACTCTGTACCTCGTCGTCGCCAATGTGAGCGATCCGGCGGACACGGCGCTTGCCTGGGCTCCTTACGGCCTCATCCTCGTCGGAGCCGATGCCGCCACTCCCACGCCCACAGGGACACCCACCGCGACGCCATCGCCGACCCCGACTCCAAGCCCAACGCCAAGCGCCACGCCCATCGCGGCCAGGCGGCTCTGGTTGCCCGTCGTCGCCGCCGAGTAGGCGCGGCCTACCTCTTCGGGAACTCCTTGGCCCACACCTGCCCGCGCCAGTGGATTTCGGCCCGCGCGATCCACTGGTCCGGCGCATGCGTCAGGGCACGGAAGACCGCCTCCTTTTTCTCGCCGGGCTTCAGTGGGCGCAGGTCGTCGGTGCTGTAGTACCAGGTGATGACAGGCCGTTCGCCCTCGCCGTCGGTGAGGTAGAACACCGGCAGGACATCGCCAGGCAGAATCTGCGATGAGGTGTTCTGTATCGTTACGCGGATGTTGAAACTGCGGTCGTGGTAGGCCGGGTCGGCAGGATACTTCTCAGGGTTCGCTAGGTACTCGCCTTCGTACCACCAATCGCCCCATGTAATCCGCAGGTCGCTGGGGAGCGCCGTGGGTTCGGGCGTGCCCGCAGGCGTCGGAGAACCGGCAGCGGGAGATGGCGCCGGTGTCGGTGTCGGCGTTGGGTGCTGCACCACCGTGGGCGATGCGGCGGGTGTTATGGCAGGCGCAGGCGTCGGCTCCGGCGTCCGCCCTCCACACCCCGCCGCCAGAGTGGCAACGGACAATGCTGCGATGAGGCACGTTGCTATGCGAATCCTGTCCATCCATCCCTCCAGACTACACCTGCATGAATTCTACCCGACGGCCCGCTTCACTACCGCCGGCCAGCCCGCCATGAAGCGTAGGCCAGCCACAGCCCGAGCGCCACGGCCACTAGCAACCCCAGTCCGCTGGCGACCACCGACCATGCCGTCGGCTGCCCCTGCAATGCGACCG
>JARYMK010000215.1 GCA_029907165.1 Anaerolineae bacterium
GTCTCCCCAAGCCCTTCTCCGGCGACGAACTCCGCGACCGGGTCCGCAGGCTCTTGGGTATCGCCATACCTGCGGAGCAGGCCCCCTTCGTGTCGTGAGGCGCGGGCAGGGGAGTAAGTTATGAGTTCGGATGCGCGACGGGCTCAACAACTGCTGGACCGGTTGGACGGCGACCTAACGCGAGCGCACGGGTCGGCCTATGTGCTGGAAGTGGGCCTGGCCGCGCTGATGCAATTGGCCGGGGCCGAGGCGGGTCTGGCAGCGGTGATTGCATCGGAGCAGAGCGGTGGCCTCCTCCATTCGGCTGAGGGCCTTACCGAAGATCAGGTGGAGGCATGGACACAGGCCCTTCGCCACGCGCTGGAGCGCGAGGCCGACTTCGCCGAAGCGCCCGATTTCGTGCCCCTGGCCCAAGCCCACGGCTACCCCTTCTGCCTTGCCGTGCCCTTTGTGTCTGCCGGCTGGACGATGGGGGCAGCCATCCTGTTGAGCCGACAGCCCCTTGCACTCACTGCCTACCAGACGCGACATCTCGGCAAGGCGCGGGACAAGATTGTTCCCACCCTCGAGCGCACGCGGATGCTGGAGGAGTTGCAGGCCCGCGTGTTGGAGTGGAGCCTGCTCATGCGCCTGGGGCAGGACATCGTGTACAGGCCCGACAGCGGGCTGCTGCCCCGCGCGCTATCGCTCGTGGTCAGCACCTTTGGGTACGAGCAGGTCGCTTTCCTCCGCGATGAGGGCGGCGTGCTGCGGGTGGATGCGCTGGCAGGCAAACCGCTAGATGGGTGGAAAGCGGGCCAGGCACTCACGCTGCCGGATGGCCTCCTTGCGGAAGGCCGTCCCCCGGCGGACCTGGCGTGGAGCAACGATCTGGCGGGGCACCCCCGCGCCCCTCGGCGGTCGCGCGCCGAGATCATTGTCCCCGTGCGGCTGGGCAGCGAGGTGCTTGGGCTGCTGGATGTGCGGTCCTCGTCCGCGGGCGCGTTCACCCAGCGCGATCCCAGTGTGCTGAAATCGGTGGCGGATCAACTCGCGGTGGCCCTGCAAAACCGTCGGCTGCTCCTCCAGGCGGAGAAGCGGGCTGCCTATCTGGAAGCCGTCGCGTACATCGGCCAGGAGGTTGCGGCGATCCTGCGAACCCAGGAATTGCTCCGCCAGGCGGCAGAGTCGGTGGGGCGCGGTCTGGGGTACGAGCGCGTCGCGATTTTCCTGCTGGATGAGACCAGCGCGACGGCTTCGCTGGTGGCGGAGTACGACCACGGTGAAGTGCAGGCGTATGATCCGGCAACGGCTGTGGTAAGGGCGGACGGGGACGGGCCGGTGTCTCGGGCGGCGCGGACAGGCCAGGTCGTGCGGCGCGAGGGCGACCCGGGTCTCTCCGGCTTTGGCGGTGAGGGGAATCTCCCCACGCGGGCGGAACTCTGCGTGCCCATTCAATTCCGAGGGCGCGTAATTGGCATCCTGGACATGGGGACGGATCGCGAGGGCGTCTTCGGGTCGGATGAGGTCGGCGCGTTGTCGCTCCTGGCGAACCTCATCGCTGCCGTGTTTGAGAACGCCCGCCTGTATGAGCGCGAGCGGGCCACCGCTGCGGAACTGGCCGAGCGGAATCTGGCGCTGGTGCGAGCGCAGGCGCGGCTCATCCGTGCGGAGCGCCTCGCGGCCATCGGCCAGTTGGGTGTGGCGGTCAAGCACGAGATCAACAATCCCCTGACGGCTATCCTGGGCAACGCTGAGTGGCTCATGGAGGAGGAGGCGGGGCTATCGGAGGAGGGCAGGAGGGCGCTGAAACTCGTGCATGACATGGCCATTCGCGTGCGCGACATCGTGGCCCGCCTGGAGAACGTTGAGGACGTCCGCCGCCCCTATCTGGGGACGGAGATGATAGACCTGGTGGGCCAGGGCCGGGGCGAGCCCGATGAATGACGCCGGCAGATGGTCAAGCGCAGGCAGAAGAGAACCCGCCTGCAATCGGCGGGTTCTTTGCTGCGAGCGTATCTACTCGGTGAATCGGAACTTGATGAGCGCCCAGAGGGCAGGCAGGCCGTCGCGCCACGGCGACAGTTTCTTCTCCTTGCGGGGCGTGTAGGAAATCGGCACCTCGTAGATGCGGTGGCCGCGCTTGAGAATCTTCGCCGTTACCTCCGCTTCCAGATCAAACCGGTCGCAGGTGATGCGGAAACTCTGCAGGAGTTCCCTGTCCACCAGTTTGTAGCAGGTCTCCATGTCGTGGATGTGCGAGCCATAGATGACGTTGGTAGCCCACGTCAGGAATTGGTTGCCCAGGCGGATGAAGGTCTTCTGTCCCTTCAGCGACCGCACGCCGTACACGACCTTGGCGTTCTCGGCCACCATCTTCTCCACCAGTTTGTGGTAGTCGTCGGGGTCGTACTCCAAATCGGCGTCCTGGATGATGATGGCGTCGCCCTGGGCGGCGGCGATGGCGGTGCGGATGGCCGCGCCCTTGCCCTGGTTCTTGGGGTGATGGATGACGCGCAGGCCCGGAATGTTCAGCCGGTCCAGGATTTCGCCCGTCCCGTCGGTGGAGCCATCGTTCACGACGATGATCTCCTTGTCCACGTCCACGGCGGCGACGCGGCGGATGAGTGCCTCCACGGTGGGGGCCTCGTTGTAAGCCGGAATCAGCACCGAAAGTTTCACAGGCTACCTCCAGAGTTCATTGGCCAGCCCATTTAGCCCCAGGTCGACCAATTTGTCAAAAAGCGGCCTGCCGGTTTGCCAGTCCCAGCCCCGCTGGCGGTAGAACTCTGGCAAGAGGGCGTCCATGTCCGGGACGTTGCCTTCGGTGCCACCGTCAGGCAGAGGTTTCAGAAGGGCTGCGGGCAAGCGGTCATCCTCGCGGCGCGCGCCCAGTCGGTTGGCGATGGCCCGCTTCAGGTTGAAGATGCGCTCCCCAGCGGTGAGCAGGTCGTCGGGCGAAATCTCGCGGCCCGTTACAGCGGCGAACAGCGCCCGCCAGCGGTGAGACCCATAGAAGGTGTTGGAGCAGGCGATGAGGGAGTTGGTGAAGGCGTGGTAGTTCTGCAGGCGGATGACGATGCCCACCTTGTCGGCGCTCTGATCAAAGCGGTTGCCCGCGAGGATTCCCAGTTCCTCCTGCTCCTGGCCCAGGTCCACCATGTACACGTCGGCGTCCATGTGGGAAGCGCCGCGCGAGCCGGTGGCGTACACGAGGGCCATGCCGATATTGGCGCGCGGGTCGTGCATAGGCACTTCCAGCCCCTTGACGTGCACAGCCCAGTCCTCCACGCCGAAGCGGCGGGCCAGCGCCAATGCCCCGTCGGCCAGCAGCGCGCCAAACCCCTCCCTGCGGGCGATTCTCGGAATGAGGGTGATGGCCGGGCGCAGGTCGCCCCATTCCAGGCGCAAGCCGTCGGTGTCGCGCTCGGTCAGGATGCCGGCCTCAAACATCTGGTACGCCAGGGCCAGCGTAACGCCGCATGAGATGGTGTCCAGGCCGTGCACGTTGCACAGGTGATTGGCCCGCGCGACGGCTTCCAGGTCGGCGCAATCCAACAGCGAGCCGAAACTGGCAATGGTTTCGTACTCCGGCCCGTGCACCCCGGGCGTGGCGAAGGGGTCGCGGGTGGGGGCAGTCCGTCGCCCGCAGCCGATGGGGCAGCGGAAGCAGGACGCCCGCCGACGGAGAATCGTCTCGCTCATGGTGGGTCCGCTGATGTCTATGGCGCCCGGGAAGACGCCGCCTGCGAAGTGGTGGATGGGCATGTCGCCGATGTCGGCCTGCAGGATGACGCCGTTGGCCGTGCCCATGAGGCGGAAGACCTGGCTGACGGGGTCCTCTTGGATGAACTGAAGGATGTCGTCCACTGCGGCGCGCAGTGCGTCGGCATCGGCGACGGGGACGCTCGCGTGGCCGAGGACTGCGACCGCCTTCAGGTTCTTCGATCCCATCACCGTTCCCAGACCATTATGGGCGGCCAGATGGCCCCTGTCACCGACAATGGCGGAGTAAAGGACTCCGTGTTCCCCGG
>JARYMK010000216.1 GCA_029907165.1 Anaerolineae bacterium
CGGGGTCAAAGAACGCGGTGTCCACGCGGTCGGGGAACGCCAGAACCCGTGCGCAATCCCCATCCTGGCCGAGCGCCGATACGGCGTGCTGGGAACTGCACAGGATGAGATCGGCGCGGCGGTGAATTCGCCGTTCCAGGCCGCGCACCAGGCGGTAGGCCAACCTGCCGGGCTTCAGCAAGCCGTGCCCCGCCAGTTCGCCGGCGAGGCTCCCCTGGTAGTCAAACGCCAGCGGCACGCGCAGGCGCTTCGCCACGAAGTGGCCGATGATCGCGCCCTCGTGCAGGTAGCCGATGACCACGTCGGCCTGCCAGCGCCGCGCCGTTGCCAGCGCGTGCGCCAGCAGCGAGGCGTCCAGCAGGGGCTTGGCCGGGTGCGGGCCGATTTGCAGCCCCCTGATGCCGGGCCAGCCCCCTGCGCGGGACGTGGCGATGCCGGGCACGTCCCGCCCGGTCGGATACGTCAGCAGGCGGATTTCGTGCCCACGCCCCTGGAGGGCTGTGATTTGCTGCAGGATGCGCACGTGGCAGCCATAGTCGGCGAAGAAGGACGTCGGGGCTATTGCCAGGATGCGCAGGAGCCGCGACCCATCGGCCATGCTCTACTACCCCCTGCTCCGGCGCGCGGCCCTCGCGTTGTGCAGTTGCAGCGGGAGTTGACGCCGACTCAACTCAGGCGCGCCCCTGTTTCCCACTGCCTTCCTTCCACAGCCGAAGCCGGAATCGGAACAGTTCGCGGAAGGCGCGGGTGATGACGCTGAGTTTCGCGCCCGTCGGGTTCCCGGCCAGGCGGGGGAGATGGCTCACGGGGACTTCGGCGACGCGGTACCCCGCCCGCTTGGCCCGCACGAGAAACTCTATGCTGAACGTGGCGCCGCGCGAGTCCACGCGGATGTGGTCCAAGATTTCGCGGCGGAACAACTTGAAGGCGCAGTCAATGTCGCGGGCCGTGTAGCCGAACAGGATGGTGCACAGGGCAAACCACCCGAACGCGAACACCTTGCGCAGGAACGGGTCGGCCCGCGGCGCGCGGTAGCCCGCGATGATGTTGGCTTTGTCGGTCAGCGGCAGGAGTTTGTGAATCTCCTCCACCTTGAATTGGCGGTCGGCGTCGGTGTAGAAGACCCACTCCTTGGTGGCGCTGGTGAAGCCCGTGTGCACCGCTGCGCCGAAGCCCTGATTGACCGGATGCCGCACCAGGCGCACCTTCGGATACTGCGCCTGCAGTTCCATCACCCGCTCGGCTGTCCTGTCCTTGCTGCCGTCGTCCACGATGATGATCTCGTAGTCGTCGGTGATGGACGCTAGAACGGGGTCAAGGGCCTGCACCATAGGGCCGACGTTTTCCTCTTCGTTGTAGGCCGGCATCGCCGCCGAGATGCTGATCACGGTCGTACCTCCTCCAAGTTCGCGGCGTGCTTTGCCGCGAGTCGCTGTTTGTCCGCGCGGGACATGCGCCGCAGCGCCGCCTCGCGCTTCAGCGCGGACGACATGTCCGCAGCGCGCTCCCAGTACACCAGCCGCACGGGCCGACGAGCGCGGGTGTACCGCGCGCCGGTTCCCGCGTTGTGGGCGGCGACCCGCGCGGCCAGATCCACCGTCCAGCCGGTGTAATACGTGCCGTCGGCGCACTCCACCATGTACACGAAGACCATGTCAGCGCGTCGTTGGGCCTTTCTTGCCCTCATCCTTCCGGGACGGTGGCAGGCCACCTCCTAGGATCGCCTGGCGCAGGAAACTGGTGCGGGGCGGCTCCGACAGGCGCTGCTCGGCCCGGTCCCACTCCTTTGCGGCGCGCTCCTTCATCCAGGAGCGGCGCATCTCCAGCGCCTGTCGGAAGGACTCGTCCACCCTATCCGCGTCGCCCTCCTCAATCTGGCGGCGGAGTTCGGCCAGCGCCCGCATGAACTCGTCAATCCAGCGCACGATGTTGGCCGAGTTCGCCTGGCAGGCGTAGCGGTAGGCCGCGGAGTCGCCCGGACCCAGATAGGCCCCGGATTCGTAGGCCGCGCCCGCCACCTTGCGCATCTCGCGCCAACTGACCGCGCCCTGGGTCGCGCGCAGGAGTGCCGCCGCGATGACCATCGGCAGGTGCTCGCCACCCGCAATCAGGCCATCGTGCTCCGCCGCGTCCAGGAAGAACGGCTGCGCGCCGATGAGCCGCACCAGGTCGGTCATGAAGTCCAGCGCGATGGGCGCAGCGGTGGGCGACGGCGTGAGGCAGTACACCCCCCCGCTGAACAGGTCGGCATCCGGCTCCAGGCCGGTCTTACCCATGGGCAAAATAGGGTTGCCGCCCACGAAGTTGACGTGATCCGGCAGCAGTTCCTTGGCCCAGGCCATCACCGGTGCTTTGACATTGGCCGTGTCGGTGATGACCACGCCCGTCTTCAGGTACGGCGCGATGGGCTGAAGCGTGTCCCGTATGGCCGGCAGAGGCAGCGCCAGGATAATGGCGTCGGCGTCCTCTATGGCCGCGATGAGGTTCCATTCGGTCTTGTGAACGGCCCCCGCCTTGCCCGCCCCGCGCGAAACGAGCGGGTCCCGGTCGTGGCCGATGAGTTCGTAGTCCGCGTTGGCCTTGCGTAGCGCCAGACCCAGCGAAGTCCCCACCACTCCCAGTCCGATAATCGCAATCTTCGGCTTTGTCATCCATCCACCTCCAACGAACACTCAACCCGTCAAGCCATCTCGTCCACAACGTGGAGCGCGATGAGCCAATCGTCCAACCTGTCGCGTGGCGGCAGGGGCAGCGGCGCATGGTGCCGGCGGATGAGCGCCACGACCTCCGGCGGACTCCCCACACGTTCGGCGGCCTCTGCGCCCAACTCCGCATGGCGTGCATAGCCTCCGCGCGGGCGGTCGTCCGTTTCGGCGGCCCACAGCAGCACATGCGCCACCCGCCGCCACAGGCTGGACCGGACGAACGCCTTGCCTACGTCGTGCAGCAGCGCCGCCTGCATGAGTTCTGCATCCCGCCAGCCCTGACGGCGCAGGCGGCTCAGCACCTCCACGGCGTGCTCCTGGTCGTATGGCGACATCTGCTTGAACAGCGCCAACTGGCTCGGCGAGAGATACGCCTGTGCCACGGCGACAAACGCCCCCGGGTCGCGCCGGCGGAACGCCCGGAAGAACTGCTTGGCACGGTACATGGGCCGCACGGCTACCATCCCGCAACCAACGCCCAGAGCAGCCCAATCGGCCGGTTCATGACCGCGCCCAGGATGCTGACGCCGGTTACCCAACCCACCGCCAGCACCGCTAGCAACACCATCGGCCCGTAGGCTTGCACCTGCGACAGGGCCTGGGTTACTTTCCGCATGAAAGGCGAACGGATGCTGCTCAAAATGCCCATCAGCACGCTGAACCCGTCCAGCGGCGGCAGTGGAATGAGATTGAACACGGTCAGAATCACGTTCACGAAAGCCCACGTTCCCAGTATTGTCAGCAGCGCGGGCGGTATGGTGTTGCCGAGAATCCGATACGGCAGCATCAGGATGAAGGCCGTGAGCAAGTTGGACAACGGCCCCGCCAGCGACACCAGCGCCATGCCCGTCCGCGCCCCGTACTTCAGCCGGTACGGGTTGACCGGCGTGGGCTTGCCCCACCCGATGCCGAAGCCCGATAGGGAACTCATGACGATCATGACCGTCCCCAGGGGGTCCAGGTGCTTGATGGGGTTCAGCGTAACGCGTCCTAGGAATCGCGCCGTCGGGTCCCCCAGTTTGTCGGCGCTCCATGCGTGGGCGCACTCGTGCACGTCTATGGCCAGGACGACGCCCATGAGCACCAGCAGAAATTCCCGGATATCCAACATCTTGCGCCATTCTCCTTTCGCCGTGCATTATAACACAAGTCGCAGGGGAGCGCAGAAATGGGAGACCCGCGAATCTGCGCGGGTCGGGGTCCATTCGCCGTTGCCACCGCGCAGAAATGAGCTCGTTCAGATAGGTTAGTGACACTGGACAGGAGATGAAAGGAAGATACAATGGCTGCTCTATGAGTGTG
>JARYMK010000217.1 GCA_029907165.1 Anaerolineae bacterium
GCCACTCCAGTACCTCGTGCACAATGGAATCCTGGGAAAGGAGGATGTGTCACTAAGGTACTGAACGAGTACATGCTGTTGCCAAGCGGCCGCAGATGCGTTATAATAGTTGCGCGGACGGGGGAACTCGCAAAGCCAGGGATTTCCACCTCCATTGCCACCAGGGTCTGTGGAGCAGCGGCTCGCCCAGGGGCGTTTCTGTCCCTGCGACGGGACAATAGACACGCTGCGGTGAGACGGTTGTCGGACATCGCCTATGGAGACCAAGATTCTGCTGATAGATGATGACCTCCTGGAAGCGGAGAAGATTCAGGCTTCTTTGCAGCGCGCCGGATTCCAGGTGCAGATGGCCCCTCCGAGCCGCAAGACTCTGCGGATGGCGCAGGGTCAGGGGTACGCCCTGGTCGTGCTCAGCCTGAACGGCCACTCGGCTTCGCCCCAGACGTTCAGCAACTCCCTGCGCCGGGCCATCGGCTTCACACCGCTGGTATTCGTGCCGCCCGTCGGCGTTCACGTGCCCGAGGCGGAGAGCCAGCGCGTGCTGGAACGTCCGGCCACCACCCGCCGCATCCTCTACCATGTGCGTCGCCTTCTGTCCGCACAGAAGCCCGGCCCTATCCAGATGGGCGACCTGACGCTGGACTACGAAAACCAGTGCGTGTGGAAGGGGGAGGAAAAGCACCCGCTGACCCCCAAGGAGTTCCGCCTTCTGGAGTTCTTTATGACCCGCCCCCGCGAGGTCCTGTCCAAGAAGCAGATTCTGGAAGCGGTCTGGGACACGACCTACATGGGCTACATCCGCACCATCTACGTGCACGTCCGCTGGCTCCGCAAGAAGTTGGAAGCGGACCCGTGCCACCCCGAATACATCCGCACCGTGCGCGGCATCGGCTACGTGTTCAGTTGCCCGGAGCAGCCGCCTTCTCCCTGACATGCTGGGACCGCGAATCGACGCGAATACGGCGTCCGCGAATCGCGCGAATCGGCACGAATGAATGGGAAGCGGCCAAGCGCGACCTGCTACTTCACCACCGAGATGCTCAACGTGCGACGCACCTCGCGGGCGCTCGCATGTTGAGCGGTGCGTCGCTTCACCCGCCAGACGCCGGATTGCACAGGCCCCACGTCCCGACTGCGCCAACAAAAGACGAGGCCGAATCCGCCACCCAGCCCATTTTGTGCCCGCCGAAAACCGTGCTAGAATACGCGGCAACAGTGGGCCAAGTGGTTGTTCCGCTGGGGGAGGAGAAAGGTGCATACCCCCGTCTTGGTGCTCAATCACAACTTCCAGCCGCTGCACGTTTGCAGTACCCGCCGGGCCATGACGCTGCTGTACCTGGGCAAGGCAGAGGTCGTGGAGAATGGCCGCGGGTACGTCCGCACGCCCTCGGCCCTGCTGCCGCGCCCGTCGGTGATTCGGCTCCACCGCACCGTCATGCGCCCCTATCCGCGCGTCCGGCTTAGCAAGAAGGAAATCTTCCGCCGCGACAACTACACGTGCCAGTACTGCGGCCAGCCGTCCAAGCATCTCACGGTGGACCACGTGATTCCGCGCCACCGCGGCGGCACGCCTACCTGGGACAACCTGGTGTCGGCCTGCCCGGCGTGCAACCGGCGCAAGGGCGGGCGAACGCCGCAGGAAGCCCAGATGCGCCTGCTGCGGCCTGCGTTTGAGCCCCGCGCCAACAGCCTGTACTTGTTCCGCCACTATCTGGACGAATACAAGGAGTGGCGCAAGTTCATTGAGGGATGGTGAGCCGCCGAGGGCGGTCCGCGAAGTATCCGCACTACCCGCCTGAAGAGGCGGATAGTATTCTACTGTCATTGCGAACGAAGCGAAGCAACCTCCTGCACAGAGATTGCCTCGTCGCTGCGCCCATCGCGATGACATGCCGTCAAGAATGACCGTGGTGAAGCGGTAGTCTCATTCCCGGTCTTGCGGCTCCGCCATGCCTCGCGCCATGTCCACCAGGGCGTACAGCCCGCCGGAGACCAGCGAGTGCCCCCCCAGGAGCACGGGGATGGGCGCGTCGGCGGCGGCTTCGGTCAGCGCCTTCAGCGCGGGGTCGGCGATGCCCGCCGGCCGGAGCAGGTCGGAGCGGTAGCGGTCGGTGTTCGTTGGCCATCGGCCCAGGTGGGACAGGAGGACGCGGCTGTCCAGCAGGACCAAGTCGGCCACATCGGCTAGCGTCCGAAACAGTTCCCTGGGGCCGCGCTCGCGCATGAAGAAGCCGAGGACGGTGCGCACTTCGCCCCGCTCCATGCGCCCGCTGGCCCGCATGCCCCGCTCCTCGGCTAGGGCCATCACCGTGCAGGGCGTGTGCTCCTCCATGTAGGCACGCGCAGCAGCCCCGACCCTGCCAGCCAGCAGGATGCGCGCGCCCGGTCTACGCAGCACATCCAGCGCGCGCACGACGGGCGCAGGGTCCAGGTCCAGGCTGTCCAGGTACGCGCGGAGGTGCAGGGGGCAGGCAGGGTGGGCCATGCAGATCATCAGGTCCACGGGCGTGTCCAGGTCAAACAGGCTCACGGCGCTCGGGGGCAGGGCCAGCGCCTCCAGACCGGCCTGGCGCGCCAGCCGCCAGGCCAGGTCATTGTCCGTGTCGGGCGGCTCAATGTGGTGGATGGCGTCGCCCGGCGTAAAGGCGACCAGGTCTGAGGAGTAGAAGTTGTTGGCGACCAGGCGCTTCTCGCCATTGGCGACCGTTTCGGCGATCCAGCGCAGGTCATCCTCCGCAAGGAACACGCCGCTACCGCCGCCGGCGTAGAAGGGCGCGGCCAGGCCGTGTTCGGTTACCAGGTCGCGGAGCCGCCGCCCGAAGTGGAACGCGCCGCGGTCCAGGGCGATCTCGGCGTCGGGGTGCGCGGCGCGAATCCGCTCGGAGAACGGCTCCGAGTTGGTCGCCACCACCACCCGGCCGATAGCGTCCACGCGGGCGGCGCGGTCCAGCCAATCCAGCGTGGCAGCACGCCAGGCCTCCGTCATCATCGTTTCTTCGGGGGACGTCTCCTCTCCGCCCGTCATCAGGACGAGTTCCAAACGCCGTGGCATTGGCCCCTCCAAAATTCGGCGGGGCTAGAGCATCTGCCCTAGCCCCGTCCCCTCTACGGTTTCTGTTCCTGGACGACTGGCGACGGCCGACTCTACACGATCTCCGGCTCCAGCAGCCCGTAGTCGCCATCGTGGCGGCGGTAAACCACGCTGAGACGGTCGGTGTTCACGTTCAGGAAGATGAAGAAGTCATGGCCCAGCAGTTCCATCTGCTCAATGGCCTCGGTCTCCTCCATGCGGTCCACGCGGAACCGCTTGGTGCGGACGATGCGAGGCTCTTCCTCCTCCGCCTCGCTCACGGGGACCGGAGGCATCTCGCCTGGGCTTGGGCGGCCGCGACGGCGCTGCTTGCCCTTGTACCGCGCGATCTGGCGGTGCATCTTGTCCACGGCGGCGTCAATGGAGGCGAACATGTCGGCCGACTTCTCCTCCACGCGGAGGATCGTGCCGCTGCTGCGTACCGTTACTTGCACAACCTGGCGGTCCTGGGCGCTCTTCGTCTTCTCCACGGCCAGTTCCACCCGCGCCTCGTCAATGGTGGGAAGATACCGATCCAGTTTGCCGATCTTCTTTTCCACGTAGGACCGCAGCCAGTCCGTAACTTCCACATTTTTGCCCGTTATAATCAGTTGCATGTCCCTCTCCTTATGTTAGGATGTTGTGCCGAGAAACTCGGATTATGCCCAACGATACATGACAAAAGCCGACCTGCGGCATCTGCCCATGGAGGTCGGCCTTGCCCATTCCCCCGAAGCGCCCATATCCACCGCCTGTCCTTGGTGGCGAACGGATAAGACGGGTCCCGATTGCGTTTGTATTATACCCTACAATGGGCCGTTTGGCAATACATTGTACTCGTTCAGTACCTTAGTGACACATCCTCCTTTCCCAGGATTCCATTGTGCACGAGGTACTGGAGTGGCG
>JARYMK010000218.1 GCA_029907165.1 Anaerolineae bacterium
AGCGGCTCCATCTCCTCCTGTGCTTCGGCGAGGAGACGCCCCACGAGGCGCAGGCGCTCCTGGCGCACGGCCCAGTCCCGCTGGACGGCCTCGGCGCGGGTGTGGAGATCGGCGCTCTCCCGATGCCATTCGGCCAGTTGCTGGCGCAGGGCGTTCTGCTCGGCGCGGGCGGATGCGGCCTGCGTCTCCAGGCGCTCCAGCCGCATCTGTGCCTGCTGGAGTTGCTGGCGCGCCTGGTTCAGCGCCTCGCGGGCCTGCTGGAGGGCGCGGCTCCCCTTCCGCCAGCGGTAGCCATACCAGGCGCGCAGCAGGTCTTCCAGTTCGCGGTTTAGCGCATGGTACACCTCGGCCTGCTGAGCCTGGCGGCGCAAGGTCTTCAGGCGTGGCTCAATCTCGGCCAGGATGTCGCGCACGCGCACCAGGTTCTGCTCGGTGGCCTCCAGTTTGGCAAGGGCCGCATCGCGCTTGGACTGGTACAGCGTGATGTTGGCCGCCTCCTCAAACAACGTCCGCCGCTCCTCGGGGCGGAGCGACAGGGCCGCGTCTATGTGTCCCTGGCCGATGACGATGGAGTTGCGCTTGGTCAGGCCGCTCTTGGCGAGGAGTTCCGTTACGTCGCGCAGGCGCACGCGGCTACCGTTGATGGTGTACTCACTCTCGCCCGAGCGATAGGCGCGGTGGGTGATGGTAACCTCGGCGAAGTCCAGGGGGAGCCAGCCGTCGGAGTTGTCCAGGGTGATGCTGACCTGGGCCATGCCCACGCGGGCGCGCTGGGAACTCCCGTGGAAGATCATGTCCTCGGTGCGCTTGGCGCGGAGGAGGCGATAGGACTGCTCGCCGAGAACCCAGCGCACGGCGTCGGCAATGTTGCTCTTGCCGCTGCCGTTGGGGCCGACGATGGCCGTGATGCCATCGTTGAAGACGAACTCGGTCTTGGTCGCGAATGTCTTGTATCCCTGGAGTTCCAGCCGTTTGAGACGCAATCTGCCCTCCGCAAATGTCAGGCGGGTTGTCTGGGACGCGCTCACCAGGCGACGGACGAGGCGGAATGGCGTTCCCGAAGCCCATCGCGCAACGTGAGGAGGCACTTACCCATCGTGTGCAAGTATACGTGCGGAGGGGCCGGTTGTCAACGCAGACTACACCGTGCCGGCGAGGGCCACCATCGCCCAGAACGTCCGATAGGCCGACTCCATGTCTGGGGCACCGAACTCCAGCGTCAGCCCGTCCACGCGACGACTCCCGGGAATCAACGCGGCCATGTCGGCCTGGGCCAGGCGCTGGAACACGGCGCGCACCTCCACGGGCGTCGCCACGACGAAGGGCTGCACGCGCTTGCGGACAGCGCGCTGGGCGGCCTCGCGTATCTGCCGGTGCGCCACTTCGGGATGCAAGCAGCGCGCCGCTTTCCACCCGACTCCCTCCTTGACGACGACCGTTTCCACGTCGCCCAGCAGCGCGCGGGCCTCGTCGGTTACGGCGCGGTCTCCGGTTACCAGCACCACCGGCACGCCGTAGGCGCCGGCCACCGCCGCGTTCAGCCCGGTTTCGCCCAGGGCCTGGCCGTTCAGGCGCACCTCGGTAACGATGCTGCCCGCGTAGGTGTGGGCCAGCACGCCCCCGCCCGTCCCCATGCGCGAGTGGTATCCCACGAAGAAGACCGCGTCCACGTCCGGGCCGATGCCCTCCATCATGCTCAGGGGCTTGGGGCTTCCAGAGATGAGTTCGGCAGCCGGGTTCAGTTCCTCCAGCAGGATGTTGGCCATCCCGGCGTGGCTATCGTTGACCACGACGCGGGTGGCTCCGCCCGCCAGCGCACCCTCAATGGCGGCGTTGGCCTCGACGGTCATCAGTTTGCGGAAGCGGTCGTACTCCTTGTGGCTGGAGGTAACGTGGTCGGTGGTAACCACGCCCGAAATGCCTTCCATGTCCACCGAGATCAGAATGTTCATTGCAGCGTCTCCTCACGTTCGGGACAGGATGCAGCCCTTATACCACCCGATGCCTGCGCCGTCAAGCATAGGACAGCGGTTGGGGGAATATAGCCGAATCTCCCCAATCCCTCGGTAGTTCCCCGCAGGGCACATGGGGGCTTCCCCCCATCCCACAATGGACACAAGACCCGATGGCATTCCCCAAGTGCATGGCGTATGCTGTAGGGGGAAGAACAGAGGGGCACCGGCGATTCGGCGCCCACATGGAACCGTGAATCAGGAGGTCGGCGATGGAATCGGTACTTGCGGTAATCGGGCTGTTTGTGTTGCGCATGGGGGTGCCCATTGTGGTGATGGTGTTGCTGTCGTGGGGCGTGAGCGTGTACGTGCAGCGCGAGGAAGCGCGGGCACTGGAGGCCGAGAAGCGAGCCGCCCTTGCCCAGGCGGCAGCGGCGGCTGCCCCGTCGGCCTGCTGGGATGTGAAGGGGTGCAGCGACGAGGCGAAGGCCGACTGCCCCGCGGTGAAGCGGCCTGACCTGCCCTGCTGGCTTGCAAAGCAGTTGGCCACCGGCAGGCTCTCCCCCACCTGCGAGGCCTGTGCCATGTACCAGAAAAGCCTTGCTGCGGCCCGCGCTTGACCTGCCCGTGCCCAGGCAACGGCTTGAACGAACGGGGGTGAAGGAAGATGTCTACGGTGATGGACGATCTGATTATTGTGGGGATGATGGTCGTGCGGCTTGGCGTTCCCATTCTGACGATGGCGCTGTTGTCCGCACTGCTGAATCGTTTGGCCCGCTCATCAGCGTAACCCGGCGCCGCGCGCCAGGGGCCTTTGGGCGGCAAGGGTTTCACAACACAATCTCGCACATGGAGGGTTCACATGGCAAACAATCGTGATCCAAAGCGCAGTCGCACCTGCATGAGAGGGCTGATCATCAGCTGCGCTCTCGCGTTGATTGTCCTGATGGTATTCTCGCCGGCAGCGCTGGCGCAGGACCCCGCCCCGACGTACAAGGGGCCGGACCAGTGCGCCGCCTGCCACTCGGCCGAGGCGCGGGCCTGGCAGAACTCCACCCACGCCAAGGCCACGTCCGCGGTACCGCCGGATGCCGACCGCGCCTGCCTGCGGTGTCACACCACCGCGTTTGACGCGGAGGAAGGCACGTGCGCGTACAAGGACGTGGAGTGCGAAGCCTGCCACGGGCCGTATGTGGAAGGCCACCCGCGCAGCACCGTGATGAAACTACCGGCCGACTCCACCGCGTGCCAGGAGTGCCACGCCAAGACCTACGAGCAGTGGCAGGCGACACCCCACGCCGCGCTCAACGTCCAGTGCATCGGTTGTCACGACGCCCATTCGCAGAGCCTGCGTCTCCCCGCCGACCAACTCTGCACGTCGTGCCACCGGGCCAAACTGGAGTCATTCCCTCACGGCGAGCACAACAGCCTGGGCATTGAGTGCACCGTCTGCCACGTGCCCGTGAGCCATTCGGGCCAGGCCGGGTTAGTGCTGGCGAGCGCCAAGGGCGGGGGCAACGCGCCGAATCACACCTTTGCGCCGCCTGCCGAATCGTGCGTCGGCTGCCATGCGCAGGGCACCGTGCCCATGACCGCAGGCGAAACCCGGCCCGATCCCGCGAAGGTGTTGGCCGACCAACTGGAGGCTGCGGAAAGGGAGAACACTTCCCTACGCAACCTGGCCATCGTAACCCTGGGCGTGGGCCTGGGCATCGGTGGTGTGCTGGGGGTTGTAGCCATCCTGCTCATCGGTTACATCGCGCAGAGGAGAGGCAAGCCATGGACGATCTAGAGAAAGCCCGAATCTCCCGCCGTGACTTTCTGAAGAGCCTGGGGCTGGGCGCGGCTGCGGCTGCTGCGGCAACGGTTCTGCCTGGCGCTGCGGCGCGGGCTGCCGAGGAGGCATCAGGCGCGACCTGGGGGATGCTAGTGGACTTGACCCGCTGCACGGGCTGCAACTCCTGCGCGCTGGCCTGCAAGGAGGCCAACGGCCTGCCGCAGATTCCTGGCAAGGTGC
>JARYMK010000219.1 GCA_029907165.1 Anaerolineae bacterium
CCCGCCGCAAGCGCGATTGCTACGATGGCCATGAGCCAACGCACGGCCCCCGTTACCCGCTGGAGCACGCCCTGGCGTTGGGATGCTGGAGTCTGGGGACCAGGGCTCGGCAGGGTGATCGCCGCTATCGCCCGCCAAACCAAGACAACACTACCCGCGAGCAGCACCCCCCGAACCCATGCCCCGTTCGTTGTGCCATCCACCGCCCATGCCGCGAGGAGCGTGAGCACCCCGCCGAACGGCAGAAACACGGTCCTAATGAGCACAATCGGATGCCGATGCCACACCCTGGGCTCGGGCAGCAGGGGAACAGCAGGCGGCTGGGACATTACGAACTCCTCTGGGGGCCTGGGGCCACGAGATTCGTCTCTAGCATCCGGCGCACCTGCTCCTCGTCCATGAGCGCACGCTGGCGCTTCGCCTCGTCCGCTGTCTTCAGAATCTGCTGCGAGACACTTAGCGCGTCTCGCACATTGTCCAGGGTCAACGCCGGTCCCATGCTCGCGGTCTCTACCTTCACCGTGCCCAGGCCTACCCACTTCTGGAGTATGGCCGCCGAGTACGAAGCGTTCTGCACCTTAGGCAGTTGCACCTCGTTCCGGACGCGCCAGATGATGCCTTCGCGCCGTATGAGCCGCCGGTTGGTGAGGACGTAGATGCGGAAATACCATCGGAGCATGACGACCGATAGCCAGATCAACACAACGAATGACAAGGGCAACAAAAGCGCAAACAGGACGGTCGCAAGAGGCGTGGACCTGCTGAAGGTCAAGACGAAGAGCGGGACCAAAACTACAGCGAGCAACAGCGGGGGCAACATGTTCAACAGCAACACCAGCGGCGAGTCCCGCCACTCGCCCAGGAACCCCTCGCCGGGCTGCAGTGAGACCTGCCAGCGGGCGAACCAGTCCACGTTCGCCTGTGCGCTGCTCTCGCCAGCCTGCCTCGCTTGACCCCGTTGGCGGGTAACCTCGTCCACAGTCGCGCCCTCCTCGTGCGCCAGGCCCTATTATACCACAATCCGCGCACTCACAACAGGTCTTTGACGCGCTCGGCGATTTCGCGGGTCATCCCCGGCACGGCGGCCAGTTCCTCCACGCTGGCCCGGCGGATGCCGTCCAACGAGCCGAAGCGGGCCAGCAGTGCCTTCCTGCGCCTGGGCCCGATGCCGGGAATCCGGTCCAGCGAGGACGCCAGGCCCGTGCGCTGCCGGATGGTGCGATGGTAGGCCACGGCGAAGCGGTGTGCCTCGTCGCGCAGGCGCTGCAGCAGGAATGCCCCCTGCGAGTTCGGCGGAAGCGGCACGGGGTCGGGCCGGTCGGGTACGAAGACCTCCTCGCGCTCCTTGGCGAGGGACGCCAGCGCGATGCCGGTGATGCCGAGTTCCTCCATCACCTGCCGCGCTGCGTTCAGTTGGCCCTTGCCGCCGTCTATGAGGATGAGATCGGGCTTCAGCGCGAATGAGTCGGGCTTGGTCCCTGGCGCGCGCGGCTCCGTCTCGCCCGCGGCCTTCAGGCGGAGCAGCCTTCGCCGAAGCACCTCGGCCATCATGGCGAAGTCGTCCGCGCCCTCCACCGTCTTGATGCGGAATCGGCGGTAGTCGCTCTTCCTGGGGATGCCCTTCACGAAGACCACCATGCTGCCCGTGGCCGACGCGCCCTGGATGTTGGAGATGTCGTAGCACTCCATCCGCGTGGGCGGCTCGGGCAGGCCCAGCGCCGCCTGCAAGTCGGCCAGCGCCGCCGCCCACTTCGCCTCGTCCAACTGCCACTGGGCGCGCAGGTGGGCAAGGGTCTCGGTGGCGTTCTTGGCCGCCAGCGCCACCAGGTCCTTCTGCTCGCCCCGCCGCGGCACCCGAACCGCCACCTTGTGCCCGCGCTTCTGGCGGAGCCAGGTTTCCACCACCAGCCGCTCGTCCAGCCCCTCGCTGAGCACAATTTGCGGCGGGATGTAGGCAGCCTCGTCGTAGAACTGCTTGACGAACGAGCCGAGGATGTGCGAGGGCTGGTCGTCCTCCACGCCGTCCAGCAGGAACGTCTCGCGCCCGATGAGTTTGCCACCGCGGATGAAGAACACCTGCACACAGGTGTCGCCATCCTCGCGGGCGAAGGCGATCACGTCCTCGTCGGCGCGGGCGCGGCTGACCACGCGCTGCCGCTCCACCACCCGCTGCATGGCGGCAATCTGGTCGCGGATGAAGGCGGCGCGCTCAAAATCCAGCGCCTCGGCGGCGGCCTTCATCTGCGCCTGCAATTGCGACTGGATGCGCTCGGTCTTGCCCTCCAGGAACAGGCAGATTTGCTGAATGATGGCCCGATAGTCCTCCTGGGAAATCGCCCCGATGCACGGCCCAGGGCACCGCTTGATGTGATAGTACAGGCACGCGCGGCGGTCCTTGCCTGTGATTTCGCGCGTGCACGTGAGGTACGGGAAGATGCGCCGCAGGAGGTCCAGTGTCTGGTGCACGGTGCCCACGTCGGCAAACGGGCCATAGTAGCGCGCGCCGTCCTGCCGCATCTCGCGGGTTACCTCCACGCGGGGGAACGGGTCCTGCCAGTGAATCTTGATGTACGGGTACCGCTTGTCGTCCTTGAGGCGCACGTTGAAACGCGGGCGGTGCTCCTTGATGAGGTTGCACTCCAGGACGAGGGCCTCCAGTTCCGTCGCCGTAACGATGAACTCCAGGTCTGCGACCTCGGCCACCAGCCGCCGTATCTTGGACGAAGCCTGGGCCGAATCCTGGAAGTACGAACGCACGCGGCTCCGCAGGTTCACCGCCTTGCCGACGTAGATGACCCGCCGCTCGGCGTCCCGCATGATATAGACGCCCGGCTCGGTGGGCAGGGTGTCCAGTTTGGCGCGAAAGTGCTCGGCGATCATGCGCTCCCGGGCGATCCCATCCCATCTGCGCGGCGCTGCTTCCTGCGGCGCACCCACAGGTAAAAGCCGAGTATCAGCAGCAGGAACAGCACAAACGTGATGAGCGGCACAAGGATGGCCATGACCGACGTCCCGGCGGAGACCACATCCTCGGTGAAACTGACCGCCGGGTTCAGCATGCCGCCGCCCATGGTGGTGATGACGGGGCGCGAGCTGGCCTTCACGGCGTGCACACCGCCCGCGACGATGAGGCCGCAGACAATTGCAACAACAGGGTGAATGTCGGTGATGACGCGCGTGCTGGCGGCGAACAGGATGGCCCCCGCCGCGGGCCGCACCACCGTCTGGATGATGTCGTTGGCGGTGTCCACGGCGGGAATCTTGTCCACGAAGATCTCCACCGTCAGGAGCACCAGCAGCACGCCGATGGCCCACCAACTGGTGAGGGCATCAAACGGCGGGCTGAGGTGAATCCAGTCGGTGAACCGTCCGGCCAGCGCCACGATGAGCAGGGGCAGGTAGGCATTCAGCCCCGCCGCACCCGCCAGGCCAAACCCTGTCAGAAGACCCGTTACCCAATCCATGCCTTGCCCTCCTAACAAGTTCCGCCGCAGAGAGCACAGAGACCGCGGAGAGAATATCTTCCTCTGCGCGCTCCGCGGCGCTGCGGTGAATTCACCCTACCGACCCAACGCACGTTCCAGCGCCATCCGCGCGACGCGGATGAACAGAATCTCGCCCGACGCCATGACGAACCCCGCCGCCAGCGCCGGCAGCGCGTCGCGGAGGGTCAACGCTCGCTCTTCCCTGCGGGCCAGCACCAGCCACAGTGCCGCGTTCACGCCCGTGAACATCAGCGCGATTCCCGCCAGGCTCGCGAGCGCGACCAGCGGCAGCAACCACGCCACACGGCTCGCCGCGGACAACGCTGCCCACACCGCCACCGCCAGCCCGATGGCCTCGCGCGCTCGTCGCAGGATTGTCTCGTCGGCCCAGTCGCGCCACAGGACGGCGTTCAGCAGGGGGTACCCGAATCCCACCATCGCCATCCCGCTGAAGACGCCCGTCGCGTACCGCAGC
>JARYMK010000021.1 GCA_029907165.1 Anaerolineae bacterium
GCGAGCGCAGCGAGCAAGGCCGACAAGCGGCGAAGCCGCCGCGCCGTTCAGCCGAGCGCGAAGCGGTCGGCTGAACTATATATTATACTGCAATTTGCTATACGGCAGAGTTTCCGTACAATATAACCGAATTAGGGTACTATGCGGGAAAAATCCCGCGTATGCCTGCACTGAATCAATGGCTTACGTTCGTGAAGCGAAGTCCATTCGTACTATATCACACCTTCACGAGAAAATCAATAGCACTATCTTTGCACTTTAACAACTGGATAAAGCCAATTGTGCGGCCCGCGCGGAATTGGGCTTCAAGCCACGCCAACAGATTGCGCTGATGCTCTTCCCGGATGGCGTTACGGGCCTCTCCCCAGGTTTTGAGATCGCCCCGTGACGCCCGCTGTTCGTCCAGGAAGCGCGCCAGGCAGGCGATCAGCGTCCAGAATCGGAGGATCGCCTCTGCTTTCATCAGCTGGTAGTGGTCAGAACCCAGCAGATCCTTTGCGTCTTCTAAGAAGACCTCCACGCTCCAGCGAATGGCCAGGACGTTGATGAGGGTCTGAGCATCGGCGTCCAGCAGAGTGGACCCCCAGTACCGAATGGACTTGGCCGGGTCAAGAACGTCCTCGCATGTGATGACCAGGGCGACAGGGCCCAACTTTCGGATGAACGTGCGGACAAGGTGCACATACACCTTTTGTCCCCCATTCTGCGAGGGCCAGACTGCTTCTTGCCAGTCGTTGGGGGATAGCCTCGCCGCGTACTCTGCCAGTGTCACCCATGTACGAGTGCCGTCTTCGGCCACCAGGCGCATCATGCGGTTGCTCTTCAAGCCGCCGCTCATGTCCCAACCACGCTTCTGATCCGCCTTGCGAACTCGCTTGCAGTGATACCAGCTGTCGGTCAGCACGTGCGTGTGAGTCCCTTATTTGGTACCCCCGGAGCGATTCGAACGCTCAACCGACTGCTTAGAAGGCAGTTGCTCTGTCCGTTGAGCTACGGGGGCTCGCACGCATTATAGCATGATGCGCGGCGGGCTGGCAACTTGCGCGTGAACGGCGGGACGGCTTTTTGTATTTTGGCCATTTTCGGCTATAATAGGGCCAGTCGGGGATGAATGGTCTCGACGGAGGAGGCTGATCAGGGGCTGCAAGCCGAGGCGCCCAGCCGCGTCAAAATGGGCAAAACGCGAAGTGCGAACTTTGCACAGCAGCCGGCATTGGCCATCGCTGCCTAGTCAGCGAGCGTCAACGCCTTAGTTACCTGCGGGTAACTACGTCCTGCCCATCTCTGTCCCGGTGAGGTGGTCCCAGGGCGTCATGAAGACCGGGATGCAGTTCCCCGGATGCCGATACGGGGAGCCTAAGCGCATCGGCTGGCTCCACGCAGACCCTGTTGGTCGGGCGCTCGTGGGGCGAGATTCCAAAGGCCAACTACGCTTGTAGATGTCTCTGGTCGAATCTTTCGGACGCGGGTTCGATTCCCGCCATCTCCACCAGGAGAAGCGGCTTGCGGGCCGCTTCTCGTTTTGTGCGGCGCATGGCAGACTTGGCGTGAGATTGCTTCGCTTCGCTCGCGATGGCACGGGACGGGCGGCGTGCGCGCCACCAACGAAAGCCACAATGGATTGCCGTGGCGCGCGCTTTGACACAGGCGCGTGGAGGGGCTATAATGCGCCGTGCTTTCGGGTACAGAAGAAGGTATTTGACATGCGATTCAACGTTGCGCAGTTGCTTCTCGGCCCCACGGGCGGGGTTCGGGAGTACGATTTGGATGACGACATCAGCGGGCTGGATCCGCTGATCGTGCCCCACAGCACGCTCATGGGGCACGTGCGGTTTACCCATGTGGGGGCCAATGTGCTGGTGGAGGGCACCGCCTACGCCGACCTGGAACTGATCTGCGTGCGGTGCGCGGAGCCCTTCGTGGAGCGGGTGTCCATTGACCTCGTGGAGGAGTTTGAGCCTAGCATAGACGTGCTGACCGGGCGGGTGCTGCCGAATACCCACGAGGACCCCGCCCTCGTGATTGACAAGCACAACATGCTGGACCTGAGCGAGGTGGTCCGCCAGAACCTGCTCCTGGCCATAGAGGATCACCCCCACTGTCGGGAGGACTGCGCCGGCATCTGCCCGCACTGCGGGCGCAATTTGAATACGGAAACCTGCACTTGCTCGGACGAGCCGGTGGACCCGCGATGGGCGCCGCTGGCCGACCTGCAGGCAAGTTGACATCACTAGCATTGAAGGAGTGGTTTGACATGGGTGCTCTGCCAAAGCGGAAACTCTCAAAAGGACGGCGAGATCGCCGCAGGTCCCATCTGGCGCTGAAGACGACAGCCCTGGTTGCGTGTCCTCAGTGCAAGACGCTGCGGTTGCCCCACCGCGTCTGCCCGAACTGCGGGTACTATCGTGGGGCCGAGCGAATCAAGGTTGAGAGCGCAGAGTAGGCGAAGTCGGCCTTCCCTGCGTGAGTCAGCCCGTGGCCGTGGCGCGGGATTCCGCATCGCGGCCTTTGTTTTGTGTTTCGCACACGTCGTCGCGCCGCTTGACGTTCGGCGCGCAATCGGATAATCTAGGGTTCGCGAGGCTGTTTGCGAGGGGGTGTGTCTATGGAAGGCGAGACGGCGGGCAAGGTTACCCTGGCTCCCAGTGTTCTGACGACCATCGTAACCCTGACGGTCAATGCGGATGAGGGCGTGGCGCGCCTGTGCAAGGACTGGCGCAGCGACGTGAGCCGGTTTCTCGGCGTCGGCGGCGTGGATGACGGCGTCCGCGTGGATGTTGAGGGCAATAGCGTGGCGGTGGATGTCCACCTTGTCGCCAAGGCGAACGTGAACCTGCTGGCGCTGGGACGGAGGCTGCAAGCCGAGATCGCACGGGCCATCAGCGACACGGTGGGCCTCGTGGTCCGCGAGGTCAACATCTTCATTGAGGATGTGGAACTCCCTGATTCTGAGGAGCAGGTGTAGACCGTGAAGGTACGGCGGCGCGCTCGCATTGTTGCTTTGCAGGCTCTTTTTGAAACCGACAGTGTGGGGCATCCTCCCGACGTTGTGCTTCAGCACCGCTTGGAGGAGACGCCGCTTCCCGACGCAGGCGTGGACTTTGCGCGCGCTCTGGTGTTCGGCGTGCTGGAGCATCGCAAACAACTGGACGCCTTCATCCAGAAAAACGCCCCTCAATGGCCCATTGAGCAGATGGCGATCATAGACCGCAACATCCTCCGCATCGCGCTGTTTGAACTGTACATTGACCGCACGACGCCCATGAAGGTCGTCATCAACGAGGCGGTGGAACTGGCCAAGATGTTCGGCAGCGAGAGTTCCCACCGATTCGTGAACGGAGTCCTGGGCAGTTTTGTGCTTCAGATGCAGGGGATGGCGAACCCTGGGCCTTCGCAGGACGCGGCCTCCGCCGAGGATTCGGCGAAAGGGGATAGGGCATGAACCTGTTCGGCATTGGCCCGGGGGAACTTCTCCTCATCTTGATTCTGGCCCTCATCATTTTCGGGCCCAATCGTCTTCCGGAGGTCGCGCGCAGCATCGGGCGGGCGATCAACGAGTTCCGCAAAACCTCTGCCGAGGTTACCTCCGCGGTTGCAAAGGAACTGGACTTGGCCGAGGCAGCCAAGGACGCCGAGCGCCCCGCCGCTCCATCGCCTGCCATCCAGCCGGTCCACAGCATCCCGCTGTCCAGGGTGGGTGAGGTGGTAGCACCCGAACCCCCGGCCGCCCAGCCGGTGCCTCCGAGTGCGGCGACTGACCCAGCCGAAACCCGCGAGACCCCAGCCGAAGGAGGCCCCAAGCAGCATGACTGAGAACTACAAGATGCCGCTGCTTGCGCACCTGGGGGAACTGCGCGACCGCCTCATCAAGGCGTTCATCGCGCTTTTCGTGGGTACGGCGGTGAGCCTCTTCGTGCTCACGCCCCGGCTGTTTGAAATCGTCATCCGCCCCATGCAGCCGAATGTGCCTGTGGCGCTGCGTCCCACCGAGACCATCATCGTGTACTTCAAGTTGGCCCTCATTCTGGGTCTGGTCATCGCCATGCCGGTCATCGTGTACCAACTGGTGCGGTTTGTCGTTCCGGGCCTGACGCCGCAGGAGAAGCGGTACCTGTACTACCTGTTGCCCGCGGCCACGCTGTCCTTTGCGGTGGGCGTGCTGTTCGCCGCGCTCGTCATGCTGCCCTTCGCCATCGCTTATCTCAAGGGCTTCATGAGCGACATCGTTCGCCCGACCTATTCCATAGACTCCTACATTTCCTTTGTAACCGGCCTGTTGTTCTGGGTGGGGGTTACGTTTGAGACGCCGCTCATCATCTTCTTCCTCGCGAAACTCGGGATTGTAACGCCCGCGTTTCTTGGCAAGAATCGCAAGTACGCGATCCTCGTCATCGCCGTGCTGGCCGCGGTCATCACGCCTACGCCAGACCCGTTCAACATGATGATCGTCATGGTTCCCCTCATTCTGCTGTACGGCGTGGGCGAGATTCTGGCGCGATTTGCAAGGCCCTTGGCGAAACCCCGCTCAGAGAGCAAATCGTAACCAAGTCCTATCACACTGAGGAGGCTTTCAATGGAGAAAGACAGGGTTCTCATCATGGGTGCTGCCGGAAGGGACTTCCATAACTTCAACGTGTACTTCCGCAACAACCCAAACTACGAAGTCGTCGCGTTCACGGCGACGCAGATTCCCAACATTGAGGGGCGGGTGTATCCGGCAGAACTGGCGGGGCCGAACTACCCGAAGGGCATTCCGATTTACCCCGAATCCGAACTGGTCACCCTGATTCGCGATTTGCGGGTGAACCAGGTGGTGTTCGCCTACAGCGACGTGAGCCACGAGTACGTGATGCACAAGGCGTCCATCGCGCTGGCGGCAGGGGCCGACTTCCGGCTCATGGGAGCCGACGCCACCATGCTGAAGGCGAGCGTGCCGGTGGTCGCTGTGTGCGCCGTGCGCACCGGCAGCGGCAAGAGCCAGACCAGCCGCCGGGTCGCGGGCATCCTGCGCGACATGGGCAAGCGGGTCGTCGCCATCCGCCACCCCATGCCCTACGGCGACCTGGCCAAGCAGGCATGTCAGCGGTTCGCGACCTACGCCGATATGGACCGGCACAACTGCACCATTGAGGAACGCGAGGAGTACGAGCCGCACCTGGACCGGGGCGTTATCGTCTATGCCGGTGTGGACTACGGGCAGATTCTCCGCGAGGCCGAGAAGGAAGCCGATGTCATCCTGTGGGATGGCGGGAACAACGACCTGCCTTTCTACAAGCCTGACCTGCACATCGTCGTGGCCGACCCTCACAGGCCCGGGCACGAGGTGCGGTATCACCCCGGCGAGGCGAACCTGCGCATGGCCGACGTGGTGGTCATCAACAAGGTGGACACGGCAGATTTGGCCAACATCTCGGCGGTGCGCGACAGCATCTACCAGGTGAACCCACGCGCGACGGTGCTGGAAGCGGCCTCTCCTATCTTCGTGGAGTCGCCCGATGCGATTCGCGGCAAGCGCGTGCTGGTCATTGAGGATGGCCCGACCCTCACGCACGGCGAGATGGCCTACGGCGCGGGGACGGTGGTCGCTCGGCGGCTGGGCGCGGCGGAGTTGGTGGACCCGCGGCCCTATGCGGTCGGCTCCATCGTGGACACGTTCCGCAAGTACCCGAACACCGGCGCGCTCCTGCCCGCCATGGGGTACGGCGAGAAGCAGGTGCGCGAACTGGAGGAAACCATCAACAACACGCCCTGCGATATGGTGCTCATCGCCACGCCCATTGACCTGCGCAGGGTGGTGAAAATCAAGCATCCGTCCCAGCGCGTGCGGTACGAGTTGCAGGAAATTGGCCAGCCGACGCTGAAAGACATCCTGGAGAGGTGGCTGGCGTAAGTGTGGGGAGGGAGCGCGATGTCTCCAGATTGGACCGCTGTTGAGCGCGAGATCGCGCAGCACTTGCAGAACCTGATTCGCATAGACACGACGAACCCGCCCGGCAACGAACTCCCCGCGGCGCAGTACGTGGCCGACGTGCTGCGGGGCGAGGGGATAGAGGCGGAGGTGCTGGAGTCGGCACCCGGGCGCGGCAATGTCATCGCCCGGCTCAAGGGCGACGGCTCGGCCCGCCCACTGCTGTTGATGTCGCACCTAGATGTCGTGCCCGTAGAGCCGGACAAGTGGGCGCACCCGCCCTTCGCGGCTGAACTTGTGGATGGGTTCATCTGGGGGCGTGGCGCGGTGGACACCAAGAACCTGACCGCCGTGCAATTGGTGCTGATGCTGCTGCTCAAACGCGAGGGCGTGCCGCTGAAGCGGGATGTTATCCTGGCCGCCACGGCGGACGAAGAGGTGGGCGGCCTCGCGGGCATGGGCTGGCTGGTGGAGCAGCGGCCCGAACTGCTGGCGGCGGAGTACGCCATCAACGAGGGCGGCGGGTTCGGCCTGGACATCGGCGGCAGGCGCGTGTACGTCTGCCAGAGTGCCGAGAAGGGCGTCTGCTGGATGAAGTTGACGGCGCAGGGCAAGCCGGGCCATGCGTCCACCCCGAAGGGCGACAACGCCGTGGCGACGCTGGCGGAGGCTGTCGCCCGCCTGTCCCGCGCCCGCCTTCCGCTGCACATCGTGCCGACGGTGCGCGAGTTCGTCCACCAACTGGCGAAGTTGCTGCCCTTCCCGCAGTCGGTCATGCTGCCGCTGGTGCTGAACCCGGTCTTTGAGCCCCTGATCGCCAAGGCCCTGGCACGTGAGGAGATGATCGGGCCGCTACTGCGTGCCTCGGTGCGCAACACGGCCACGCCCACCGTCCTCCACGCGGGGAGCAAGACCAACGTCATCCCGTCGGTAGCCGAGGCGCAGGTGGACGGGCGGCTGCTTCCCGGCCAGACCCCCGATGATCTGATCCGTGAGATACGACCCTACATCGGCGGCAAGGTGCGGATTGACATCATCGGCACGTCCGAGCCGTCGGAGGCGGGTTACCAGACCCCGCTGTACACCATCTTCGGCGAGGCGCTGGCCGAAGAAGACCCGGGCGCCGTACTGCTCCCGTTCATGATCACCGGCTCCACCGATGGCCGGTTCCTGGCGAAGCGTGGGGTGAAGGTGTACGGCTTCTGCCCCATGAAACAGGACACCGACCAGTCGCCGCTGGAGATGGCCCACGGGCACAACGAGCGAATATCGGTGGCGAACCTGGGGTTTGCCGCGCGGGTGCTGTACAAGGCGGCCGTGCGGTTGTGCGCCTAGCGCGCGTTGTCAGCGGCCGTTGCGGCGCCCCTCACGCGCGCACGGCCGCTGGCATTTTCTGTTATACCTGAATCGTCTTCCATTTGCCGCCCCGGTAGCGCAGGAATGCGAACAGACCGCGGAACAGGAGGTCTGTGCACATGGCGACCCACGCCCACGATAGTCCAAGCCCCATGATGGTGATGAACAGGATGGCGAGCGGCACCCGGATTCCCCAGATGCACCCCGCGACGATGTAGAGGGGATACTTGGTATCGCCCGCACCGCGGAGCGCGCCGTTGATGATCATCGTGGCGGCGAGCGCGGGTTGGGCCAGCCCCACGATGCGCAGCGGCGTAGTGCCCAGCGCGATCACCTCGGGGTCCGAGGTGAAGAAACTGACGAGCGGCAGCGGGAACAGGATGAACACGATCCCCATGAGGCCCATCAACGTTGCCCCGATGGCGAACGCGGTGTAGCCGTTGCGCTCTGCGGCCTTGGGATTCTGCGCGCCTAACGCCTGCCCGACCAGCGTCGTCGCGGCCACGGCGAACCCGAAGCCCGGCATGTACGACAGCGACTCGGCATTGAGCGCGACCTGGTGGGCGGCAAAGGCGGCGGTCCCCAGCGTGGCGACGACGCGGGCATAGGACATCTGCCCGAAGCGGAACAAGAGTTGTTCCAGCCCCGAAGGGATGCCGACGCGCAAGATGCGGCGGATGAGGTCCCAGTCGGGACGGAGGCGGTCCAGGACGAGGCGGAGCGCCCCCCGTCCCCGCGCCAGGGTGCTCAAGGCCAACACGCCGCCGGTCAGGCGGGCGGTGGCTGCGCCGATGGCCGACCCCGCCACGCCCATGCGCGGCAGGCCGAAGGCCCCGTTGATGAGCGACCAGGCCACCACGATGTTGATGCCGTTGACGATAAACATGATGCGCAAAGGTGTCCGCGTGTCGCCCGCGCCGCGCATGGCCGCGTTGCAGATGAACATCAGCGTCGCGGGTAGAAACACGGCGGCCACGATGCGCAAGTACGTGGTGCCCGGGCCCAGGGCTTCGGGTTCGGCCCCCATGAGGGCGACCGCGGGACGCGACAGGGTTACGCCGAGGACGGTGGCGGTGATGCCGATCATCGCCCCGAGAAGCACCG
The DNA here is from genome assembly GCA_029907165.1 of Anaerolineae bacterium. Lineage (GTDB taxonomy): Bacteria > Chloroflexota > Anaerolineae > DTLA01 > DTLA01 > DTLA01. The sequence continues at coordinate 8,369 of JARYMK010000021.1, forward strand.
ACTGGCGAAGCACGCGGTTGGCGAGCGGCGTGTCCTTTGCGCCGACGGAGCGCGCGATAAGGGCCGTGCTGCCGACGCCGATGGCGCCGAACAGTGCGTTGGTCAGCATCACCCATTGGTTCGCCAGGCCCACCGCCGCGAGGGCCGCCGCGCCGATGTGTCCCACAAGGAACGTGTCCACAATGCCCACCATCATCGCCAGCAGTTGCTCGCCGGCGGCGGGCAGGGCAAGCCGCAGGGTCTCCAGCGCGGCGGAACGGCCCAGGGCGCGATTGCGGAGGGCGGTTGCGGTGCGAACGCGGGCCGCACTCACAGAGTTAGGCCAGTTGATGGGTTTCATGAACGAATCTCTTCAACGATAGGGTGGATTGCATACATTATACGCCATGCGCTATTTCTCACAAATGCGCGGCGGCAGGCGAAGTCCGGTTCGGAAGTCTGCCAGGAACTGTCATTGCGAGCGCGCAGCGCCGAAGAATCTCGCCAACCGAGATGCTTCGCTTCGCTCAGCATGACAGATGGAGCGTGAGATTGCTTTGCTTCGCTCGCAATGACGTGAGAAGGCACGTGCGACGCACTTCCGAGGTGCGTCGCACGTTGACTGGACGCGCGGCGCGCCTTCGGTTACAATGTGTGCGATGCTGTCGCCACTCAACATCAGAGGAGGGCTGCCGTTGCCATGGTGAAACGCTTCGTCATCGTCGCGGGCAACATCGGATCGGGAAAGACCAGTCTCGCCACGCTGGTGGCGCAACGCCTCGGGTGGAAGGCCTACTACGAGAGCGTGGATGACAACCCCTATCTGGCCGATTTCTACGCCGACATGCGGCAGTGGAGTTTCCACCTGCAGATCTTCTTTCTCGGGCACCGCGCGGAATTGCATCGGCACATTGCGACGCTGCCCGAATCGGTCATCCAGGACCGGAGCATCTACGAGGACAGGCACATCTTCGCCCAGGCGCTGTACGATATGGGCATGATGACCAAGCGGGATTTTGACGCCTACGTGCGCCTGTACGACATGATCGTCGCGCATCTCCCCATCCCAAGCCTGCTCATCTACCTGCAGGCTTCGGTGCCAACACTGGCTCGGCGAATTCGGATGCGGGGGCGCGCCATGGAGTCGGGCATCAGCGAGGACTACCTGGCGCGATTGAACGACCTGTACAAGGCGTGGATGGACGGGTTCAACCTGTGCCCGGTGCTGACGATTCCGGCCGACGATTTGGATTTCGTCAACTCGGCGGCGCACCTGGACATCATCTGCACGCGGATTCTGGATCGCCTGCAGGGGAGGGAGGAAGTCGTCCTCAAATCGTGAGGGCGCGGATTGGGGCAGACGGGTCTAGGGCTAAATCGCTCGCAGGCCCCGAGGGTACCTTCGCGCCAGGTCCACGTAAGTCTCCTTGAAGCGCGTCCACTGGGCGCGGTATTCGTCGCTCACGTCCTTTTCCAAAAGGCGCGCCGGCAACCCGACGGCGATTTTGCCGGCGGGCACCTCTTGACTCTGCCGCACGACCGCGCCTTCGGCCACGACGCTCCACACGCCGACGACGGCCCAATCGCTCACCACCGCGCGCATGCCGATGACGGCGTAATCCTGGATGGTGGCGTTGTGGATGACGGCGGCGTGGCCGATGGTAACCCAGTCGCCGATGGCGGTCTGCTCGCTCGGCCTGGCGTGCACGACGGCGTTCTCCTCTACGCTCGTGTAGTTCCCGATGGTGATTCGACCGTAGTCGCCTCGGATGCAGGCCCCCGGCCCGATCCAGCAGCCTTCGCCGATGGAGACGTCGCCGATGACCGACGCCGAGGGGTGGACATAGGTGCCGCTGCCGATGGTGGGGATGCGATCTTCAAATTGATAGATGGCCACGTTCACTTCTCCTGCAAGGGTGAGCGGACGAAACGGTAGCCGACGCCGCGCTCGTTGACAATGTAGATGGGATTGTAGGGATCGGGTTCTATCTTGCGCCGCAGGTACAGGATGTATAGTTTCAGGTTGCTGACGGCCGCCTCGTAGCCTGGGCCCCAGACGTTGTCCAGCAGTTCGGCGTAGGCGATGGGGCGGTCGGGGTGGGTGATGAAGTACAGCAGAAGGTTGTACTCGGTGGGCGTGAGCGAGATTTCCTCGCCGGCGACGCGGACTCTGCGGGCAATGGGGTCTATGACCAGATAGTCGCCGCCCGCCGAGTACAGACACGCGGTCTGTTCGCCGAGGGCCGCCCGCCGCAGGAGGGCCTTGGCCCGCGCCTTGATTTCCTCCAGGTCCACGGGTTTGGTGATGTAGTCGTCGGCTCCGAGGTCTAGGCCGCGCACCTTGTCGGTTGTCTGGCCCATGGCGGTGAGCATGATGATGGGGACGGCGGAGAACTCGCGGATGCGCTGGCAGACTTCCCAGCCGCTCATCCCCGGCATCATGATGTCCAGCAGGACCACGTCCGGCTTGAAGTCGTAGGTCATGCGCAGGCCCTCGCGTCCGTCCGCAGCGGCCTGGAACTCAAAGTCGGGCGGGCAGAAGACATCCGCCAGCATCCGTTTCATCATCGGCTCGTCGTCTATGAGCAGGATCTTGACGCCCATATGCCCTTGTCCCGTGTCCTAATCCACAAAGTAACCATGCACATTATAGCGCATGCCGCGCAGACTGGCAACAGATGAATTCACCGCAGAGCGCGCGGAGACCACGGAGATTTACCCTGAACTCTCTGCGTTCTCTGTGTCTCTGCGGTGATCCATGCCCTCAATTCACCGCAGAGCACGCGGAGACCGCGGAGGTTTATACGGCGAGTGCAACTTTTGCCCAGTGCGGGGTTTATACGGGTGAGAGGCGTCGGAAAGTTTACATAACGGCAAACAAACCCTATTGACAACCGCGCAAGATGGTGGTAAAATAGAAGCAATCCACGTAGGACAAGGTTGCTCGGTGGCGCTCGGCTGTTCTCGCAGAGAAAGGAGGTGAGGCAGGGGCTGGACTGATTTTCGCATTTCGGTTGGCAGAGTCCGTTCCACCTATTGGTCATCCGAATTCAGTTGCGAATGCAGTAAGGAGAGTAGGAGATGAATTCGCTGTTCGTGCTGATCATTGCCGCTGCAGGGATCGCCGTGGGGTATGGTCTCTACGCCAAGTCCATTGACCGCCGTGTCATCCAGCCAGACAACCAGAAGGCAACCCCCGCCAAGATGTACATGGATGGCGTAGACTTCATCCCCGCGAACCGCAACGTCCTCTTCGGGTACCAGTTCAAGTCCATCGCCGCACTCGGTCCCATTCTCGGCCCTATCATTGCCGTTCAATGGGGCTGGCTGCCCGCGCTGCTGTGGATTGTGCTCGGCACCTTCTTCATCGGCTGGGTGCAGGACTACAGCAGCATCATCATGGGCGTCCGCGAGGAAGGGCAGACCTTCGGCGCGCTGAGTTACCGCCTGATTTCGCCGCGCTCCCGGATGATCCTCCTCACCTTCATCTACTTCTACCTGTGGCTCATCATGGGTTCGTTCGGCGTGCAGGTAGGCTTCAACCTTCTGACGAACACGGCGGTACCGCTCGGCGTGATCATCGTGATCCTGGTGGGCCTGTTGGCCGGCCAGATGACCTACAAGTGGAAACAGGACATCATCCTGACCACGGTGATCACGGTCATCCTTGCCCTCGTGGGCATCTGGTTGGGCATGGCGCCGGGCGTGCGGAACTTCTTCGCTTCCCTCTACGGCACCGCGGGTGGCAAGGCGAGCCCGACGCTGTTCCTGGATGTAACCCTCGCCAAGTTCATCGGCAGCCTGCTGGTCGTGATCATCTGCTACTTTGGCTCGGTGCTGCCGATTTGGCGGTGGGCGCAGCCCATCAACTACGTGGCGTTCTGGATCGTGAGCCTGGGCGTGCTGGGCGGGCTCATCGGCTTGCTCATCTGGCGGCCTGGCATGGGCGACTTCCCCGCCTACCGCATGTTTGATGTCCCGGGGCTTGGCCCGCTATGGCCAATTCTGTTTGTAACCATCGCATGCGGGGCGATTTCGGGTTGGCATAGCCTGGTCTCCTCGTCGGGCACGGCGCGCCAGTTGGAGCGCGAAGGCGACGCGATCTTCGTGGGCGGCGGCGCCATGTTCTTTGAGATGTTCTTCGCCATCATGGCGTTCCTGACCGCCACCGTCGCTTTCGGCAGTTTTGATGGCTACGTGAAGGCAGGCGGCGGGGCAGCACCTGCGAAGGTGTTCTCGGTCGGACTGTCCACATTCATGAACAAGTGGGGACTGGACAAACTGGTGGGCGAAGGGTTCGGCGTGGCCTATGGCGGCGTCTTCCTGACCCTGATGGCGCTGACCATCATGTACTTGGTGGTGCGCTTCATGCGCGTGGCCAGCGCCGAGGCCCTGGGCGACAAGTTCCCCGCCATCCGCAACATGCATGTGGGCACCATCATCGCCCTGCTGCTGACCCTGGCCCTCATCTGGCTGGTGCCCTTCCTGCAGATTTGGGTCGTGTTCGGCGCCGCAAACCAACTCATGGCCTCGCTGGCTCTGCTTCTGATCACGCTGTGGCTCATGTCCAAGGGCAAGAACTACACGTGGACATTCTGGCCCTTTGTGTTCATGTTCGTAACGACCATTGGCGCGTTGCTGTACAAGGCCTATGAGGCGTTCTTCATCAAACTGCCTCAGACTGCCGATCCCGCGAAGTACAAGATTGCCAACGTCGGGCAATTCACGGCAGCCCAGGTGATTATCGGCATCGTCGCGCTGATCCTGGTGATTGCCGCGGGCATCCTGGCCTACGACGGGGTGACGGCGATCAGGCGCTACCGCGCCGAACTGGCCAAAGGCAAGGCCTAGCGTCGCGCAATGCACTCTCAGCGATGGGAGAGCAATGGGGCTCTCCCATCGCTCTTGCCCGCAATTCTTGACGAAACGGGTTGGATGACGTAGAATGAGTTGCACGTTTCTGTCAAGATACCGTGTGGGCAGAATCTACAAATGGGTGGTGTCATGGCGCGCAAGCCAATCCTGCTGGAGGTGATTGCACCGATCCTAGAAAGGGTTGGTTTGTGCTTTACATGCCAGGTTGTTCTGACCGATGCCGGGCTGGACCGGGGGCAAGACGCCTATCCGGACGAGTGGCGGGGCGATTTTGAGGCGACGTTGGGGGTCGTCCGGCGCTTGTCCCAAATCGGTGGCGACGACTTGATGGTCCGCTGGTCAGACCCGCGTTCGCTTCGCGGGTTGTACCTTTCGCTGCGACATGGCGTTCGCCGCTACCCTACGTTCATCTTGGGCAAGGGTGAGCGGTATGTCGGGCATGATGCCGTTCCCGCGCTGGCCTCCCGGCTGGAGGCACTGTTGGGTAGAAAGGGTGGCTATGTATCGGAAGATTCTGCTCCCATTTGACACCGGCGGGGTCCCGGAGACCGTGGCCCGTCATGTAATCGCCCTCGCTGCCGCTCACGGGGCGGCCCTCTCCGGCCTGCGCGTCATCCCTGTCGTTTCATCGGGCGAGGCGTTCTTTGACAAGATTCAGGTAGAGCTGGGTTCTCGTGGGGCGAAGTTGCGCGAGGAGGCCGAGTCGGAGTTCAATCGCCTGGCGCGGTTGGGCCAAGAAGCCGGCATCGCCTTCTCGGGCGAGGTGGTCTTCACGGAGAAGCCGGAGGCCGAGGCCATCGTAACCTACGCGGCCGAGCACGACTGCGACCTCATCGTGCTGCCGACCCGCCCGCGGACGGCGCTGTCTCGCTGGCTGATGGGCAACGTGGAAGACAAGGTGCGCCGCCGCTCGCGCGTTCCCGTGCTGTTCGTCCCCGCCGCGGCGGATGCTTAGAAAGTGAGGCTCCCAATGACCCGGGAAGAAGTGATTGCGGTTCTGCAAGATGCGTTGAAGGCGGAACTGGCCGCTGTGGAGATGTACGCGGCCCACGCGAAGGCCATCCCCGAAGCCGCCGTGTCCGATGGCGTGCGGGCGATCCTTGAGGTGGAGCAGGAGCACGCCGCCAACTTGTCGCGCCGTATTCGGGAACTGGGAGGCCGACCTGTGGAACCAGGGGGGCCTTCCACGGTCGCGGGCAGGGTCGCGACGGCTGCAAGTCAGGCGCTGCGCACGGCGGATATGCTGCGGCTGGAGTTGAGCGAGGAGCAGACGGCCATCAAGCACTATGCCATGGCCGTGGCCGAGATTATGGACGACGAGGACACCCTGTCCATGCTGACCGAGCACCTGCAAGACGAAATCGCCCACGCGACGTGGATGAAGCGCCAGATTCGGATTTTGGGGGCGGCTCGGTGATGCGCGATGAGCCGTGTGAGGAGAGCAGGCTCCGGCGCGCCCTGCGCACGCTGAGGCAGATCGTCTACGGGATGACGGTCTATGACTGGGTGCGTGAGTTGCAGAAGGAGCGCGGGGAACTGGAGCGGTTCTTTGTGCTCGTGGTGTTCGGCGACATGATCGGACTGCCCATTCTCCCGCCGTACTACTCGCTGCGGCTCATCCCGTACACGGTGCCCTTGATAGACCGATGGAAGCGGTGCATCCTCAGAGAACGAGACCTCACGGATTTATTTGATTCCGAAATCGGATAGAGAGGAAGGGAGATATGACTGAAGAAGAGAAGCGCAGTGTGTTCAAGAGGTTTTTTGATACCACCAAGAGCGTGCTGTATGGCATGGCAGGCCACGACATGGCGCGGTTCGCCCTGAAGACCCGCGGCAGCATGGAGCACCTGTTCATCCTCATCACCATGGGCGATCTGCTGGGAATCCCGATTCTGCCGCCGTACTACTCGCTGCGCCTGCTGCCCTACGTGGTGCCGCAGATCGCCACCTGGAAGCGGCGCATGCTCCGCGAGCGAGACCTGACCGACGCGCTCGCGTAGGCGATGTGCGGCTGCCGCACCATGAATTCCACAACATCAAGAAAGGGGTGATGGGCGTTGTCACTAGCGCAGATTTTCAAACAGAATCCTGACCGCCGCTACATCATGTTTGGGGGCAAGGGCGGGCTTGGAAAGACCACGTTCTCTGCCGCCACGGCCTACTGGCTGGCGAAGCAGGGGCATCGCGTGCTTGTCTTTTCGGTGGACCCCCAAGCGTCGCTCTCCGACATCTTCCAGAGGGACATCTTCGGCAAGGGTCCTGTAGAAATCATGCCGAACTTGTATGCTCAGGAGATTGATGCGGACAAGCGCATCAAGGAGTATCAGCAGGAAATCCGCCAGAAGATTCTGGACATGTACGGCCTGCCCGAAGTCCCGCAGGAGATTGAGAACTACATCCAGGCGGCCGCGGCAGAACCCGCCATGGAAGAGAGCGCCATCTTTGACGAGGTGGTGGACATCGTCGTGGGCGGGCAGTACGACTACTACATCTACGACCTGGTGCCGCTGGGCCACGCGCTCTACTACCTCAGCATGGCGTCGGTGTATGATGAGTGGATTGACAAGATCACGGCGCTGCGCGAGGAGATGGCCGAGTACGAGAAGGTCGCGGCGGTCATGCGGCGGGAGAAGGAGACCGAAGAGGACAAAATCCTCAAGGAATTGCAGTACATCAAGTACCGCATCAACACCTCGTCCGGCATCCTGACCGACAAGCAGAAGACCGCCTTCTTCTTCGTGCTGGTGCCCGAGGAGATGATCATCCTGGACACGCAGAAGGCGGCAGGGTTGTTCGCGAAGTTCAACGTGCCTCTGTCGGGCTACATCGTCAACCGCGTGATTCCGGCGGAGTTGAGCCAGCAGGACATCCCCGCGTATCTCCGCAACCGCATAGAGATGCAGCGGCAGTACCTGGACAAGATCAATCGCACTTTCGGCGACGAAGTGCTGGCGTGGGTGCCCGAGTTTGAGCGGGACATCACCGGCTTGCCGATGATTGAGAAAGTTGCCAATGCGATGTTTGGAGGTAATGGCGCATGATTACCAAGACAACGCAGCAATTCCTCGCCGAACACCCGAAGATGAAGTACGTCTTCTTCGGGGGCAAGGGCGGCGTCGGAAAGACGGTCATGGCCGGCACCGCGGCCCTGTGGCTGGCGCAACAGGGCAAGCGCACCCTCCTGGCTTCCACCAACCCCGTGCATAGCCTGTCCAGCCTCCTCGGGCAGGACGTCTTCGGCAAGCCCACGCCCGTAACGGGGGTGAACAACCTCTGGGCCTACGAGATTGACACGCGGGATACCATTGAGAAGTCCAAGCGGGAGATTCGCGAGAAGATAGAGTGGTTCCTGAAGTTCGCCGACATCAAGACCAAGGCGGATGAGTTCGTGGAGTCGGCGACCATGAACCCAGCCTTTGAAGAGTCGGCCATGTTTGAGAACATGATTGACATCATGTTTGAGGACAAGTACGAGGCCTACGTCTTTGACACGGCACCGACCGCGAACGCCCGCCGCTTGCTGGGCATGTCCTCCGTGTACTCCCTGTGGGTCAACAAGATGGTACAGAGCCGCGAGGAGGCCCGAAGCCTGCGCGAACTCCTGTCCTACAGCAAGAAGAAGCAGGAAAAAGACCCGCTGATGGAGTACCTCCTGCGCTTCAAGGATCGCATGGCGCACGCGAAGGAACTCCTCACGAATGCGGAGAAGACGGCCTTCTTCTTCGTAACGCTGCCCGAGGCGCTCCCCATCGCCGTAATCACGCGCTTCATCAACTGGTTCACCGAATTCGGCATCCCGGTCGGCGGCGTCATCGTGAACATGGTGATTGACAAGAGCATGGTTACCGAGAAGACCCCGGAATTCGTCCGCAACCGCATTGCCATGCAGGACGAGTACATGGAGGTCATCCGCCGCACCTTCGGCGATGGCGTCCGCGCGATTGTGCCCCTCTACGAGACCGAAGTCCGGGGCGTTACGATGCTGGAACGCACCGCTCGCGACCTGTTCAAGTAGGAAAGCATGTCGCCCGGACAAGGCCCTTGTCCCGTGCGACAAGGGCCTTGTTTTGCCAGGAGGGTATCTGCATGGGCCCATGGTTGGTTTTGCTGATGGCCTTGCTGTACATCGTGGTGTTCGGCGGGCTGGGGCTGCTGCGCCGCGAGCCGCTGAGTCTGCGGTTTGCCGTGGAAAGCCTTGCGTTCACCGCGCTCATCTACGGCATCTACTGGGTGAGCGGCTTCCTGATGAGTCCCGTTCTGTTTGTCCTCCTCTTGTATGTGATCACTATGCGGGCGCAGATTCTAGTGGATGCGGGCAACTTGGTCGCGCGCATGGGGAAGTGGGACCTGGCACGCAGCCTGTATGGCCTTGGCGAGCGGCTCAGCGTGAGCGATCCCAGCCGATGGGCGGCGCGCATCAACACCGGCGCGTGCTTCCTCAAGGAGGGGCGGCTGGAGGAGGCCGTCCAGTCCCTGGCCGCACTGGTGGGGAACGCGGACAGGGGGAACCTGCCGCCCAAGCACGAGGCGGCGTGCCGCTACAATCTGGGGCTGGCCCTGATGCGCAGCGGCAAGTGCGCCGAGGCGGTGCACCAGTTGAACGAAGTGATTGAACTCCTGCCTGGCTCGGTCTATGCCATTGGAGCCAGCGCAGAACTCAAACGTTACCGACAGAAGACATCCGGTCAGGACCAACCCTGCGAATCGGAGACCGAAACCAAACCTTAGAACATGGAGGAGACCTACATGGACGGCATTGACGTTGTAACCGCAATGATGGAGATTGCCGCGCGCACCGCTCCGAAGGCGGCCGGCAAGGATTTCGTCGTGGTGCGCACCCTGAAGGGCGACATCCTGCGCGAACTGGCTGAGAAGATGGTGGCGTTTGGCCTTCGCACGGGCAAACCGAACTTTGACCGCGACGGCAAGAACGTGGCCCATTCTGAGGCTGTGGTGCTCATCGGCATCAAGAACGCGACGCCCGTCGGCTTGAACTGCGGCGCGTGCGGGTTTGAGAAGTGCCTGAAGATCAACACCTTTGAGGGCGAGTTCCAAGGCCCGCAGTGCGCCTACCGCCTGCTGGACATGGGCATTGCCCTGGGGTCGGCGGTGAAGACGGCGCAGATTCTGAACGTGGACAACCGCATCATGTACCGCATCGGCACGGTGGCCCGCGAGATGGGGCTGATAGACGCCGATTTCGTGATGGGCATCCCGCTGTCGGTTACGGGGAAGAACATCTATTTTGACAGGTAGGGCGCGACGTGAACTGGGCAGAGATCAAGAAGACCGCAAGGGAACGTTTCGGGCCTGCGTGCCGCGTGTGCCCGGTGTGCGACGGTCGGGCGTGCGCGGGCGAGATGCCCGGCATGGGCGGCGTCGGCTCGGGCGCGTCGTTCATGAACAACGTGGCGGCGCTGGCCCGCTACCGCCTCAACCTGCGCACCCTGCACGATAAGGATACCCCCGACACCCGCCTGACCCTGTTCGGCCATGCGCTGGAGATTCCCATCCTGGTCGCGCCGGTGGCCGGAACCGCGCCCAACATGAACAACGCGGTGCCTGAGGAAGACCTGGCCGATGCGCTGATGGGCGGGGCGGTCGCGGCGGGGTCGCTGGGCATGGCCGGCGATGGGCCGAACCCGAAGTTCGCGGAGGTCGGCTTCGCCACGCTGGCGCGGTACGAGGGGCGCGGGTGCTTCATCTCCAAGCCGCGCCGCACCGAGGACATCCTGCGCCTGCTGCGCCAGGCGGAGGAGGCCGGCGCGTGGGCCGTGGGCGTGGACATAGACGCCGCGGGCATCATCAACATGGTGCGCGCGGGCCAATACGTCGGGCCCAAGCCCGTGGGCGTTTGGCGCGACATCATCGCCCGCTTGGAGCGGCCGTTCATCCTGAAGGGCATCATGACGCCCGACGAGGCGGAAATGGCCCTGGACACCGGCGCAGCGGCGATTGTGGTGTCCAACCACGGCGGGCGCATCCTGGATCACACGCCAGGGACGGCGGACGTCCTGCCATCCATCGCGGCGCGGGTCAAGGGCAAGATCACGATTCTGGCGGATGGCGGCGTGCGGTCGGGGTACGACGTGCTGAAGATGCTGGCGCTGGGGGCCGATGCCGTCATGGTCGGGCGTCCCATGGCCATTGCGGCGGTCGGCGGCGGCAAAGAGGCGGTCGCGGCGCTCCTGGCGCAGTATGCCGATCAGTTGCGCTCGGCCATGATCCTCACCGGCTGCGGCAGCCTGGCCGACGTGAACGCGCAAATCCTGTGGCGCGATGACGCCTAACTCAACGACGAGGTGGAGCATGTACCGCGTTCTCAGCATCAATCCCGGTTCCACGTCCACGAAGGTCGCGCTGTACGAAGATGAGTCGCCGGTCTTCGTGGAAATCATTCGCCATTCGGCGGACGAAATCGCTCGGTTCCAGCGCATCGTGGATCAGTACGAGTTCCGCCGCGATGTTATCCTGCGCGTGCTGGAGGAAAAAGGAGTTGACCTGAGGTCGCTCCACGCGGTGGTGGGGCGAGGCGGGGCGCTTCCCCCAGTCGCCAGCGGCGTGTACCGCATCAACGACCGGATGCTGGAGGACCTGCGCCAGCCCAAGCGCGAGCATGTGAGCAACCTGGGCGCGTTCATCGCCCGGGAAATTGCCGAGCGGGCGGGCGTTCCGGCTTTCATCGTGGACCCGGTGTCGGTGGACGAGTTTGAGCCAATTGCGCGCATCAGCGGCCTGCCCGAGATTGAGCGCAAGAGCCTGTCCCACGCCCTGAACCTCAAGGCTGCGGCCCGCAAGGCTGCCAAGGTGCTGGGCGAGCCCTACGAAGAGTTGAACATGGTCGTCGTCCACATGGGCGGCGGTATCTCGGTGAGTCCCCATCGCAAGGGGCGCATGATTGACGTGAACCAGGCGCTGGACGGCACGGGGCCGTTCTCGCCCGAACGGGCGGGCGGGCTGCCCATCGGCGACCTGCTGCGGCTTGCCTATTCGGGCAAGTACACGTTTGACGAGTTGTGGCGGCGCTGCGTCGGCGGGGGCGGGCTGGTGGCGCACCTGGGGACCAACGACGCCCGCGAGGTGGAGCGCCGCATCGCCGAAGGGGACGAACATGCCCGCCTGGTGTACGAGGCGATGGCCTACCAGATCGCCAAGGAGATCGGCGCGATGGCGACGGTGCTGAAGGGCGAGGTGGACGCCATCGTGCTAACCGGCGGGCTGGCCCACTCGACGATGCTGACGGGCTGGGTCCGCGATCGGGTGGAGTGGATCGCGCTGGTGCTCGTCTTCCCGGGCGAGGACGAGATGGAGGCGATGACGATGGGCGCGCTCCGCGTCCTGCGCGGTGAGGAGCAGGCGAAGGAATACGTGTGATCTCTGCCCCGCAGGGACACAGAGTTTCTTGATTCTCTCTGTGCGCTCTGTGTCTCTGCGGTGAACCCGTGCATATCAGGGGGCGTCTGTGAGTCTGACATTCTTCATCGCGGGCATCATCCAGGGGTCGCTGGCCGACGGGATGCACGACCAGGACTACCGCGCACGCATCGCCGAGGTCATCCGGCGGCGCTTCCCGGACGCGCGCATCGTGGACCCCGTGGCGCTGAATCCCAACAGCCTGGAGTACTCGGACGACGAGGCGCGGGAGACGTTCTTCGCCATGATTGAGGAGGCGCGGGCGGCCGACGTGGTGATCGCGTTCGTGCCGTCGTGCAGCATGGGGACGGCGGTGGAGATGTGGGAGGCGCGGCGCGCGGGCAAGCCGGTCATCGCCATCTCGCCGCTCACGCGCAACTGGGCGGTGCGCTACCTGTCCACGCGCGAGGTGGGCTCCATTGACGAACTGGACACCGCGCTGGCAGAGGTGGTGGGGAGGTAGGGAGAGCGGCGAGGGTGTTTGGATCGCGAAACGCGCGACATGACGCCGTGCAGAGAACTCGCCAGCGAACCGCCCACCGCGTAGCGAATCCCCAGTTCTTCCAGCGCCTGTGCCACGAGCAGCGTGAGGCGCATGGTTTCACTGGACACGTCCATACACCTTCTCTGCCCGTTCTGCACCCAGCGCCATTTCTGCGAACATACGGTGGACTTGTTCCGGGGTTGCCTGTGGATGCCGTTGTCGGATGCCGCTGATCGCCACCGTTCTGACGGTTTCGTTGAGGCTATCCACCACCGCCATCTTTCTCCACGGCGGCATGCGCCGAATCAGCTCAATCTGCAGGGCTTCAATTTTCGGGTCGGTATCAGGGAACAAGGCACCCATATTTGCTCCGCTGAACGTTGGACGTTCCGTTGGGCTCTTGCCCTCATTCTACGCTGCACTTTATGGTCTCGTCAAGCGTTTTGCGACATGATTCGCCTCGAAGGTTGTTGGCAACTGTCAATGTAAGGGCGCGGAGTGCCCGATCCCAAATTCCCCTGCGCGACGTGATATAGGTCATATACACCAGGGCGCAGAGGGAGCATAATGAAAGTGCGCGCGGCGATGCTGGCGCAGGCTGGCGGGAGGTGCGCGACGAATTCCGAACGAGGAGAAAGCGAGATGCCGAAAAGCAAGTGGTTCGTAGCGGTTGCACTGGTTACCCTGGCCGCTGTGATGGTCGCGTGTTCCGTCAGCGTAAGCGTCAGCACGGCGAATATCCGCAGCGCCAAGTTGTCGGCCAACGAGAGCGGCAGTCCGGAGACCACGGTGTTCAGCCCGGATGACCTGACCGTGTACTGTATCGTCAAACTGGCCAATGCCCCCTCGGACACGCAGGTGAAGGCGGTGTGGACCGCGGTTGACGTGGAGGGCGTGGATGCGAACACGCTGATTGACGAGGCGTCGCTGACCACCGGAGACGGCGACCTGACGTTTGACCTGACGAACAAGGGGCCTTGGCCGGTGGGCAAGTACAAGGTGGACCTGTACCTGAACGGCAAACTGGATCGCACGCTGGAGTATCAGGTACGATGACAGGCGCGCGCAGGACATAAAGTCCGGGGCCAGTGCCGAGTCTGATCGCAGAAGGACAACGAAAAGCGCGAAAGGGCGACATCCCCTTTCGCGCTTTGTTGTGGGTTCTGTGCTCCCTCACCCGCCTTCTCCCGTCGGGCGAGGGGGCGCGTTACACACCCTTCCTCCGCGTGTAGTCAGGCAGCAGGATGGGCGCGCGAACCTTCGGGTCAAGCCCGGCGTCCTTCAACTCCTGCTCCCACCGGTCCAGGTGGCTCAGGGTCAACTTGCCCAGCGTTACCTCGCGGAAGTGCTGGCCCACGGTGATGCCCGCTCGGCGCCCGAACACGCACACGTCCAGCAGCGAGTTGCCCATCAGCCGGTTGCGGCCGTGGACGCCGCCCGATGCCTCGCCTGCCACATACAGGCCGGGGATGTCCGTCGTGCAGTCCGGCTTGATGGCGATGCCGCCGTTCTGGTAGTGCAACGTCGGGTACACGAGCATGGGGTCTTTCGTGATGTCTATGCCGAAGCGTCCGAACTGGCGCACCATGGCGGGCAGTTCCCGCTGCACGGTGCCCGGACCGTGGATGATCTCAATCATGGGCGAGTCCAACCACACGCCCTGGATGCCCGACGGCGTCGTAATGCCCTTGCCGCGCTCCACGCACTCGCGGATGATGGCGGCGGATTCGGCATCGCGGGTCTCGCGCGGGAAGACGAACTGCTCGCCGTCTATGTTCACGACCTGAGCGCCCAGGCCGCGCACCTTCTCGGTAACCAGCAGGCCGACGATCTGTTCGGGGAAGGCCGCGCCGGTCGGGTGGTATTGCATAGTGTCAATGAACGCCAGGCGCGCGCCGACGCGGTACGCCATCACGAGGCCGTCGCCGGTGGCCCCGTAGTGGTTCGTCGTGGGATAGTTCTGGTAGTGGAGCCGCCCGCTGCCGCCGGTGGCGATGATGGTGCACTTGGCTTTGACGACCAGGTACTCGTTGGTCTCCAGGTTCATGAGCACGGCGCCGGCCACCCGGCCGTTGGTGTCCATGAGGAGTTCCACGGCGGGCGCGAACTCAATGACCTGGATGTCTTCCGGCCACGAGCGCACCTCGTCGCGGAGCGTGCGCATGATTTCGGCGCCCGAGTAGTCGCGGGCCGAGTGCATGCGCTTGCGCGACGTGCCGCCGCCGTGGATGGTGATGAGAGTGCCGTCGGGCTGTTTGTCAAACATGCAGCCGAGGCTCTCCAGCCACTGGATGACCAGCGGGGCGTCTTTGACCAGGGCCTCCACCAGGTCGGGGTCGTTGGTGAACCCGCCGCCTCCCATCACGTCCAGGTAGTGGATGGCGGGGGAGTCGTTCTCCTTGTCTGCCGCCTGGATGCCGCCCTGGGCCATCATGGTATTGGCGTCGCCGTGGCGCAGTTTCGTGGCCATGATGACCTTGGCGCCGGCCTCGCGCGCCTTGATGGCCGCTGCCGAACCCGCGCCGCCCCCGCCGATGATGAGCACGTCGGTCTCGTAGTCCACGTTGTCCAAGTTCACGGCCCTGGGGTCCAGCAGGGGGCGCGCCTCCAGCAGGTCGGCCAGTTCGTGGGGCGTGCGCGTGCCCTTGTTCGGCCCGACGCGCAGTTCCCGCATGGCCTCGCGGATATAGTCCGGGTGGAACTTCTCCAGCAGGGCCTGCTTTTCCTGCGCGGTCAGCATCGGGAACGTCTCCTGGAGCCGCCGCGGGCGGGTCGCCTCTACCTTCGCAATGAAATCTCGCATGTACTGCGGATAACCCATGAATCCCCTCCGCTATTCGTTATCGGATACCCTGGCCGGGCGCGGGCCTCGGCTACTCGGGTTCAATGTCGCGTTCGTAGTATGCCTTCTTCAGTTCGTCCTTGGACATGGTCTTGAACCGAATCAGTTCGGCGTCGTGCTTGCCGTCCATGATCTCCTGCACCCGCTTGTGGAGATGCTCCGCGCGCGGGGCCAGGTACTTGCCGTACAGTCGCCGGCACAGGATGGCGATCTGGTACTGCTTCTCCTCGGCGGGGCAGCGGGCCGCGCATAGCCCGCACATGATGCAGTCAAAGGACTTGTCGGCCACTCCGGCAATGTTGCCGCGCATGGCCTCGGCCATGTAGTCCTTCACGTCTATGTCCTGCGGGCAGACCTTGGTGCACGTCCCGCAACTCAGACAGCGCAGCACCTCCGGGTAGGTCTTCAGGAGCGCGCTCATGTCCGGTTTCAGTTCTTCCAGGTGGTACTGCCCGCGGGGGGCCGGGAAGAAGGGAATCTGCGCCAGGTACATCTCCGGCTCCACCATGGTGGCGCACGCCAGGCCGATCTTCAGCCGGTAGTCGCCCGCTGTGCGGTAAACGGTCGCGCACGCGCCGCAGAACCCCGCGCGGCAGCCCACGCCGCGGATGAGTTTGTAACCCGCGTACTCAAGGGCCTTCATGATGGTGAGCGTCGGCGGCACTAGGTACTGCTTGTTCATGATGTAGATGGGAATCAGTTCTTGGTCAGCCATCACTGAACACCCTCCAACTCGTCTTCGCGGAATGTGGCAACGGGCGGTGGCTCGTCCAGGCTCCGCCCGGGCACGTAGTCAAACAGGGCCTGCACCTCCTGCCCCACGGCGCGGAACAGGATGGCGATGGGCAGGTGGCTGGGGCAGGCGCTGTCGCACATCCCACACCCCACGCACGACGTTACCATGTGGTTGAGCCGCGTGATGTGGAACAGGAGCGTGTCGGTAGGGAGCCGAACCGCGCCCTTTCGCGCCGCCCACATCTGGTACTTCTCGGACTCGTGGTCAAAGATGGGCGTGCGGAAGATGCACTCCTTGCAGTAGCAAATCGGGCAGTTCACCATACAGTTGTGGCAGCGGATGCACGTGGAAAGGTACGCCTGCAGGCCGACGATGTCCTTCGTGCGCTCGCGGAAGGACGCGAACAGTCGGTCGCGCGTCTCGGTGCGTTGCCTGGTGATGGCGGCGACGACATTTTCGCGCGCCTGGGCGGGCGCGGCAGGCTCCAGGCCCAATTTCGCGGCCAGGTCGTCGGCGACCTCCACGTGGATGTGCTGCTTCGGGTCGTCGCCGAACAGGTGGATGCGCAGGTCGCCGTGGCTCGGCGTGAACTTCTCGCACATCTGGCAGGCCGTGCGGAACGCCTTGTCCTCGTGGGGTTGCGGCTGGCCGCTGGCGGCGTGCGCCAGCAGTGCGCCCCCCACGTCCGCGCCACTGCGCATGAGGTCGGCGTAGTCCGGCACCTCGTAGGTGCCCATGCAGTCCATGCCGATGATGAGCAGGTTGTCGGCCTTGGCCTGCTGGAGTTTCACCAATTCCACCACGGCCCGAATCTCGCAGTCGCGCATGACGACGCCGACCCGCTCCTTGATGCCGGTCATGGTGATGGCGGACACGAGCCGGGCCGTGGTTACGGGCATCACGGGGGCCAGCACGTCCATGCCCTCCAGCCGCCGCGTGTCGCGCACCAGGGTCTGCACGGTGTTGTCGCCCGACGCCACCCTCAGCGGGACCAGCAGCGCGTCCACGATGCCCTCGTCCAGAAGCCTCCGCAGCAGCAAATGGATCGCCTCCGAGGGATTGCCATCGGTTTTGAGAACGCTATGAACCATGAGCCGTGAAGTCCTCCCTTCAGCGATCAGATGTCCCACGCGCCCTTCAGCGGGTTGGGGCCTTTGGCCTTGAGGGCGGCGACCATCTCGGTAACGGTGTCGGCGAACAGGCGGCCCTCGCTGGCGCTGATCCAGCGGAGCCAGACGCGGTCCTCATCAAAGCCCAGTTGCTTCAGGATGCTCTTCAGGATGGCGACCCGCCGGCGGGCCTTGTAGTTGCCCGTCTGGTAGTGGCAGTCGCCCGGATGGCACCCGCCGATGAGGACGCCGTCCGCCCCCTCCAGGAGCGCCTTGCTCACGTAGACGGGGTCCAGCGCCCCGCTGCACATCAGGCGAATCACTCGGATGTTGGGCGGGTACTGGATTCGGGACGTGCCGGCCAGGTCTGCGCCGGTGTACGTGCACCAGTTGCACAGGAACGCGATGATCCTGGGTTCAAACTCCGTATCAGCCATTGATCTCTCCGACAGCGGCAACGCACGGTTTTGGAATGGCCTGGCGTGCCAGGTGAGTTACGCCTGCGATGCGGCCTGCACCTCGCGGATGTCCAGGATGGTCATCCCCAGGGCTTCCATGGCCTGCTGCAATTTCTCTTTGGCAATCCTCGCTACTTTGATGGTTACGGTGCGGTTGCTGGGGTCTTCGCCCAGGAAGGTGCCCAGGCTGACGATGTTGCCGCCCAACTTGGTGATTTCGCCCGTGATGGTGGCGAGCATGCCGGGCTCCTCGGGCACGAGCACAGTGATGCGGATTCCTGCCTCCCGTGCGCCGAGCATCTCAATGAACGTCTTGAAAATGTCCGTCTCGGTGATGATCCCGATGAGGCGGCTGTCGCGCACGACAGGCAGGCCGCCGATCTTGTTGTCGGCCATGATTCGGGCGGCTTCTTCCAGCGGCGTGAACTCGGTTACAGTGATGACGTTTTTCGTCATGACGTCCGCCACCGTGATGCGGGAGATGAGGTAGTTCAACTCCCATACGCTCAGCGTGGTGGCCGGCGACGGCGACGCGTAGAGCAGGTCCTTCTCCGAGACGATGCCGATGAGGTGCCCGCGCTTGTCCACGACGGGCAACCGCCGCACTTTCCGCTCTTTCATCAGTTTGAGCGCTTCGTTGATGGGCATTTCGGGGCCGGTGGTAACAGGGTGATGGCTCATCCGTTCTCCGACTAACATGGGTTACCTCCCTTTCCTGTTTTCAGAACTGTTCCGATACAAACCTTGCGTTCCAAGATTACAACCCCAGCGCGCCTGCGTCAACTTCGGCGAGCAGGGCCTTGTGCTCAAACGTGTACTGCTGCGTGGCCTTGTTCGGGCACGTTACGGCGCAGGTGCCGCACCCCTGGCATAGGTCGGTGAGCACACGCGCCACGCGCTCGTCGTAGTCCATCACGCGTGCGCCGTAGGGACACGCCGACACGCACAGCCCGCAGAAACTGCACAGGCGCTTGTTCACGTCCACGCGCGTGGTCTTGCTCCTGCGCTGCCTCTCGCTGAGGTAGGCAGCGGCCCGCATCGCCGCGCCCTGGGCCTGGACGATGGTCTCGGGCACGAAGTGCGGCCCATGCGCCAGCCCGCACAGGAACAGCCCTGGCTTCATGAAGTTCAGCGGCCGCATCTTCGGGTGCTGCTCCTGGAAGAAGCCGTCGGTGTCCAGCGGCACGCCCAGCAACTGCGCCAGTTCCGCATTCGGGTTCGGGACAATGCCCGTGCTGAGCACGACCGCGTCCGCAGGCAGAAGCACAGGCTCGCCCAGCGTCGCGTCGGTTACCCGAACCGCGAGGCCAGCGGCGGCAGGCTCCACCACAGGTTTGTCGGGCAGTTCGTACCGAATGAAGACCACGCCCAGGTCCCGCGCCTGGCGGTACAGCAGTTCGTGCATCCCGAACGTGCGGATGTCGCGGTACAGGACGAATACGTTCGTGTCGGGCTTGAGTCCCTTGAGTCGGATGGCGTTCTTGACGGCCTGGGTGCAGCAGATGCGCGAGCAGTAGGGCCGGTTCTCGTCGCGTGAGCCGGCGCACTGGATCATGACCACGTTGCGCACGTCGCGGAGTGCGGACTGCGCCAGGCTTTCCTGCCCCCCGGCCAGTGCGCGCGACAGGTCGCCCTGGAGCAGGACGCGCGGGGCTTCGCCGTAGCGGTACTCGTGCACGACCGCCTCGCGCCCGCCGGTCGCCACGATGACCGCGCCCACCGCAAGGGAGATGCGCTCGCCGTCGCCCTTCTGGATTTCTGCGCGGAACTGCCCGCCCGTGCCGGAGAATGACGCCAGGTTCGCGCCCAGGTGCACGGCGATGCGCTCGTGGCCCATCACCTCCTGGGCCAGCGCCTCGGCCCGCGCCTTGGGGTCGGGCGTTTCGGCGGTGAAGCCGATGTTGTGCAATTGCCCGCCCAGCGCGGCCTCCCGTTCTACGAGGGTTACCGGATGCCCCAGGTTTGCCAGGGTGAGGGCGGCGGTCATGCCCCCAAGCCCGCCGCCGATGACGAGCGCGCCATCCTGGACGGGAGCGGTCTGCGCCTTGACCGGATTGGCGTGGATCGCGCGCGCGGCGGCCATGGCGACCACATCCTTGGCCTTGTCGTTTGCCAGGGCAGGCGAGTCGCGGTGTACCCATGCGCACCCTTCGCGGATGTTCGCCCGTTGCAGGAGCGACTCGTTGAGTCCCGCCTGCGCAATGGCCTGGGCCAATTCGCCCTGGCAGAGGCGGGGCGAGCACCCGGCGAAGACCAGGCGGTTGACGCCGCTGGCCTTGATCCAGGCGCTCAGGTTCGCGATGCCTTGCTCTGTGCAGCAGTCTTCCCCGCGTCCTACCGCCGCCACATGGGGCAGGGACGCCGCGTACTGCGC
>JARYMK010000220.1 GCA_029907165.1 Anaerolineae bacterium
CTCATAGAGCAGCCATCGTATCTTCCTTTCATCTCCTGTCCAGTGTCACTAACCTATCTGAACGAGCTCACGACGACCCCCACAATCCCCCCTCGCTCCATGCCAACCAGCCGCGCAGGCAGGATGCGGTTGCCCAGGCCATCCCCCTGGGCGCGTACGCGCAGGTAATTGACCGTCAGCCCCGTCCAGATGCCCCCGCGAGGCGATTGCTCCCACAGCACGTCCATCGTGCGGCCCACGAACCGCTGTGCGTAGACAGCGGCGAGCCTTGCCCCCAGCGCCCGCAGTTCGGCAGCCCTTCGCAGCACCTCGTCGCGGGGCACAGCGTCGGACATGGACGCGGCGGGCGTCCCTGGGCGCGGCGAGAACGGGAACACGTGGGCTCGCGCGAACCCTGCGCGTTCCGCCAGGGCCAGCGTGGCCCGATGATCCGCCTCCGTCTCGCCCGGGAACCCCACAATGATGTCCGTCGTGATGGCAGCGTCGGGCAGCGAATGGCGTATGGTCTCCACAAGGCGCAGGAAGTCGCCTGCCGAGCACGGCCGATTCATGCGCCGGAGTACGGCGTCGCTGCCGCTTTGCAGCGGCAGGTGAAAGTGCGGGCACAGGCGCGGATCGGCCCAGAGTGCCAGCCACTCCTCCCGGAAACTCCACGGCTCCACCGATGACAGGCGGATGCGCGGCACGGCCGTCTCGGCCAGGATGCGCCCGATGAGATCGCCCAGGTCAGGCCCGCCCGTGTCCAGACCGTATGCGCCGATGTTCACGCCCGTCAGCACCACTTCCTTGCGGCCCGCCTCGGCGGCCTCCCGCACTTGTGCGACGACGCCGTCCGCCGGCAGCGACCGCGACGGCCCTCGCGCGATGTGTACCACGCAGTAGGCGCAGGCGTTATCGCACCCGTCCTGTATCTTGACGAAGGCGCGGGTGCGGGGCCAGGCGGGTGCGGCGCGCCGCTTGCGCACGGTTGCAGCCACGCCCGGAAATTGTGCGTGCAACAGGTCGGCCAGGCGCGCCTTGTCGCGGTTGCCGACGACCGAATCGGGGCGAGCGGCGGCCTCCACCTCCTGCGGCCACAGTTCGGCGTAGCAGCCGGTGGCCACCAGGTGCGCCCCGGGGGCCTCGGCCCGGAGGCGGCGCAGGGCCTGACGGGACTTGCGGGCCGCCTCGGCGGTAACCGCGCACGTGTTCAGCACGATCACATCGGCTTCGTGCGCGGGCGACAACTCCCACCCTGCCGCTTCCAGTTGTGCCTGCAGCGATTCCATCTCGCTCTGATTCAGTTTGCAGCCAAGCGACGCCAAATGTACCTTCATCACTCATCGGCCCTGCTGCGGCAGATATGGAAAGCCGCCCTATTGATTCACTGCCGAGCACGCGGAGATCACAGAGATTTATCTTGAATTCTCTGCGCCCTCTGTGTTCTCTGCGGTGGTAAGGGCAGGTTTCCGTACCTGCTGCGGCGGCTACGGAAAGCCGCCCCATGACGCAGAGACAAAATCAGGGCCCCATGCTGCGCGGCCCTGATTCAATCTACTACCGTATGGGAAGCCTGTCAAGTTGCGCAGCGGCCAAAGCCCCTCGGTCGTGTATGCGCTACCGTCAGGCATGCGTTTGTGTTGAAATCGCACAGGGATTGTGTTATAATGTGCACGGGCTGCAGGGTAGATGAATCTTGCGAAACGGGAGGGGGCTATGCAAGCCGCTCCAGCACTCGCCATTCGGAACAAGATACTGGGGGCGCTCCTGAAACACGCCCGCTTGCGCGCCGGCAGGCTCCCGGACGAGTACGCGAAGGTGTTCGGCCGCAGCGAGGAGGACATCCGCCGATGGGAGAGCGGCGAGAAGCCCATCACTCTGTCCGAGTTGGAGGTGTGGGCGCACCTGAGCGGCGTGCCCATCTCGTTCTTCTGGAACGAACACGCGCTGCCCCAGCGGCGGGAGGTTGAGGAACCGGTCCAACCGGTCATGCAAATCCGCCGCAAGATGGTGGGCGTCCTGCTGCGCCAGTCCCGCCTCATCGCGGCGCGCTCGCTGGAGGATGTGGCACAAGCCATCGGCGTAACGCCGCAGTTTCTGGAGGCTTGCGAGGCAGGGGAGGCAGAACTCTCGGTTGCCCAATTGGAACTCGCCGCCGAGGCGTGTGGCGTGCCCATCGTTCAGTTCTTTGACGAAGACCTGTTCGCGCCCAGCGAAGAAGAACGCCGCATGCGCGATATGCACCGTCTGGACGAACTCCCGCCCGACCTGCGCGAGTTCGTCCTCAAGCCGTCCAACGCGCTATACCTGAAAATTGCCAAGCAGATCAGTGTCCTTTCCGCCGACACTCTTCGCGAAATCGCCGAGACGCTTCTGGACATCACCCTATGAGTCCCGCATCTGCGACCACCAATCCGCCCATCGCCGACATCGTCGCGCATCTGACGACCAAGGATTTCCGCACGGCCCTTGGCGCGGTAGCCCAATCTGTGCTCGCCCATACGGAGGCGCAGGCGGTGTCGCTGGCTTGCCTGGGAGGAGACGGCGGAACGCGCGCGCGGGCGGGCACATGGCCCCAGGACGCTCTCCCGAAGCTGGATTCCTGGGAGCGGGCGCTTGCCGAACAGGCACGGAGAGGCGCGACCGCGCTGCCCGAAGGCCCCCTGCCCATCAGCGTGGCGCGGGGCGGGGACTGGCTTCTGTGCGCGGCCCCGCTCGTTGCGGGCAATCAGGCGGTGGGGCTGCTGGCGGTGTGTGTCGCACCGGGCAGTGAAGCAGAAGCCGCCCAAACGCTGCGGGACACGTCCCCCTGGCTCGGTGGGCTGCTGTGCCTGGCGCAGGGACGGGAAGCCATCGCCCGCCAGGTAACCGCTCTGGGCGCAATCCTTCGCCAGAGCCAGGCATGGACGGCGGCGACGGACGCGCGCACGGCCCTTCGCTCGGCGCTCCAGGTCCTGGCCGAACTGTTCGGCGCGCAGGGCAGCCTGCTCGCCGCGCTGGACGATGAGGAGAACGCCCTGCGCTGCCTGGGGGCTTACATCCCCAACGAAGCGCTGGACTGGACGGGCGCTCGCCTCAAACCCGCTGGAATCCTGCACCACGTGTGCGTTACTGGGGAGCCTGTCCTGTGTAACGAGCCGGGCAAGGATGCGCGCTACGCGCCGGACGTAGAAGGCGCACTGGTGGACGCACTTCGGTCGCTGGTGGCCGTGCCGATTCGTACGCCCGGAGGCGGGCGCGGCGTGCTGGCCGTCTTCAACCGCACGGACGCCGCGGGGTTCCGCCCTGCAGATGCCAGCCTCATCGCGGGCGTGGCCGCGTGCGTCTCGGCGATTCTGGAGACCGCGTGGCTGCGCGAGACCATGGGGGCGGCACGGGAACAGGTGGTGACGCTGCCCCGCTCCATCCGCACAGAAATCGCTGGCACGCTGCATCAGGGCCCGATCCAAATGTTAGCCGCCGTCGCCATGGGGTTGGACCACCTGGAGCATCTGCTTGCCGTCCAGCCCGATGCCCTCGCCGCGGAGATCAAGTCCCTCAAGTCCCTAACCCGCGAGGCCACACGCGAGGCGCGCCTGCTCCTGTTTGAGTTGCGCCCGACTGTGCTGGAGAGCGAAGGACTGGTGAGCGCCCTGACTGCATACATCCAGCAACTGCCCGAAGAGAGCGTCCATATCCGGTTTGACCACAGCGGTCCCATCGGCGACGCCCCAATTCAGGTGGCCGAGGCCGCGTTTCACGCCGCGACGCAAGGCATCCGACACGCGCGGTTCCATGGCGAGGCAACGCAGATTGCGCTGACGGTTTCGGCGGATGCGGAGGCCCTGTCGCTGACCCTGGAGGACAACGGCAAACCTCTTGCCGAGCGTCGCTGCACCAGGGGCGACACGGGAGCCGGCTGCCTGGCTGCCATCGCCGAGCAACTTGCGCTCCTGGGTGGCACGCTGACCCTGCGCG
>JARYMK010000221.1 GCA_029907165.1 Anaerolineae bacterium
GCGGCTCGCCCGCCACAACCTGATGGTGCAGAACGGCATCTTCGGGCACGACGCTCGCATCCACCCCCACGTACACCATGAACGCCCCCCAGCCGTCGGCAGGGTAGCGAGGAGTCGCTTCCTGGCCCAGCAGAACCGCGGCGTCCCCTGGCGTCGTGTTCAGCAGCACAGTGTCAGCGGCGAAACGCTCGCCATCGCGCGTGTCCACCCCAATCGGGCGGCCGCCCTGCAGGACCACGCGTGCGGCTTCCTGGCGGTACAGCACGCGCCCTCCGAACCGCGCCACGGCATCCGACACCGCCCGTGCGGCCGCGCCCATGCCGCCGGGAAGGTGGCCCGGGCCGCGACGCGGGAGGTCCAGCGCCGCCGCGCCGTACAGTGCCACCGCGTGCGCGCTGGTGGTTTGCGCCGAGATCATCAACTGCGCGTCCACAAACAGCCGCAGCCGCTCGCCCGCGCCGCGCAGGTGCGCCGCCACTGTGCGGACTGCGTCCAGAGCCAGCGCGGGATTCATGCGCCCGCGCCAGTCGTCCTTCAGCCAATCTGCGCCCATGCCGACGAACGACCCTACGTCCCGCGCGGATTGCGGCGGCCAGGGAGGCAGTCGCAGGGCGAAGTCCCACAGGGCGTCCGCCGTCTGCTCCTGCCAGCGCCAGAACCGCTCGCCTGCAGCCCCGAACGCGGCCCGCTGCTCGTCCCAACGGGCATCATCGCTCCGCCGCGTGATGGACGCGCCATCGGGCAGGTGGACCGTCATCACGCGGGGGTCGTAGCGGATGGGCCAGTCTATTCCCAGGGCGCGCGCCAGGATGTCCATCGGGCTGCCTGGGTAGAACCCCACGGGCAGCGTCGCGCCCGCGTCAAACCGATAGCCGTCGCGCGCAAAGGTGCTGGCGCATCCGCCCGCGTCGGCGTGTGCTTCCAGCACGGTTACGTCCAGCCCCGCCCGTGCGAGAAGGGCCGCCGCGGACAATCCGCCAACTCCCCCGCCCACTACGACCACACGGCTCATGCCCCACCTCGCAGCAGGATGCGGGTTTTCCACGCCCGGAAGGCGAAGAGCAGCGGCAGGCCGAGGAACATGAGAAGGCCCAGAGGTGCCCAGAGCACGTGCGGGCGAAGCGCGAGTTCAATCTCGTCCACGATGTCTGTTGCTGCTACGCCGGCTGCCATGAAGGTGTGCCGGTGCGTCCAGCGGCGGAACGGTCCGCTGATCTGCCGGTCCACGAACCCGAAAGGCCCCATTGTTTCAACGCGCAGCGTCCACCGGGCCGGGATGGGGCCCAGCCAGACGGTCATCGCGACCTCGTCCCCTTCGCGCACGGGCTCGGGCGCCGAATGGAACCGAATGGGTAGCGGCGTCAGCGACTTCAGCGTGGACGGCTGCGTATGCAACGCCACCACCGCGGGCAGCGGCGCTTCTACGCGGAAGACGTGTCGGTACCTCACCGCGTCAAATCCCGGAGCGCCCCCTCCAGCGCGGGGAAGATGAAGGCGTATCCCAACTCCTGCAACCGCTTGGGCGCAGCGCGCTGGCCCTCCAGCAGGAGCGTGGCGACCTCGCCGAACAGCAGGCGCATGACGAACGCCGGCAGCGGCAGCCACGATGGCCGCCGCAACACCCGTGCGATGACGCGGCTCACCTCGGCGTTGGTCATCACATCGGGCGCGACCAGGTTGAACGGCCCGCGCGCTTCGGGATGTTCAATGAGGAAGCGGATGGCACCCACCTCGTCGGCGATGTGAATCCAGGGGACATACTGCTTGCCGCCGCCGATAGGGCCGCCTACGAACAGGCGGAAGGGCAACAACATGAGCGGCAGCACCCCGCCCGTGCGGCTGAACACCACGGCGGTGCGGATGATGGCCCGGCGCACGCCCATGGCCTCCACCGGCGCGGTCGCCGCTTCCCACTGGACGGCAACCTGCGCCAACCAGTCGGTGCCGGCGGGCGCGTTCTCGTCCAGCACCCGGTCGCCCGCGAACCCGTAGATGCCGATGCCCGACGACTGGATGACGACGCCGGGCTTGTGCGCGGCGGCTTGCACGGCCTCCACCACGGCCCGGCCCGCGTCCAGGCGGCTTTGTAGAATGAGCCGCTTGCGCTCTGGGGTCCAGCGGCTGGGCAGGAACCCCTCGCCGGCGATGCTGGCCCCCGCCAGGTTCACGATGGCGCCTGCGCCGTCGGCGAGATGCCCCCAGCCCTGGGCCGTTCGCCCATCCCAGCGTTCGGCGCGGACGCCCGCAGGCAGGCCCTGCGCCTTGGCCGGGTTGCGGGTCAGCACGATGACCTCGTGGCCGGCCTGGGCCAGTTCGGCCGCCAGTGCCAACCCAATGAGTCCTGTCCCTCCCGTAATGAGCACACGCATGGGGATGACCTCCTTGAGTTTGTTCTTCCCTCACCCCGGCCCTCTCCCAAGGGGCTTCAGGGGCGGACAGCATTGAAATCCGAGTGAAGATTTTCAAACTCTGGGCGGCATGCGCACCTTCCAAATATGAAGGCGTGCAAATGATGCGCGCAGATTTGCACTTGCCAGTTGGGCGCATCCCAGCCGGCCAGGTACCAACAGAAGTCGGCGGGGATCGTCCAGCTCCATAACCATTCGCGTAGGCGTTCCAGCCCCAGGGTGAACAGACTATATTTCCCTTCCCAGGGCCGGGTTCGCCTACGCCCCGTTGGGCGCCTTCTGAGCAACTCCCCCGATACGTACGTCCCCACCATCAGCGTTACCCAGGTAGCAAGCGCCATCCCCACCAACAACCGCTCCACGTGTTCCAAGTCTCTCACCTGGGTGTCTTCCCACTGCCACCCCCTTGTCTTGTAGTCCCGAAAGGTCGCCTCGATCTCATATCGGCGCTGATACAGCGCGATCAGTGTCCATTTCGGCGACAGGTCACTGACCAAACAGAGCGGCTCCTCGCGCCTCGCCCCCCAGTACACCACCACACTGGCCTCTCGCCATCCTCGCTTCTTGAACACCCGGCCCCTCATCCGCGCTCGTTTCCCACGCTCTTGAACCAGGTCCTTCACACGCCGATGGACTCCCCGGCAGTCCTGGCTCACAGTGTGTCCCTGTACACGCACCACATAGTGCCAACCGCGGGCCGTGACCAGGTCGGTGAAACTCGGTGTGCCAAAGGCCCGGTCTGCCAACCAGATCACCTCCACGCCCTGGGGCAGAATCTTGGCCACCTCATCCAGCAACAGAGCGATCCGTTCCCAGAACCCCTCCCCCTCCAATGGAACGTTGGCAGGCCATACCATCCATGCCAAAGGTAAGGCCCTCCCCCGATACCAAACCGATACGCACACCATGCAAATCTGGTCAGACTTGCTCGTCGGATCAATGAGGAGTTTGAGAACCTTCGGCCGTCCCCACAGCAGGAAGGTTCGCGCCATCGGGTGGAAGCACAACGGCGCCGCTACCTCTGGGTCATTCTCCGTCCGGCGGATGCGCCGCTCTATGCTCTCCGCCTTCGCTCCGCTGAGCCCCATCTTTCGCACCGCCTTGGCGATACATGCTGGCGATGCGTGAGCTGCCCCGATGATCCCCAGAACCAACAAGGCGATCCGATCCAGGGTGGTGTCCGAAACTCGCGAGTCGAGGTGCTCTTTGATCAAACCACGAATCTTGCTGTATACTGGGATTGGTGGCATGGTATCTCCCTTCCTCCTTGCTAGGGTTGTGATCGGAGATATCATGCCACAAACTTAATTCCTTGCGAAAAAATCCTCTATCCTGTCCGCCCCTGAACCCAGGGGGGAGGGAACGCGCACGCCCGCCCCACCGCCCGATGCTGAAGCATCGGGCTGAAGGGACAAAGCCCTGCGGGCTGCCAGCCCCAACGGGGCTTCGCCCGTTCAGCGCGGGGGTTTAGCCCCGCGCGGACGAACCCTCACCCTAGCCCTCTCCCAGTGGGCGAGGGGAC
>JARYMK010000222.1 GCA_029907165.1 Anaerolineae bacterium
GGGCTCAGTCAAGGCCAGGTGGCCGAAACGCGCCAAGTGCTGTGCCATGTCCGCCAGAACCGGTTGCACGCGTTCGGCCCCAGGCCAGTCCAGGGCGTCGGCCACCAAACGTACCACGTGCTCCACTTCTGGCCCGTAGGTGCGGCTGCGCTCACGGTTGCGCTTGCGGGGTCGGATGTCGTCGGAGTTCATGAGCCTGATCAGATGCTTGCGGTGCAAGTGGGTATCGGCTTCCATGGCATCCAGCATCGCGGACTTGGCCGAACGGCTAGCCCAGAGGTAACGCTCCTGTTGTATCAGTAGAAACTTGCGTCGGTCTTGAACACTCATCTTTTTCCCTGTGGCCATGGTACCCTCCGGTAACATTATCATTTGATAGTACCATCTTGCCACAGTAACATTTTAGATGGTAGTACACGGGAGGCTGCGGGGCCGGCCATGGATTTGACGGGGCACGCGGCGGATGGCATAATGTGAGCGTCAAAGGGGAGTAGTTTCCTTTGCGGCGGGATCAACATACCGGCCATGAGCCTGGTCCCGCCGGTTGGCCTGGGCCAACGAGCGAGACCTTTGCCGCGCGGCAAGGGTCTTTTTGTTGACTTTACATAACAGGAGACGACGATGGACTGGAAGGTATTCGTGGGGACTTTCGGGCTGCTGCTGCTGGCGGAACTGGGGGACAAAACGCAGTTGGCGGTGATCTCCATGACGTGCAAGACGGGGAAGCCGTGGACGGTATTTCTGGGGGCGGCGCTGGCGCTGGTGGTGGTAACGCTGATCGGGGCGTTCGCAGGGCAGTTGATCTCGCAATTCGTGCCGGCGGCGGTGTTGAACAAGGTAGCGGCTGCGCTGTTCGTGGTGATGGGCGTGGCGATGTGGTTTGGGGTATTCTAGGCGTGGGGTTGCGCGGGGCGGGCGATTTTTGACAAAGGAGCGGTTTTATGCTAGGATGTCGGCGCAACATCAAGCGGAGGCGTGGTGCAGCGGCCTAGCATACCTGCCTGTCAAGCAGGAGATCGCGGGTTCGAATCCCGTCGCTTCCGCCTCAACCATACTGCAGTCTACACACAAAACCGCGAGCAAGCTCGCGGTTTTATGGTTTCTGCACAGTGCATATTAACGTAAGAATCACCCTTTCGGTTCAGTGGTGCATCTCCGAGCATGTAGTGAGCCGCAGAATCGAACCCCCATCGGTTCCGCGATCACCTCTGAAGCAACGGTCGCTTTCTGTAGAGTGGCTGCGCTTCTTGAGGAGCACAGCTGTCCAGTTGCGCAGCAGGCGGAGCAGAGGTTGACACGGGAGTCGCAAACGTTTCCGAGCGAGTGTGCTGAGTGAGAAGCGCATGGCCTGCCTTTCCGGATGTGGTGTGTAGGTTGTGATTGTATCACAGAACGAGTTGGGCGGCACATTTTAGAACGGATGTACTTACTGTGCAGCACAGGGTCATCAGGGTCTTCTTCAAAGATGTAGTGTCCACTGGGATCCGTATACTTCATCGGGTTGTTGTAAACGTACGCATACCGGTTCAGCGCTTGCGGATTCCCCGGCCCCGGCACAATCGTATCTGCCTGGGCGAACCGCCCCAGCGCTGGATCATACCACCGCGCGTTGTAGAAGTACAGTCCAATTGTACTCTCTTCCCGCTGGCCGGTGAAATGATACGTCGTCGGCGTGGTACCCCAGCTGTATCGGTTCTCACCCCAAGCCCGGTAACGCAGTTCACCGTACAACGTACCGCTGCTGGTGGCAGTCCTGGCGGTGGAACCCAAGTGGTCCGTGAGCAGGAAGTACCACGTGCTCGTGCCCACGCGCATGGCGACGCGCTGGCCCGCGAAGGGGAGGTAACCCCCGTTCAAGTGGTGCTTTGCACCCTGACCGAACCCGCGAGTGTGCCCCAAACTGGCAACCTGTGGTATAATGTAACGAATGTTGCTCAAAGGAGGCAGCCCATGACCCAACACCTTCTCCTGGCTGGCGACGTGGACGCCATCAAGGACTTCGTGTTTGAGACCTCCTCCCTTCCCCAAATCCGCGGCGGTAGCGACCTGCTCCTGAAGTGCGAGGAGGAAATCCGCACCGGTCTTCAGCGCCGCTTCAACTACGAGGTCATCTACTGCGGGGGCGGTAGTTTCCTGCTGGAAGTGTCCGCCAGTAGTGTGAGAAGTCAAGGCGGCTATCGGACTCGCGTCTGACCTCGGTATCCCCTGTCGCCGCCAGTCGTGAAGGGCCACTGCTACAGACTGCAGGTTCAAGGAGGGTGTGCTTTGGAGACAGAACGCATTCTGCTAGATGCACTAGCCGGTTTGTGGCATGACATCGGCAAGTTTGCCCAACGGTCGGGTGAGGGCACGCATGAACTCTGGAACCAGGAAGCGGAGCGCGACATAGGCTATCGGCATGCCCTCGCCAGTGACGGCTTTTTGGGCAGGCATGTGCCCAGACAGTGGCAGGCACAACTGGCCGGGGTACGATACCATCATCGTCCAGCAAGCGCGCGCCTCATCAGCGACGAGGCCTATCGGCAAGCGTGCCTGGTGCAGGTGGCAGACTGGCTATCCAGTGAGGAACGCGAAGCAAGCACAGAGGCGGGCGAGGCGAGGTTGCGTTCACCCCTGAGTCGCCTCGCAGGGTACGATGCCCCTTGGTACTTCCGGCTTGAGCCCTTGTCAGGTTGCAGCGAGGCCATTTTCCCTGAGCTGCTGACCGAAGGCCAAGGAGTGCCAAATCGGGCGTACCGGGCCTTATGGGAGCAGTTTGAACATGCCAGTTCGGTGCTTTGCTCGGATGGCGTTCACAAGATGGACCTGCGCGCATTCACCGAGACCGCATACTTTCTCCTGCAGGAGTATGCATGGTGCGTGCCCTCTGCATACTACGGCCAAGTGCCGGATGTGAGCCTGTTTGACCATGCCCGCACTACGGCGGCTATCGCAGCGTGCCTGACCGCCGATGACCGCGATGCGGACTGGATAAACCGTCTCCGTGAGGCGCTTCTCGTTTCCGACGGCGACATACTGGACGAGCCTGTGGCAGTGCTGGTTGGCGGTGACCTCACGGGACTACAACGATTCCTTTACACGATCGCTTCAGAAAATGCTGCCAAGTCCTTGCGTGGGCGTTCGGTCTACCTGCAGTTGCTCAGCGAAGTTGTAGCGGAGTACGTCTTGGATAGACTAGGGCTCCCGCTGACGAATCTCCTGTACGTCGGGGGTGGGACCTTCTACTTGCTGGTTCAGACCACTTGGCAAGGCGTCGCCTCTGATCAGAGACTAAGGGCTATTCAAAGGGAGATCGCCGAGAAACTCGTGAAGGCGCATGGCGGTGCTCTGGGCCTCGCGCTGGCGTTCATGCCAATCACCAGCAGGGAGTTCGCGAAGGAACGGTTCCACGAGGCCTGGGATCGGCTTCATCAGAAGATTCGCCGGCAGAAGGAGTTTCTGCTCGGAGGGCTGGACGCCAGAGACCTAGCCAGGCTTATTGGGAGCGGCATGGGGCTGGGGGGCGAGATCGGCTTCTGTGAGGTCTGCGGAGAGGAGACGCCAGATAAGGCTGCGGGATCGGGTTGCTCTCTGTGCAAGTCTCTAGAAGAACTTGGTATGCAGGTGGCCCGTGCGAACTACTTGCTGCTGGCCGAGATCAATGACACTTCCGAACAGCAAGTCAGTGACTTCTCCTGGCACACTGTGGTGGAGTCGTTTGGCCGCCGTGTGTACTTCTTGGAGAACCTTGACGAAATCGGAAACATCGCGAGGGACATTCGGGACCGCGCGGCGCGCATCCGTCTGCTGTGGCTTTCCGAGCGCGAGGAAGACTTGGCCGATCGGGTGAGAAGCCTGGGAATCCGGGTACCGATCTCCCTAGGTTACCGTCCTTTTGCCCAGTTGGTACCGTGGTGCGACGCGGACAGGCG
>JARYMK010000223.1 GCA_029907165.1 Anaerolineae bacterium
CTCAACCACAGTTTGGAGAAGCCCCATGACTCTGTCAAACTAGCACCATTGGTTCACTAAGGTACTGAACGAGTACAGACCATTGACGCCGAGGACGAAGGCGTGGTACAATGGAAGCGGAAAGGACCGCGGCGGCCACAGCCGCTGCCGTGAAGTCCGCGGTCCGCCTAGCCTACGTTGAAGCAGGAGGTGCAGCCGGCCAATCTGAAGGAGTATCAAGATCCTAGGAGGATAAGATCATGGACAGTCCGACCCGGAGTAGTACAGCGGTCTGGGCGCTCATCGCGATTGTCCTCGCTTCCACAGCCCTCACGGTTGTCGTTTCAAGCCTGAGATCCCCGCCCATCCCCGTATCCGCCCATTCCGGCCACGTATTCGGTCCCGCCTGTGGCGCAGCGACCATTGACGGCGTGGTCAACGCCGACGAATGGAGCAGCGCCTCCTCGCAGACGTTCGTGATGTACAGTGCAGGCGTCGCAGCCCCGCTTACCGCCACGCTGTACGTGATGAACAGCAGGTATTACCTGTACCTGGGCATCACCATCAACGACGACGAGTTCACCTCCAAAGGTGAATACCTCCCGCTAGGGGATGGCTTTCGCATTGACTTTGACAACGACCACAGCGGCTCCCTGTTCGCGCTGGGAGACAATGTCCTCAGCATCAACGCGGGCTCCCCCCAGTTCGGCGATTGGTACTTGTACGCCCTACCCTCGGCCGCCCAATCGGACGTGCTGGGCGGCGGCACCGCGGACGGCATTGGAGCCGCCCGCAGGGTGGGCGACCTGAACCATTTTGAGTTGCGGCATCCGCTGTGCAGCGGCGACTCCCTGGACTTCTGCCTCCATCCGACCGACATTGTTGGGTTCAGGTTGGAATACCTTGACGCGGAGGCAAACGGGAGTTTTGGCGGCAGCCGATTCTTCCCGGGCTTAGGCAAGACTTCCGAAGCCGACATCGTCATTGGCCAGTGCTCCGCCCGCGACTTGTTCATCTACCTGCCGTTGTTGATGAAGAAGTAGATGGCGGGTGGCATCCCTGCGCCAAAGGCCACGCGCGGCAACGGCTTCTGACTCGGTTGGGTCATTGCGAGCGAAGCGGCGCAATCTCGGGCGGTAGCCGCGAATGGACGTGAATCCGCACGAATGGGCGATTTCCTTCATGTGATTCGCGGTTTCTCTCCCATTCGGGATCGCTTCCGTACGCTCCGTGTTCTCGTAACGACAGTTACCTGCAAGCGTTGGAATCCACAGGCGGCAACGCTTTCTTTCGCCCCCTGTTGCACTTGTGGTATAATGGCACTGTACCGAATCCGCGGGATTCACCATTGGAGCGTTATGCTAAAGGGTTTAGTCGGCAAGATCATCGGGGATCCGAATGAAAGAGAACTGAAGCGCATCCGGCCCATTGTGGAACGGATCAACGCGCTTGAACCGGAGTTTGAGGCCAAGTCGGACGCGGAACTGCGCGCCCTGACCGAGCAGTTTCGCCAGCGTATCACGGAAGAAACGGCAGACCTGCGCGACCGCCTGCAGGAAGCCCAGGAAGCCTTTGAGAACGAGACGGACGCCTCCGAGGCCGAGCAGGCGCGCCTGCGGATGGAATCCCTCGCCAAAGAACTCCGGGCGCGGGAAGAGGAACTGCTGGCCGAGTTTCTCCCGTATGCATTCGCGGCCGTGCGCGAAGCCTCCAAGCGCACCACCGGCATGCGCCACTTTGACGTGCAACTCATCGGCGGTGTCGTCCTACACGAGGGCAAGGTCGCCGAGATGAAGACCGGCGAAGGCAAGACGCTGGTCGCCACGCTGCCCCTGTACCTCAACGCCCTGGCAGGCCATGGCGCGCACCTGGTAACCGTCAACGACTACCTGGCCAAACGCGACACGCAGTGGATGGGCCCCATCTACCACCTGCTGGGCCTGTCCGTCGGCGTCATCCAGCACGAATCGTCGTTCCTGTACGACCCGGACTACGTGGCGACCGACGATCGGTATCAGCATCTCCGTCCCTGCGCCCGGCGCGAAGCCTACGCCGCCGACATCACCTACGGCACGAACAACGAGTTCGGGTTTGACTACCTGCGCGACAACATGGTGTGGGACCTGTCCCAGTGCGTCCAGCGGGGGCTGCACTACGCCATCGTGGACGAGGTGGACAACATCCTAATTGACGAGGCCCGAACTCCGCTCATCATTTCGGGCCAGTCCGAGGAATCGTCCAAGCACTACGTTACCTTCAACCGGCTGATTCCCCGACTCCAGCGCGATGTGGACTACACCGTGGACGAGAAACTGCGCATCGTAACGCTCACGGAAGAGGGCATCGCGCACGTGGAGCGGATGCTGGGGATTGACAACCTGTACGCGCCCGAGCACTCGCACCTGACGCCCTACCTGGACAACGCCCTGCGCGCCCATGTGCTCTACCAGCGCGACCGCGATTACATCGTCAAGGATGGCGAGGTCATCATCGTGGACGAGTTCACGGGGCGGCTGATGTACGGGCGGCGCTATTCCGAAGGGTTGCACCAGGCCATTGAGGCGAAGGAAGGCGTCCAGATTCAAAAGGAGACCCTGACCCTCGCCACCATCACGTTCCAGAATTACTTCCGCCTGTACCGCAAACTAGCAGGCATGACCGGCACCGCCGCCACCGAGGCCGAGGAGTTCAACAAAATCTACGGCCTGGATGTGGTCGTGATTCCCACCAACAAGCCCATGATCCGCGTGGACTACCCCGACCTAGTCTTCAAGAACGAGAAGGCCAAGTATCGGGCGGTGGTGGAGGAAATTGAAGAACTGTACAACATGGGGCGGCCCGTGCTCGTGGGCACCACGTCCATTGAGAAGTCGGAGCACCTCTCGGGCCTGCTCAAGCGCAAGGGCATCCCCCACCAGGTGCTCAACGCCAAGCAGCACGAGCGCGAGGCGGAAATCATCACGCAAGCGGGGCGGCCGGGGACGGTAACCATCGCCACCAACATGGCCGGGCGCGGCGTGGACATCCTGCTGGGCGGCAACCCTGAGGGACTGGCCCGCAAGAAACTGCGCGAGGCCGGGCACGATCTGGTGCAGATTGACCCCGAACTGTGGCAGAAGACGCTGGCCGAGGTCAAGGCGCAGTGCGAGCGCGACCGTGAGAAGGTGATCGCCCTGGGCGGGTTGCACATCCTGGGCACCGAGCGCCACGAAGCCCGCCGCATTGACAACCAGTTGCGAGGCCGCGCCGGCCGCCAGGGCGACCCAGGCTCCTCGCGGTTCTACCTCTCGCTGGAAGACGACCTGATGCGTCGCTTCGGCGGCGAGAGCATCTCCGGCATCATGGAGCGCCTGGGCGTAGAGGAAGACGTGCCCATTGAAGCCGGCCTCGTGAGCAGGGCGATAGAAAGCGCCCAGACGCGGGTGGAAGGCTACAACTTTGACATCCGCAAGCACGTGCTGGAATACGACGACGTGGTGAACCACCAGCGCGAGGTCATCTACCGCCAGCGCCGCCAGATTCTGCGCCAGGCCAATCTGCGCCCCCAGATTCTGCGGATGCTGCGCGAGGAGATTGACAGCCTGGTGGACGCCTACACGTCGGGGCGCTACCGCGAGGACTGGGACATGGACGGGCTGAATGCGTCCGTGCGGGCGTTCCTGCCCCTGCCCGCCACCCTGACGGGACACTCGTGGGCCAAACTGAAGCCCGATGAGATTCGCGAGCAACTGTACGAACTAGCCGAGCGGGCCTACGATGAGAAAGAGCGCGACCTGGGCTCCGACATGATGCGCCAGTTGGAGCGGTTGCTCCTGCTCCAGACGGTGGACAGGTTGTGGGTGCGCCACCTGACGGATTTGGAGAACCTGCGCGAGGGTATC
>JARYMK010000224.1 GCA_029907165.1 Anaerolineae bacterium
ATAGGGCCTCTTTCACCTCATCGCGGGTCGGCTTCGGGTTCTCGTCCAGCAGCGCCTTCGCCGCCATGAGCATGCCCGGCGTGCAGAAGCCGCACTGGGCCGCGTAGTGCTCGTGGAAGGCCAACTGCAGGGGGTGGAACGCCCCAGGCCGTCCAAGCCCCTCAACCGTCAGCACTTCCTTGCCGTGCACGGTCAGCGCGTTGGTGATGCATGCCTTGACGAGTTTGCCGTTGACCAGCACCGAGCACGCGCCGCAATCGCCTGTCTCGCAGCCGACCTTCGGGCCGGTGATGCCTAACTTCTCCCGCAGCACTTGCAGCAGGGTTGTCGTGGCCTTCACCTCTACCTTGTAAGCCCGACCGTTGACCTTCAATTCCAATGTGTACATGGAAGCCACCCCTTTCTACGCTACAATCCGCTCAAGGAGGCTCTTGACAAGCCCCTCGCTGGCCTGACGCCGGTACCACGCGGAGGCACGCACGTCGTCAATGGGCGAGGTCTCCTCGGCGGCGGTCTTGGCGACCTTGGCGATCAGTTCGGCATCCAACGCGCTCCCTTCCAGCAGCGCCGACGCCTTCTTGGCTACAAGCGGCGTGGGCGCAACCGCGTTGAGCACGACGCGCGCCTGCGAGCATTTCTCAAAGTAGCAGGCCTGGTCGCGCGCGATGGCCGTGCCGCGCGGCATTCCGCCTTCCGCCTTGAAGATGACGGCCCCCGCAACCACCGACAGCGTGCCGGCTTTCCGGCGCCCGATCTTGTGGTACGCGAACTTCACGTCCTTGTCGGGCACGGGGACGATCACCTCCACCAGCAACTCGTCCGGTTTCCGCACGGTCTCGCCCGGGCCCTTGAAGAACGTCTCCAATGGCACGACGCGCTCGCCCGACTTGGATGCCAGTTTCACCGAAGCGCCCAGCGCCAGGAGTGGCACGGAGGAGTCGGCCGCGGGCGAAGCGGTTACGAGGTTGCCGCCGATGGTGCCCACGTTGCGGATGGCGGGGGTTCCGATGTGCTTCACCGCCTCTGCCAACAGAGGCAGTTTCTGCTTCACGACATCGGAGCGGAGGATCTCGGCGAAGGGAGTCGCGCCCCCGATCACGACTTTGTCTCCCAGGTCCTTGATGTAGTTGAGGCCACACTCGCCGATGTATACGAGGACTTCGGGGGCAAGTTGGCGGCGGTTGACCTTGACCATGACGTCGGTGCCGCCAGCCAGGACATGGGCCTTTGCCCCGTACTTGGCGAGCAGGTCTAGGGCCTCTTGCACACTGCTTGCACGATAGAACTCGCCTCCAGACATACCTTGTCACCTTCCTTTCGCTTGAATAATCCTTGCTCAAGTTACCGACGAAGGTTCAACCTACCTGGAATCCTATCACCTCCCTTCTCATTGCATGCAAACCCCAACCGCACAACCAGAACGCTAGAGCCAGACAGCGCCCGTTTCCGCGCCGCGCACCCGCTCACGGTACGCGGCTAGCACGCCGGGAGCCGGATGATCCGGACGGGCGGGTGGCAACTTCTGCCTGTCCCGCAGTTCCTCATCCGAAATCAGCAGATTCAGCCGGCTCTCGGGCACATTGATTTCAATCATGTCGCCGTCGCGGACATAGGCCAGCGGGCCGCCATCCCATGCCTCTGGGCAGACGTGCCCCACGCACGGGCCGCGCGTCGCGCCCGAGAAGCGGCCATCGGTAACCATGGCCACCGACGTGTGCAGGCCCATGCCTACCAGCATCGCCGCAGGGATGGACAGCTCCCGCATCCCCGGCCCGCCCTTGGGCCCCTCGTACCGCACCACGAGCACCGACCCCGGGCGCACTTCCTTGGTCAGCATGAACTCGCGCACATCCTCTTCGGAGTCAAAGACGACCGCGGGGCCGCGGTGCACCAACATGCTCGGCTCCACGCCCGTCTTCTTGACCACCGACCCCAGAGGGGCCAGGTTTCCGCGCAGAATGCCAAAGCACCCGTTGGGCGCGAGGGGCTCTGCCGCAGGCCGAATGACCATGCCGTCGGGGCGCGGCGCTGCCCGCAAGGCGTCGCCCAGTGTCCCGCCCGTCGCCATCGGCACGCTCAGGTCCAACCAGTCGCGGATCGCGCCCAGCAATGCGCGTACCCCTCCCGCCATGTGATAGTCGTCCATGTTGTACTGCGCCGAGGGTTTGAATTTCGCCACCACCGGCACCGATGCTTGCAACCGGTCAAACGCTGCCAAATCCAGGTCCACGCCCATCAGCGACGCGAAGGCCAGCGTGTGCAGAATGGCGTTCGTGGACCCGCCCGACGCGGAGATGTACTTGATGCCGTTTTCCAGATTGGTGCGCGTGAAGAACTCGCCAAAGGGCCTGCGCTCGCGCACCAGCGCCACGATGCGCTCGCCCACGTCCCGCGCCTGGCGCAACTTCGCCGAGTCAAAGGTCAGCATGGTCGCCGACCCGAAGGGCGCCACGCCCGTGGCCTCCAGGAAGCAGCCCATGGTGTTGGCCGTGCCCATCATGGAGCACGTGCCGCACGACGCGCAGAAATGCTCCTGCCAGTCCTCAAAGGTGGCGTCGTCTATTTCGCCGGTCCGCCGCTTGCCGATGGCTTCTTTGAGGTCCGATGTAACCACGGTGCGGTTGCCCATGCGATAGGGCATCATGGCGCCCGCGGTCAGGAACAGGGTCGGGATGTTCAGGCGGATAGCCGCCATCACCATGCCGGGGATGATCTTGTCGCACGAGGCCAGCATGACCATGCCCTGGAACCCGTGAGCGCGCACCATCGCTTCTATGGACCCCGCGATGAGGTCGCGCTGGGGCAGGATGAAGTGCTGGCCCGGCCCCTGGGCCATGCCGTCGCACGGCGCGGGCACGTCGAACTCCCCTGGCGAGCCGCCCGCTGCCCAGATGCCCTCTTTTACCCGCTGGCTCAAATCCTTCAGGGGCAGGTGGCCCGGGTTGACGTCCGTCCACGAGTTCACGACGGCGATCTGCGGCTTGTCCAGGTCCTTCTTGCGGTAGCCCACCGCGTGCATCAGCCCGCGGTAGTAGGCTTCCGTAATCTCTTCCGGTCGGCCTCGGTGCTCTGCCATGCGCTACCCCTTTTTCTTCCGGAATTCCACACCCAGGATGCGCTCAAAGACCTTGATCATCGCGCCCTTGTCCTCATCGCCCAGGCCCTGCGCCAGCGCCATCTGGTACGTCGTCGTGGCGGCTTGCACCATCGGCAGTGGAATCTTCTGGTGCGCGCTGATCTCCGCCGCGCTGATCATGTCCTTGTAGGCGTGCTTCAGCGGGTATCCCTCGTCAAATTTGTTCTCCAGAACGCGCGGCGTGAAGAACTCCACGGCGAAACTGCGCCCGGTGCCGGTTACGATGACCTGCGCGATCTTCTCCGGGTCCAGGCCCAGTTTCACCGCCATCGGCAGAATCTCGGCCATGGCGGCGCAGGCGGTGTTGAACAGCAACTGGTTGATGAGTTTCGCCAACTGGCCGCAGCCGATTTTGCCCATGTGGATAATCGTGTTGCCGATGGCCTGGAAGACCGGGTACACCGTCTGGAACACCGCCTCGTCGCCGCCGAACATCACCGTCAGCGTGCCGTCCTTCGCCCGCGCCTCCATGCCCGATACCGGCGCGTCCACGAAGACCACGCCCTGCTGCGCCATGCGCTCGGCGAACCCCAGCGTCGCCATGTAGCCGATGGTGCTCAGGTCTACGACGATAAGCCCAGCCTTGGCACCCTCCGCAATCCCGTCGGGGCCGAACAGCACGCTTTCCACCACCTGGGTGTTCGGCAGGCTGAGGAATATCCAGTCCACCTGGCCCGCCATCTCCTTGGGCGACCGCGCGGCTTT
>JARYMK010000225.1 GCA_029907165.1 Anaerolineae bacterium
CGCCATGTACTCCTCAAACAGGTGGGCGAACTCGTGATCCATCTGCTCCAGGTGCGACTCGTAGATGCCAACGACGAAGGGGGCCAGGCGGTAGCGCCGCTTGCCCTCGTGCTTGTCGCCCCAGACCAGCCCGCGCCGGGCCATCGCCTTGAGCGCGGCCAGGGCCTGGTCCTCGGCCATGCCCAGCCGCTCGGCGATGGAGTCCAGCGGCTCCATCTCGCCGCGCAGTTGCGAGGCCAGCGCCGCCTCCTCGGGCGAGAAAATCTTCTGCAGGATGCGCAACTCCACGCCGGTGGCCGTGCGGGGGAAACCGTTGGGCAGGTGGTTCAGGGCGTCGGCCAGTCGCTCGTACACGTCGTCGTTCATGGTCGCCTCCTTTGCGGGGGATGCCGTTCTTGGGTGCCGGGGGGATTGTAGCGCGTCGGCGCGAAGGTGTCAATGCGGGCGAGCAGTCATGGGATTCTGTCTTGCTGTGGCAAAGGCGCAAGCCGATTTCGGAAGTGCGGCGCTTCTTGGCCCATGGCGCGACAGTTGTACGGGTTGTGCTGCGTCGCCCGTACAACCATTGCAGGGCATCCTCTTGCTGAGAAGACACGGCGCGGGAGGGCAAGCGTGCCGTGCCGGGCTACTCGCGCTCTTCGTCCACCAGTGCGTTCAACTCGCGCAGCAGGCGGGGCAGGTCCAGGTGCCACTCGTGCGCCACGTCGGCCACGGTGTGATACCGCGAAATCCAGCACCCGACGCACTGAACGCCCAGCTTCAACAGCAGTACGGCCGTCTCGGGGTGCTCTTGCGTCATGTCTTCCACGCACATCTTTTCGGTGATCGGTTGCCGCTCGTCCATAGGTACGCCTCTTGTGGGTACACAATTAGCATACCACCGGCAGCCAGGGTGCGCTATGACATGCGTCATATCCGCGCTACGACAAATCCACCAGCGGCGCGATGCGGCAGATGGTCTGCTCCACGAAGGTCGGGTCGGTGATGGTGAGGTCAATGGCCTGGGCGGGGCACATCTCCACGCAGCGCCCGCACCCCCGGCACCCGTCGCCGATGGCCGCGCGCCCGTCCACCATGCGGATGGCGTCCACGAAGCACACGCCCTGGGCGCACGCCCCGCACCCCACGCAGCGGTCGGAGACGGCCACCTGCACCCCCGGCATTCGCGTAACCTTGCCGCCGATTTCGGGCGTAACGTGCGGCAGGATGCGCCACAGGCAACAGCAAGGGCAGCAGTTGCAGATGGTGAGGAGTTTGCTCCCTGGGCCGATGTTCAGCCAGATGGTGTCCAGTTTGTTGCGGCCGATGAGGTGCACCAGGCCCGCCTCGCGGCAGCGGCGCACGTAGTCCAGCGCCTCGTCCTGCGATACACGGCGGCCCAGTTTGGGGTTGATGCCCAGCGCCGCCTCGCCCAGGAACAGGCAGCCGTACTCTGTGGGGTAGTCCTTGCACTTCTCCGACGCGCGGCAGATGCAGAAGTTCATGATCCAGTGGACGCGGGCCTGGCGGATGAAGTGATCCACCACCTGCGACGGGAGCACGATGCTCTCGGGCGAATCCAGCGGCGCGTTGACGGTGATGACGGCGCGGTCCTTGGGCAGGTACACGATGTCGTCGCCGTGGAACAGCAGGCGGTCGGTGAGCCGTCCGACGGGGCGGAAGCGCGTCGCCTTCGCGAGACCGAACCGCGACGGATAGACTCGCTGCAACAGTTTCACGAACCAGACCGGTGTGCCCATCGCCGCCTCCCTGAACCGACGTGTCCGCACGTGGCACGCATTTTACCATGAAAACCGCCACGGGGGCCAGAGGTTGCGGGCAGGCCGTGCGCTCCCCGCCTCGGCGCCTCGGTGGCGGATTCCGTCGGCATTCCCCCGTCGCAGTTGGCAGCGCG
Organism: Anaerolineae bacterium; assembly: GCA_029907165.1. Taxonomy (GTDB): domain Bacteria; phylum Chloroflexota; class Anaerolineae; order DTLA01; family DTLA01; genus DTLA01. Next base: position 1,895 of record JARYMK010000225.1, read on the forward strand.
CGGGAACCCTCGTACAATACGCGCGAGGGGGATGACATGAAGGCCACCGCAACGGCCGGCTCCAACATCGCCATCGTGAAATACTGGGGAGCGCGAGATGCGGCGCTGAACCTACCCGCCAACGGCAGCATCTCACTGACGCTGGACGCGGCGCGCACGACTACGACGGTGCGCTTTGACCCCGCGCTCAAGTCCGACGCGCTCGTGCTCAACGGCCGCGAGACGGGCGGCGCGGCGCTGGCCCACGTATCGGCCCACCTGGACCGCCTGCGCGCATTCGCGGGGGTGCGGGTCCCTGCCCTCGTGGAGACGGCCAACACCTTCCCCGAAGGCGCGGGCATCGCGTCGTCGGCATCGGGGTTCGCTGCGCTCACTGTGGCGGCGGCCGCCGCGCTTGGGCTGCGCCTGTCCGAGCGCGAACTGAGCGCGCTGGCGCGGCTTGGATCCGGGTCGGCATGCCGCTCGGTCGTCGGGGGGTGGGCCGAGTGGCTGCCCGGGACGAGGCACGAGGACTCGTATGCAGTGCAGATTGCGCCGCCGGAGCACTGGGACGTGCGCGACCTGGTGGCGGTTGTCAGCACCGAGGCGAAGGCGGTGCCATCGGCCAAGGGGCACGAGCGGGCCGCGTCCAGCCCGCTGTTTCAGGCGCGGCTCCGAGAGGTAGAGGGGCGACTGCCCGCCGTCCGCCGCGCCATCCTGGAGCGCGACTTCCACGCGTTGGGCGTGCTGGCCGAGGCCGACGCCCTGTCCATGCACGCGATTATGTTAACTTCTGCCCCGCCCCTGCTCTACTGGCTGCCCGCGACGGTGGAACTCATCCGCCAGGTGTGGCAGTGGCGGGCCGAGGGGCTGCCGTGCTACTTCACCATAGACGCGGGGCCCAACGTGCACATCCTGACGCTCCCCCAGGCCGTCCCCCACGTGGCCGCAAGGCTCCGGGCGTTGCCCTACGTGCAGCAGATCATCCCGTGCGGGCCTGGGCCGGCCCCGCGCCTCATCCCGAACGGTGCCTGAACTGGTAGGCCCGGCCTTTCCAAACCGTGCCCGCGCCGAACAGCGACGACCCGATGGAGTTGAAGCAGAACAGGGCCGCCATGAGGACCGTCAGGCCGACGAGCATGGCGTAGCGGCGCGGGATGGTGAACCGCCCGTTGATGAACCACATGGCCACCCACGCCAGTACCACCTGCGTGAACGGCAGCGAGAAGTGCGCGAGGTCGGTCAACCCCGCGCGCCAGGCGTGATACAGCACCGCGTAGGGCCCCAGGAACAGCGCCACGAACGCTGTGATGGCCGCCAGAATCCCCGCCAGCGAGTAGTCAAAGGCCGCGAAGGTGCTCTTGCTCAGGCCATCCCACGTTTCGCGGAAGCCGTTGTAGAAGTCCACGCGCAGGGTATCCACGCCGTCGGCCAGGGCGATGCGCCCGCCCGCGCGCTTCACCCGCCGCGCGATGAACACGTCCTCCACGATGTCGGCGCGCACCGCCTCGTGGCCGCCGAACCTGTCATAGGTCTCGCGACGGAACAGCATGAACGGCCCGATGGCCGCCGCCAGAATCGGCGTGCGCGTCCGCGTGAACACGAAGTGCGGCACGCACCCCACGAACACCAGCGGAATCACCGCCATCATGACCCGCTCCCAGAACCCCTTGAGGCCCATGTCGGGGATGAGGCTCAACAAATCCAGGTTGCGGGCGCGAGCCAGCGCCAGCGCCGAGGAGACCGAATTGGGCCGATGGCGGGTGTCGGCGTCGGCGAATAGGAGCCACTCGCCCCGCGCCGCCTGCGCCAACTGGTGGCACGCCCACGTCTTGCCGTGCCAGCCGGGTTGCAGGGGTTGGCCTCGCAGGAGCCGCACCCGTCGGTCCTGCCGCGCCATCG
>JARYMK010000226.1 GCA_029907165.1 Anaerolineae bacterium
GTACACACTCATAGAGCAGCCATTGTATCTTCCTTTCATCTCCTGTCCAGTGTCACTAACCTATCTGAACGAGATCAACGCCGCACTGCCCCTCACGTCTGCTTGGGCTTCTCGGCGCGGATGCTTGCGACCAGGCTATCGCACACGTGCTTGAGGTGCTGCGCGACCAGTTCCGCGGCGCGGCGGGCGTCGCCGGCGTGGCAGGCTTCCAGAATCTCGCGGTGCTCCTGCATGGCCACGCGGGCGCGGGCTGGGTGGGCCACGTCGCGCGCCACGTAGGGCTGCACGGTGTTGCGCAGGCTCTCTATGATGCCGCAGAGCCGCGCGCGCCCAGAGATGGCATACAGTTCCTTGTGGAACCGATAGTTCAGCGTGGTCCAGGCCGGCGGATCGTCGGCAACTTCCTCCATTTCTCGCAGGAGCGCCGACAGCCGTCTGTCTGCTTCCTCGTTGAACCGAGATGCGGCGATTTGCACGGCCATGCCTTCCAGGGCGATGCGAATCTGGTAGATTTCCTCAATCTCTTCGGGCGACAGTTCGCAGACTTCCACGCCGCGGTGCGGGTAGAACTTCACCAGCCCTTCCGCTTCCAGCGTCCGCAACGCCTCGCGCACCGGCATTCGGCTCACCTGGAACCGCTCGGCGATCTCGGCCTGGTCCAGCCGCTCGCCGGGTTTGAGCCAGCCCCGAAGAATGGCCTCGCGGATGCGGTCCGTTACCAGTTCCTGGAGTGTCCTGTAGGATGGCGCAGCCCAGTCATGCGGTCCTTCCAACCCTAGCCTCCCCCTCTCTGCGGATGTGGAATCCCATACTGTACGTTACCAATTGGGCAGACTGTTGTCAAATGCCGACCTGCGGCCGTTGGCCTGGGCCATATGGCGGCCTTGCTACGCGCCTTTCTCGCGCCGCAGCAGCCCCACGATGCCCAGCGTCAAGGCGAACACAAGCGCCAGGTCGGTCAGGAAAAACATGTTGTCCACCAGGCCGTGCGCCAGCGCGGCGACCATGCTGGCCGCCAGGCCGAGCACCACGGCGCGTATCGTGCGGTCCGAGCGCGTGCGGTACAGGCGCGCGGCGGCGGCGAAGAACACGCCCAGCAGCCAGCCCAGCACTGCAAGCCCCGGCACGCCCAGGCGCGTCCACCAGTCCAGGACAAAGTTGTGCGGGTGCGACAGGTTGCGCTCTTCCCACGCGGCGGGCAGGATGAACCGCGAGCGATAGGCGTACAGGAAGTTGTCCAGCCCCACGCCGCGCCACGGGTGCTCGCAGATCATATTCCAGGCCGACCGCCACAGGTTCAGCCGCAGGAACGTCGTCCCCTGCCCTGTCCGCAGGAGCGATGCCACCCGCTCGGTCCCGGCCAATGGGATGAGGCTGGCGACGAGTGCCGCGGCGCTGATCAGCATGGCCCACAGCGTCCTGCCGCGCTTCACGATGCCGATGAACAGGAGGGCCGCAGGCAGACCCACCAGTAGCGCGCCCCTGGAGAACGTGAGGAACAGCGCGGCGAGTTGCGGCACGGCGGTGAGACCGTAGGCAATCTGCCGCCTGCGGCCAAAGGCGGCCAGGCACAGCACGATGGGAAATGTGCGCCCCAGGAACAGGGCCAGGTTGTTGGGCGAGCCGTATAGCCCGCGCACGCGCTGCACGCCCTCGGCCGTGATCAGGTTGTGGCCGGTGATGAACTGCCCGATGGCCAGCAGGGAGACGGCCGTCGCGCCCGCCGTCAGCCAGTCCACCAGAATCCAGGCGGGTCGGCTGCCCTTCTGGGCGTGGATGAGCGCGTAGAACGCGGCGGCGGCCAGCACAACCTGAATCCATTCGCGCAGGCTTACGTCTGTGCGCTGCGCATACGGGATGGACAGCCCCGACACGACGACCAGCGCCACGACAGCAAAGTCCGCGGCGTCCAGGTTGCGCCACCAGCCGGCGAAGCGGTCCTGCACCCGCTTCCAGGTGTAGCGCAGGCCGTACACGCGCCGACCCAGCGACCCTTCCACAACCCAGACGAGGTAACCGTCAACGACGGCGGCGATGACGGCGGTGGTCAGCAGGGCCAACGTGAGCGAGGCATGACGGCCCAGGACAGCGCCGTACACCCGGTAGAACGGCAGGGATGCCGCGACCGCCCCCAGCGCAATATCCCGACGGACGACGCCGCACACCAGGAGCAGGCCCAGCCCCACCAGCGGCAGCCAGGCGGGGCCGCGCCACAGGAACAGCACCACGCCGATGGCCATGCCCAGGGCGAACACCTTGCCGTGAAGCCAACGCGCCCGTTCCACTAAGCGGTACACGACCCGCGCCCACCACAGCGCGCTCCCGAACAGCACAAACCCCAGAATCGCGGCGGGTATCGCCAGCAGAAGGATGGGCAGCCGCCGATGCTCCTCGCGCAGCACAGACCACCCGGCGATGGCCCACTGTCCCCAGCCGCCCTCGGCTTCCAGGCGCAGGACGTGATGGCCATCGGGCAGGTGGCTGGCGACGGTAACGGTGGCAGGTCGGTTCGCGGGGTCGTACAGCACGATGTAGGCCCTGCCGTCCGGCGTCGTGGGCAGGGCATTGGCGGGCGCGCCGTCCACGGTGGCATACAGCGTGGCCCAGTAGTCGCCAGGCCGCAGGTGTAGGTCAATCCGCGTGCCGGTGAACGGAATCTCTACGGCGTCGCCCGTCTTGCCGACATCCGCGCCCAGGGGCGAGAACCGCCAATCCCCCAGCCAGGTTGCCGCCGATGGAGTGGCGTCGTAGCGGCCGGGGCCGGTGTAGTGGAGCACCGCGAGCGCGCCCAGTTCGCGCGCGAAGGGCCGCACCTCGCCATCGGCGGACGCAAGGGCAAATCCCCAGATGGAGTCGGCGGCGGCGGCCTGTGGCCGGAACGTGGCCCAGACCATAGGCCCCATCCAGGGATAGCGGCTCCGCGCCTGCCGCACCGCCAGGATGGAACGGGCCTCTTGCACGTTGGCCCGGTCCGTGCCCCATGGCGAAGGCCGCCCCGTCCAGCCGACGGGCAGGGCGTTCCAGCCGAACTCCACGGCCCAGATGCCCTTGTGCCCGTCGCCGTTTTCGCACAGGATGGCGTAGGCGAGTTCGGCGCGGGCGAAGTTGGTAGCGCCCGGGTCTGCGGGGGCCTCGGGGCCGGTCCAGAACCCGTAGGGCTTGTAGGCGAGGGCGTCAAAGAACGGGGCCGCGCCCGCCGCGTACATTCCGCGGAGGAAGTCCAGGTCGTTCAGGTTGGCCGGGCTGCGCTCGGTGGTGGGGGCCAGGCCCGCGGCCAGCACCACGGCATCGGCATCGCCGCGGCGAATGCCCTGGTACGCGGCGCTGAGCAACGCCGCGTAGGCAGCCGGGTTCACGCCGTCGCTGCCCCAGTGAGCGCCCAGGTTCGGCTCGTCCCAGACTTGATAGGCCGCGACCTTGCCCCGGTAACGAGCCGCAACCTGCTCGGCGAAGCGCGCGAAGGTCGCGGGGTCGCGGGGCGGCGCTCCGGGGAGCGGCACGTCCTTGGCAGCCTTGGCCCAGTCGGGCGCATCCTCCAGGACGAGGATGATTCCCAGACCCCGGCTGGCTGCGCCCTCCACAATGGCATCCCACACGGCCCAATCCAGTTGCCCGGGCGTTGGCTCGGTCTTTGCCCACGACAGGCGCTGCCGAATCCAGGTGAATCCGGCCGTCTGGATTTGGTCCAACTGGCGGCCGATGGATTC
>JARYMK010000227.1 GCA_029907165.1 Anaerolineae bacterium
CGCCACTCCAGTACCTCGTGCACAATGGAATCCTGGGAAAGGAGGATGTGTCACTAAGGTACTGAACGAGTACAACCCCTTGCGCAAAACGGAGTTTTGGAGTACAATAGGGGTGTCGGCAAGGTTCCTGAGTGGGATGGAGGTAGGTGCCATGACGGAAGCGAAGGAGAAAGAGTTCGTCTTTGAGGACTGGGTGCGCGAGGGCATTCGCGGCATTCGGAGGAGCCGCAAGGCGCTGTTCCCGGAGGAATTCCACAAGCACCTTAGGGCGGCTCGGAAAGAGGCACTCTTGGCCTATCGCAGTTTGATTGACGCGGCCATTGAGCGCACCGAAGAAGCCCCCAAGAAGCGAACGCAGATCAAGGTGGAGTAGCGCAGCGCGCCCCCAAAGCGCTCGGCCACATCAGGTCAATCCTCGGGGAGCACACCCCTGACAGGGTGTGCTTCGCTTTCTCCGCGGCATACCTCGGACAATGCCAGCCTACTATGTCCCGGATGCGTTCTCGTCGGGGAGGGCCGCCGGCACGACGACGGACTGCTCGTGCGAGTAGTGCACCATCCCCGGCCTGCCGCCCGGAAGGCGCCGCACATGCTTCCGCTGCGTCCAATCCACCTGGACCGAAGGCTCGCCGCGTGCCGACGAGTGGTAGGCCGCCAATCGGGCCGCGAACTCCAGCGTGGCCTCGGGCACTGCGCGCCCCCCGCTGCGGATGACCACATGCGCCCCCGGCTGGCCGCGCACGTGCAGCCAAACGTCGTCGGGTGCAGCCATGCGGAACGTAACTTCCTCGTTCTGGCGGCTGTTGCGCCCGGCCAGCACCGTGAACCCGTCCGGTGAGCGGAGCGACAGGGGCCTGGCGGCCTGGGGCCGGGACCGCCCGCGCGGGCGCTCGCGGACATATCCCGCCTCGGCGAGGGCCGCCGCCACTTCGTCAATCTCCGGCCGGGATGCGGCCAGCGCCAGGTCGGCGCTCAACTGGGCCAAGTAGGCCTCTTCCGCCGCCAGGGATTCCAGCCGCTGCGGGACTTCTTCCAGCGCGGCGCGCGCCTTCTGGTACGCCTTGAAGTAACGCTGTGCGTTTTCCAGCGGGGTCTCGTCGGGGTTCAGGTCAATAGTGAGCATCTGGCCCGACAGCCCTGGCAGGGCAACCTGGGTCTGGCCTTTGCGAATTTCGCCTAGGTGCGCGAGCAGCACCTGTCCGCATTCCAGCAGGCGGTTCACCTCGTCCGCGGGCGGCATCTCGCGCTCCAGCGCCTGCCTGCGTCGGGCGAGGGTCTGGGCGGCGTCGGCGATGAGGCGCTGCACAGATGCCCTCGCCGCTGCATAGGGATCGGCCGTCTCCTGCGCCGCACGGTAGGTCTCAATCGCCGCGCTGATGGACGGCGCAAGGTTCCACTCGCCCAGGTGGGTGAGTTCGTAGGGCGCGTAGGCGACCGCCATGCCGTCTTGGAACCCCACGCTCGGCGACCAGCGGCCTGTCTCCACGGGCGCGAACAGTTCGCGGAGTGCCCGCAGGAGTCGGGCGAGGTCCGCGCCACCTGCTCGCGCCAGCGCCTCGCGGGCGGCCAGCGGGCTCACCCCCTGCACCGCGCCGACGAGTGCCCGCTCCGCTGACTTGTCGCCGTGCTCCTGGAACAATCGGGCCAGTCGCTCCTCGTCCCATTCGGGCAAGGGCAGGCGGCTTTGCGCGGGCGGCGGGACGTAGGCGCGGTTGGGCAGCACCACGCGGTAGCGGTTCACGTCGGGCCCCACGCGCTTGACGCATTCCAGAATCGTCCCGTCGGCGGCGACCAGGATGACGTTGCTGTGCTTGCCCATGATCTCCGCAATGAGCGTGAAGGTTTCGTCGCCGCGCTCAAACCGCAGGTGCAGGATGCGCTCCCATGGGGGTTGATGCACGTCGGTCAGCCGCGCGCCCACGAGCAGTTTTCGCATTTGCAGCAACAGGGGGGATGGCGTCTCAGTGCCGCGGCGGGGCTTTTCGGCGGCGAAGTGCGCGCGGGGGTGGGAAGCCTGCGCCGAGAGCACCAGGTCGTGGCGGGCCTGCCCCGCGTACAGTTCCAGGGCCACCGTCAGCGGGTCGGGCTGCACAACGGACTGGACTCGCCCGCCCAGCGCGCGCTCCCGAATCTCCTGCACCACCGCCGCGAGCGTCAGCGCGTCAAAGAACATCTCACCAGTTCCAGGTCAGTTTCTGGGCGAACTGCTCCAGGGTATCCGAGCCACGGACCCGCACCCGCTTGAGCGCGAACATCCCGTCGGACGTGTGCGTGGCACCGGCCTGCGACACCACCGCGCCCCAGAAGTACGCGGACTTCAGCACATCCACAACCTTCTGGTCATACTGCCCCGACGGATAGGCGAAGAAGCGGCAGACCTTGCCTGTGCGCTCCTCAATGGCCTCTTTGGAGCCGATGACTTGCCACACGATGTAGTCCACAGGCTTGTTAGTAAGGTCGGGGTGGGTGTAGGTGTGCGGCTCCATGTCCATGCCCATGCGGCTCATGACGGTTACCTGCGGCCAGGTCATGTACGCCTCGTCGCCACGGTCAATGGGTTCGGTTATCAGGAAGAACGTCCCCGTGAACCCGTGCTTCACCAGCAGCGGGAATGCAAAGTCAAAGTTGTCGCGGTAACCGTCGTCAAACGTGAGGATGATGGGCTTCTCGGGCAGGGGATCGCCCCGCTGCAAATGGCGGTTGAGGTCGTAGAGGCTGATGGTCTGGTAGCCGTTGTCCTTGAGGTAGCGCAGTTGTTCCTCAAAGGCAGCAGGCGACACGGACAGGTCGCGGCGGATCGCATCCGCGTTCTTCGGCGGCACGGAGATGTAGTGATACATCAGGATGGGCACGTAGGCAGTGCGGGCGATGCCGTCGGGCGTGGGCCACGGCGTCGGGGTAGGCGTTGCCTCGGGTGTGCTGGTGGGCACGGGCGATGGGCACGGCGTGCACGTGGGGGCAGACGTGGCCGTCGGCATGGGCTGGGTGGCCGTCGCCGTGGGCGAGGGCGTAGGCGTGGGCGACGGCGTGGGAGTCGGGGCCTGGCGGAATGCGGCGCTGCACGCCGAAATGATCGCCGCGCAACAGAGCGCCGCAACCAGCAATCGTTTATGGGTGGATGACCGCATGGACTCCTGCCTCCAGGTGGTAGGTGAGGTTATCGCAGGCGGGGTCTTCTGTCAAATCGGCATGCTTTTGACACGCGCCTGGCCCACAGGTAGAATCGGGTTCCGTTGCGCTCCCCAGGACGCGGGGCGCACCGAGGAGGTACCCATTCGCACCCCATCATCGCGCCGCAAGCGCCGAAACATTAGCCTGGCCCTGGGCACGCTGTTGAGCCTGCTGTTTCTGTGGCTCGCCTTCAGGCAGGTGCATCTGCGTGAGGTCTGGGACGCCCTGCGCCAGGCGAATGCGTGGCTGGTGGGCGCGGCACTGGCGGCGTTCCTGGCGACGCAGGCAGTGAAAGCGGCCCGCTGGAAGGCCCTGTTCTACCCCGAACACAAGGGGCGCCGCTTCGGGAAACTGATGAGCGTCATCTACATCGGCCAGGCGGTCAACGCGGCCATCCCTGCGCGCCTGGGCGAGATCGCGCGGGCGTACCTCCTGGCGCGGATAGAATCCATCAGCGGCGCGTATGTGATGGGCACCATCGTGCTGGAGAAGGCGCTGGATAGCCTGATGCTGCTCCTCGTGGTGCT
>JARYMK010000228.1 GCA_029907165.1 Anaerolineae bacterium
GGTGATTCTGCGCGCCGCCCAGCCGCACGGCCCACTTGTCCAGCAGGCGCAGGCCCGGGCAGGTCTTGCGCGTGTCCAGGATGACGGCGCGCGTGCCGGCGACGGCGTCCACGAATCGGCGGGTGTCGGTGGCGATGCCCGACATGCGTTGCAGGAAGTTCAGGGCGGTGCGCTCGGCGGTGAGGATGCTGCGGGCCGGGCCGACGACGCGGGCGACGACCGTGCCCCGGTTCACGCGGTCCCCGTCGTTGGCCAGCGCGGTGAATTGTATGGACGGATCCACAGCGGCGAAGACGAGCGCGGCCACTTCCAGGCCTGCGATGACGCCAACCTGCTTGACGAGGAGGTCGCCGCGTAGGCGGAGGTCAGGCGGGATGATCCACTCGCTGGTGATGTCGCCGGAACCGACGTCCTCGGCGAGGGCGCGGGCGATGATTTCCAACACCTGAAGTCGGACTGCGGTGTCCATGGGACTCCTTCCTTGGTTTGCGTTTCGGGTCATTATACCACAGGGCGGGCGTGGAGGCGAAGCGGGGCGGCTTGGGCATGCGGTTCCCCCTGGTTTGGCGGGATTGCTTCGGGCGCTGCGCGCCCTGACAAGGACAGGTCATTCTCACTTCCCCCTGTGAGACTGTCTTCACCGCAGAGACGCAGAGTGCGCGGAGAAAGGACCGAGATTTGGACCGCCAAGGGCGCAAAGGGGATTCGGCGTCCTTTTGTGGCTTTCGCGTTCCAAACCCTCCGTCTGTCATTGCGAGCGGAGCGAAGCAATCCCAGGGATGGGGGGATTGCTTCGGGCGCTGCGCGCCCTCGCAAGGACAGTCTGGCGGGATTGCTTCGGGCGTTGCGCGCCCTCGCAATGACAGTCTGGCGGGATTGCTTCGGGCGCTGGGGCCCTCGCAATGACAGTCTGGCAGGATTGCTTCGGGCGCTGGGCGTCTCACGATGACGGGGCGGGGAGGTGGTGCACTTGACACGTGGAACAGCATGGTGTAGAGTGCAATCAACTGAATACTCTGGCGGGAACCCTTTGGTGGTGCCAAAGACATGGCACGCTCTTGCGGCGCGCGGGATAAGCCCTCGGACCGCTGGGCGCGCCCCATAAGCGGAAGGAGGGCCTAGAATGTCTGACCATCATCGGTATCTATCCCGCCGCGGATTCCTCAAACTTTCAGCCCTTGGAGCCGGGCGCTGCTCCTGAAGAGCGCTGAGCGCCAACTCGGGGAGCAGGTGAGTGCGTCCCCGGCCCCCATCACAGCCCAAAGCACACCTTCCGCGGTACCTGGTGCAGTTGTCCCAGACCTCGTTATGATGAACGGCCGGGTTGTAACCATGGACAGTGTGGGCACCATTACAGAAGCCATCGCAGTTCGTGGAGACCGTGTCCTGGCTACCGGCACAACCGCCGCCATGCGCGCACTGGCGGGCCCCAAAACGCGGCTCTTTGACCTGCGGGGCCGCACGGTAACGCCTGGTTTCGTGGATGCAAACTGTCACGTCTCGCCCTATGGGCTCATCGGCGCGCCGTACATTGACCTGAACCCCGCGGTTGTCAAGACCGTTGCAGAGATGCAGGCCCTCATCGCCGAGGGGTGCGCACAGGTGGGGCCGGGCAAGTGGGTCATCGATCAGGGATATATCTCCTACGAGGGCGAGTATCCGGACAAGACGGAGCTGGATCCAGCCTCCCCGAACAACCCTGTGATGCTGGTGAACCAGGGCGGGCATATGGGAGCCGTGAACTCGTATGCTCTGAATCTGGCAGGGGTGACTGCCGCGACGCCCAATCCTCCGTTTGGCATCATTGTGCGCGACGCGTCGGGGGAACCCACGGGCTCGCTGGTCAACCATGCCGCCATGGACATCTTCCGCGCGCTGTGGACCAACGAGGTGCTCACGCCTGCACTGCGTTACCAGTCCGTCCTGCGGCCACAGGACGACCTCGCCTCGTTCGGCATTACCACGTATGGGGATGTCAACGTGCGGGGGTTGGACTCTGCGCAAGCCTACTTTGACGCCGCGCGCAACGGAGCCCACATGATACGCGGCTTCATTCTGAACACGATTGAGTATGCCAAGGATTTCGCCGGCAGAATAGCAGCGATCAACGCGATACGTTTTGAAAACGAGTACCTGCATTTCGGCGGCTACAAGTTCCTGGTGGATGGGGCCATCACGGCGGCCTACACCCACTTGCCGCACAACGGGACCGTTTGGAATATGCCGACTTGGAACACCGTGCCCTTGAAGCAAGCAGTGAGGATAGCGCATGAGGTGGGCTATCAGTGCGCGTTCCATTGCATTGGGGATGCAGCGGTGGACATGGCGCTGGATGCCATTGAGTTCGCGATGAATGCGTATCCGCGCCCCAATCCGCGGCACCGAATTGAGCACGCCGTGCTGAACACCAACGCGGCCCTTCAGCGCACCCGCGATCTGGGGGTGGTCGTATCCACCCAGCCCCACGGGATTCGCCTGCTCGGCGAGGAGATGCGGGAGATGTGGGGGGAACAGCGCGCCCAGCGCATCATACCCACGCGGAGTTGGCTGGATTTGGGGGTTCCCCTCTCCCTGAGTTCGGACTGTCCGACCTTGCCGTGGTGGCAGCCTCCAATCGTGATGTCGGGCGCGGTAAACCGTCTGACGTCCACCAATGCCGTGCTCGGCGCCGATCAGGTCATGACGGTAGAGGAATGCATGAAGGCCTACACAATGGGCGGCGCTTACGCGTGCTTTGAGGAAGATGTGAAAGGTTCGCTGGGGCCGGGAAAGTTCGCCGATCTGGTCGTTTGGCGGATGGATCCGTACACGACTACACTGCCAGACATGCTGGCGGCGCACCCGGTGGACTTGACGATGGTCGGCGGCAAGGTGGTGTTTGAGCGGTACCGGCATATCTTCCTGCCGGTGGTTGCATCCAGGTAGCCATGGCCACGCAGGGGGCAGACCTCAGGCCTGCCCCCTGCAGATGTGAACGCTATGATTTGCGATACGCCTGCGGGGTGTATTCGGGCAGGCGTTTGGGGGCCATGATGCGCCGAATGCGGGCGAATCGCTGGATGCCGCCGACCAGCGGGACGGTGGGCCAGTCCTCGCCGATGAGCGGGCGGGCGTAACGCACGAAGTCGTCGGTAACGTCCACCTTGCTGGGGGCGAGCCAGCGGGCGGGGAAGGTACGCTCGGAGTTGGCCACCAGGTCCAGGGGCACCTTGTCGTAGTACACGCTGTACAGGGGGCCGGGCCTGCGAAGGATGGTGGCCATGTACCCCGTGCCTGCCTCGGCGGCGACGATGACCGCATGGCGGCCCACGTTGTAGGCTTCGTCCAGGTCCACCACGGATGCGTACACCATGTTGTGCCGCTGGTCGGTGCCGGGGATGTTGCCGCGGGCGGCCCCTCGCGCGCGCAAGCCCACCTTGTTCAGGTAGTTGACCACGATTTGCTCCACTGACATCTCGGATGCGGAGAAGGAGACGTGGCCGAAGGCATCCCTGACCGCGCCGATGTCGCCCACATCCAGGCCCTCGCTGACGACGACCAGTGCCCGCCCGCGCTCGCGCAACAGGTCGTTGACGCGGTCCGCGAGTTCCTGGAGGGTCAGGCCCGCCTCGGGCATGTAGATTTGCAGGGGCATTTCCCTGTCGGGGTCGGCGAGGCGGGCGGCGGCGGGGAT
>JARYMK010000229.1 GCA_029907165.1 Anaerolineae bacterium
CATAGAGCAGCCATTGTATCTTCCTTTCATCTCCTGTCCAGTGTCACTAACCTATCTGAACGAGCTCATTCGGTCGCATTCCTTCGCCTCCAATCTACCCGTGTGCCAATTCCTGTTATTGCGCCCTGCAACCTTGACTCCCTGGCGCAAACTCATAGAATAGGCCTAGGCGATTGTACTTCGCAGCACGATAGGAGGGAGTGGACGTCATGTCGGAGGAACAAGTTGGCCCCCAGCCGGTTGCGGCCGAAGAAGCCGCACCTGCGTCTGCGGGGCGAAAGAAGCGGCGTCGGGGCCGCGTGCATGTCTTTGACAACTGGTGCAAGGGCTGCGGCATCTGCATTGCCTTCTGCCCGCAGCACGTGTACGAGATGGACGAGGATGGCAGGCCCGTGGTGGCCCACGAGGATCAGTGTACTGCGTGCCACTGGTGCGACGTGCACTGCCCCGATTTGGCAATCGTTGTAACGGATGTGGAGGAGGATGCGCATGGCGGCACGACTGATGCAGGGCAATGAAGCATGCGTGGAGGGCGCGCTTGCAGCGGGGTGCCGCTTCTTCGCCGGATACCCCATCACGCCCTCGTCGGAAATCGCGGAACTCCTCTCCCGACGCCTGCCACAGGTCGGCGGGTACTTCATCCAGATGGAGGATGAAATCGCCAGCATCGCGGCGGTCATCGGCGCGTCGGTGGGCGGCGTCAAGGCCATGACGGCGACCAGCGGTCCGGGGTTCTCGCTGATGCAGGAGAACATCGGCTACGCGGCCATGGCGGAGATCCCGTGCGTCATCGTGAACGTCCAGCGCACGGGACCGAGCACGGGCCTGCCGACCAAGCCGGCGCAGGGCGACGTGATGCAGGCGCGCTGGGGCACCCATGGCGATCACCCCATCATCGTCCTGTCGCCGTCGTCGGTGATGGAGACGTTCCTGTTGACCGTGCGGGCGTTCAACCTGTCGGAGAAGTACCGCTCGCCGGTGATCCTGCTCATGGACGAGGTGGTGGGCCACATGCGGGAGCGGGTGGAGTTGCCCCCTCCCGAGTCGCTGGAGATCACCAACCGGGTGGCCGCCCATGTGCCGCCCGAGTGGTACTTCCCGTTTGAGGACCCCAGCACCGACGTGCCGCCGCTGGCCCCGTTCGGCGAGGGGTACCGGTATCACATCACGGGCCTGTTCCATGACCGGGCCGGATTCCCCACCGAACGCGTGGACGAAATTGACGCCTGGATCGCGCGCGCCTTCGGACGGATTGAGCAGCACCGCCAGGACATCATCTCCTACGAGGAGGACGTGCCGGCGGGGTCGCGGGTGCTGGTGGTGGCCTACGGCGCGACGGCTCGCTCGGCGCGCCACGCGGTGAAATTGGCGCGGGCCAAGCGGTACAAGGTTGGCTTCCTGAAACTGGAAACCATCTGGCCGTTCCCCGAAGAGGCCACGGAGCGGCTGGCGAGGCAGTGCAAGCGCGTGATTGTGCCCGAGATGAACCTGGGGCAACTGGCGCTGGAAGTGGAGCGCGTCGTGGGCAGACAAAAGGTGCGGCGGGTGAATCTGGCCAACGGCGAGATGATCACGCCTCAGCAGATACTGGCCGCCATTGAGGAGAAGTAGCCATGAGACGATATGAGGAGAATCGCATGTACCGCTATCTCCGGCGGCACAAGAAGTTCCCTAACGTGTGGTGTCCGGGGTGCGGCATCGGCATTGTCATGGGAGCGCTCATCCGCGCGATAGACCGCCTGGGCTGGGAGAAGGATGATATCGCCATGGTGTCGGGCATCGGATGCAGCGGGCGAATGCCGGTGTACATGGACTTCAACACGATGCACACGACCCACGGGCGGGCGCTGGCCTTCGCCACGGGGCTGAAGATGGTGAAGCCGAAAATGCACGTCATCGCCATCATGGGCGACGGCGATGTGCTGGCCATTGGTGGCAATCACTTCATCCATGCCGCGCGGCGCAACATCGGCATCACGTCCATCGTCATCAACAACTCCATCTATGGCATGACCGGCGGGCAGTACTCGCCCACGACGCCCACAGGCAGCCTGGCCACGACCGCGCCCTACGGCAACATTGACCAGCCGTTCCCCATCTGCGAACTGGCCATCGCGGCGGGCGCGACGTTTGTGGCAAGGGGCACGGTCTACCATGCTGTGGAACTAGATCGGCTCATTGAGAAGGCGCTCCTGCACGAAGGGTTCTCGGTGGTGGAGGCGGTGAGTTACTGCCACACGACCTTCGGGCGCATCAACAAACTCGGCACGGCGGTGGACATGCTGCGCTGGCAGAAGGAGAACAGCGTAACCCGCGAAGCCGCCGCCAAGATGACGCCTGAGCAATTGCAGGGCAAGATCGTCCGGGGCATCTTCCACGAGCGCGAGTTCCCGGAATACACAGCCGCCTATGCCAAGATCGTGGAGCAGGCCATGGCGGCGCAGCGCAAGGCGTGATGCCCGATGCGCCATTCAGGAGGCACTATGGAGACGAACGACCGCTACGAAATCCGACTGGCGGGTGAAGGGGGGCAGGGGCTCATCCTGGCCGGGCTTATCCTGGCCGAGGCGGCCGCGGTGTATGACGGGAAGAACGCCGTGCAGACCCAGTCCTACGGGCCGGAGGCCCGCGGCGGGGCCAGCAAGGCCGAGGTGGTCATCAGCGACGGCGTGATTGACTATCCCAAGGTCATTGCCGCGGACCTGCTCCTGTGCATGAGCCAGGAGGCGTGCAGCAAGTACGTGTACGGCATGAAGAAGAACGGCATCCTCATCGTGGACTCGGTGCACGTAGACCGCGTGCCCACGAGCCGCGCGTACATGATCCCCATCACCAAGATCGCCGAGGAGGCCACGGGCCGCCGCATCACGGCCAACATCGTGGCGCTGGGCCTCATCGTCGGACTAACCGGCGTGGTGTCCAGGAAGGCCATAGAGGCTGCGGTGCGCGCGCGAGCGCCCAAGGGCACCGAGGCGCTGAACCTCAAGGCGCTGGAGGCGGGGCTGGCCGAGGCGGAACGAATCCGCGCCGAGGCCGAGCGCGGTCAATCTGTGCCAATCCGCGCTTCCTAATCGGCGGGCGAGGGCGGCGGCGATGCCAGGCGAACCGGAACTGCGCGCCTACGCAGGGTACTGGGTGGCCCTGGTGAGGGGTCGGGTGGCTGGCGTAGGGCGCACCGAGGAGGAGGCGTACCGGGCCGCCAAGGCCGCGCGCCGCCGCGAGGAGCCGCAGGTGGTATACGTGCCGCCCGATGCGGCCGATCCGCGCGGGGCGCAGGGCGGGCAGCGTTCGTCGCGCGCGAGGGTTGCAGACCCTGTAGGCCAGTACGGCGCAGCGCAGGACGCCATCCAGCGCGTGGCCGAACTCGTGGGCCGGTGGGAGCCTTCGGCGTTCCTGGTGGGCGGCAGCGTGCGCGACATGCTGCTGGGGCGCGCCGTGCACGACATAGACATCGTGGTGCCGTGCGACGCGCTCGCTCTGGGCAGGCGTGTGGCCGACGCGCTGGGCGGGGCCTTCTACCCCCTGGACGAGCAGCGGGATGTGGCGCGGGTGCTGTTCTCCTGGCACGGGACGCCGTTCTCGCTGGATGTGGCGGCGTTTCGCGGGCCGGGTTTGGAAGCC
>JARYMK010000022.1 GCA_029907165.1 Anaerolineae bacterium
CGTCAAACTGCTCCTCAAAATACGGCGACTCGGGGTCCAGTTGCTCGTACAGCGCCAGGAGGCGCATCGCGTCGTCGCGGTAGGCCCAGAAGTCGTCCACGGCCCCCGTGTCCGGCAACGCCCTCTTGTCGGCTAGGAAGTGGAAGAAGCCCTGAAGCGTCGCAAACAGCGTTTCCGTCAACTCCGGGCTGGCGGCTGCGCACTGGCGCGGATACCACCAGAAGAAGAACTCATACAGGGCGTCAAAATCGGTGTCCACGACCGACAGCCCCTGATGTTCCGCCATGTACGACGCGAAAAGCCACAGGGCATAGACCTCGCGGGATGTGTCATCCGGGGGCTTGGGGCGAACCTGCGCCTCGGAGAGCACAAACTCTTTCACACAGGCGAGGCTCGTTTCCAGCAGGTCGCGGGGCGGCTTCTCGGACACGCGGCGGCGCTCATCTTCCGCGGGCGGCGCGATGCGGGCCACCGAGCGGCGCAGGTCCCGCGCGAAGGCGCGAATCTCCTGGAGAAGGGCGATGTCCTCACCCTCGGTGCGATGCATTCTACCCATCCGGCCCACTCCCTACGTTCAGGCGCTGGATGCATCCCTCGGTTACCCGCAACGAATCGGCCTGCGCGAGAAAGTCCGCCGAAAACAGCGTCAGGTCGGTGGTGGTCAGGATGGCCTGCTCCACGCCGTTCACTGCTTCTAGCAGGCACTCTCGCCGCTTGGCGTCCAGTTCCGAGAGGACGTCGTCCAGCAGCAGGACGGGGTGCTCGCCCGTCTCCGCGTGCATCAGGCGGGTCTCTGCCATCTTGAGCGACAGGGCCGCCGTGCGCTGCTGCCCGCGCGAGCCATAGGTCTGGAGGTCGCGCCCGTTGACCAGAAAGCGCAAATCATCCCTGTGGGGCCCCACCAGGCAGGCCCCCTGGTGCAACTCGGCGGGGCGCAGGCGGGCCAGCCGCTCGGCGAACGCGGCCTGAATCTGCGCGATTTCTTCCTGCGCCACGGCCATGTCCAAGCCCAGCGGCGGCTGGAGCGCCTCGGGAATCGGCAGGCTGGGCTGGTACTTCAGACGCAGGAGTTCGCTCCCATTGGCGAGTTCGTGGTGAATGGCGCTCGCCAGTTGGTCCAGGGCGATGACGGCGCGCCGCCGCCAGGCGATGACCTCCGACCCCCGTGTGGTCAGCATCTCATCCCAGTAGGCCAATTGCGCAGGGTCGCCGGGCCGCTCGCGTAGCCGCCGTAGCAGGTGGCTCCGCTGCACCACCGCGTGCGAGTACTCGCTCAGCGCGCGGCAGTAGCGGGGGTTGATCTGGCACAGCATGATGTCCAGATAGCGCCGCCGCACCGAGGGGCTTCCGTCCACCAGTTCCACATCCTGCGGCACGAACAGCACCACGTTCAGGTGGCCCAGCAGGTCCAGAGCGCGCCGATTGACCCCGTTGATGCGAATCTGCTTGCGGACGGCAGGGCCGTTGGTCCCGCCGTTGGTCTTCAGCACGGTGATTTCAATTCGCTCGGTGCGAGAGCCGCGCTCCACCTCGGCATCAATGCGGGCGTAGGGCTGGATGTCGCTCTCGGCGAACCAGTTGAGGAGGTCGCGGTCGCTGCCGGCGCGGGGCGATTTGCTGGTGGCCAGCATGTAGATGGCTTCTAGTAGGTTGCTCTTCCCCTGGGCGTTGTCGCCCTGCAGCACAATCAGCGGCCGGTCAAAGGCGATCTCCAGGCGGCTGTAGTTTCTGAAGTTTACCAGTGTCAGTCGTTTCAGGCGCAAAAGACGTATCTCCGCAGACCATTCTCGCGTGGATTATAGCACCGGAGGGCGGCAAAACAAAAGCCGCGCGGAGAGGAATACGAGCGCACCACAGAGACGCGGAGTTCGCAGAGAGAGTTCGCTGAAATCCTTGTGTCTCTGCGCCCTCAGCGTCTCTGCGGTGGGTGAATGACGCCGACGAGAAGCAACCTACTGCGTGATGTGCATGGGCATGATGACGTGCAGAAAATCGTTGGACCCGACGGGGCGGATGACCCCGGGGCTAGATGGCGTGGTGGTTTCTAGCGCCACCTGCGCCTCGGAGATGACGGACAGCACGTCAATCAGATAGCGCGAGTTGAAGGCGATCTCCAGGCCCTGGCCTTCCACCGTGGCGTCTACCTCGCCCACGTTGTCGCCCACCTGGGCCGCCGTCGCGTTCAGTTCTACGTGCGCGGGCGCCAGGTCGCTGGCGGGGACGATGCGCAACTTCACGATGTTGGAAGCCTCGCGGGCGTAGATGTTCGTCGTCTTCACGGCCTGCAGGAGTTCGCCGGTGTTCATCACCGTGCGCGTTGTGAAGGTGCGCGGGATAATCTGCTTGTAGTCCGGGAAGCGGCCCTCTATCAGTTGCGAGACCAAATCCACGCTGCTCAGATGGAACAGGATTTGGTTGCGCCCTTCGGGAATGCACATCTCCACGGGGTCTTCTTGGTCTGTGGCGATGCGGGCGAGTTCGTCCAGGGCGCGGGCCGGCACGATGAACGTCATGGGAGCCGCAGCCGTCTCCTTGAGAGGCGCGGTCCGAACCGACAGGCGGAAGCCGTCGGCGGCGGCGAAGGTGGCCTGGCCGCCCTCAACGGTTACCGACACGCCCGTGAGCACCGGGCGGCTCTCGTCGGTGGCGGCGGCGATGGTAACCTGGCGTATCACGTCGCGGAGCACGTCTGCGTCCATGGATACCCGGTTGTTCTCCTCCGGCGAGGGGATGACCGGAAAGTCCGAGGGGTCCATGCCGTTCATGTTGGCCTCAAAGCGGGCGCACTTCAGGTGCAACGTGTTGGTGCGCACATTCAGGTCCATCTCTATGCGATCAGGAGGTAGCGAGTTGACGAAATCCACCAGAAGGCGCGCCGGAATGGCCACCGCGCCCTCGTCTTCCACTTTGGCGCCGATCCAGCAATTGATGCCGATCTCCAGATTGGTGGCCGCCAGTTTCAGGCGGGGGCCGTCGGTCGCAACCAGAATGGTGCCCAGGATGGGGAGAGAGGAGCGGCTTGGGACCGCGCGCTGAACGATGGAAAGGCCCTTCGCAAGATTGTCCTGCAGACAGGAGACTTTCATGGACTCGCCCTCCTTCATGCTGTACATGTCGTTGCGAGTTCCAGTATACACCAGGTTTCGCGGATTGGCAACGCGCGCAGGGCGCGGATTTGACGAATCCGGCGGCGCGCATAAAATATTCAGAAAACTGAATGATACACGCCGGCCAGGTACCCCTCGCAGGCAGCCTGCCGCTATCGGATCATTCGCAACTCGTGGAGACTTTCGTGTCAGAAGCGCTGAACTACATCGTGTACCTGCTGCAATCGGGCTTGGGGAATCTGGCGTCGTACCTCGCGGCCCACGTACTGTTGTGCCTTCTGCCCGCGTTTTTCATCGCGGGCGCGCTCACGGCCCTTGTCCCCAAGGAAGCCATCACGCGCTTTTTGGGTCGGAATACCCCGAAGTACATTTCCTACCCCGCCGCGGCGCTCGCGGGGAGCGTCCTCGCCGTGTGCTCCTGCACCATCGTGCCGCTGTTCGTGGGCATCTACCGGAAGGGCGCGGGGCTGGGCCCTGCCATGACGTTCCTGTTCTTCGCGCCGGCAGGCAACATCCTGGCCCTGGCCTATACCGGCGTGGCGATTGGCGGCGACATCGCGCTGGCCCGCATCATCCTGTCCGTTACCTTTGGCATTGGCATCGGCCTGATCATGGCGCTCATCTTCCGCAAGGACGACGCCCAGCACGACCTGGAGACCAACGGGATGGATGTGAAGACTACGCTGCGCCGCAAGACGCTCGTCTTCCTATTGCTGCTGGTTGCGCTGCTCCTCGCCGGTACGTTGAAGGTTGGCCTGTTCACCAACTCCTACGCGACCATCACGCTTCCCATCAGCGGCATGGATCGCTTCCAGGGTTTGCTGTACCAGTTGGTGCCTTTTGACGCCGCGAAGGGCGAGGAAGGCGTCTCGGCGCAGGGGGCAATCCTTATCGGCCTGCTGGCGCTCATCGGGTTGACCGCATGGCGCGGCCTGGGCAAGGTGGACCAGGGCTTCAACCGGTGGACGTGGGTGTCGCTGGGCCTCATCGCCCTCACGTTCATCGTGGCTGCTGCCGTCTGGGTTCCGCACGCCGGGGGACTGGACATCCTGCTCACGGGCAAGATGTTCGGCGTTGCGCTGACCATGATTGCCATCGCTGTCGTCGCCTGGGAAGCCTTTGACCCCTACGATATCCAGGAGTGGCTCTGGGAGACTTGGCGCTTTGTGCAGCAGATATTCCCGCTCCTCATCGTGGGCGTGTTCGTCGTCGGCATGGTCCGCCGCATCATCCAGCCTGAGTGGATTCAGGCGCTGGCCGGCCGGAACACCTTCCTGGGCGCCTTCGCGGGCGTAGTCTTCGGCGTCTTCATGTACTTCCCCACGCTGGTGGAAGTGCCCATCGCCAAGATGTTCCTGGACCTGGGAATGCACCGCGGTCCGCTCCTCGCCTCCCTGATGGCCGACCCGGAACTCTCGCTCCAGAGCATTCTCATCACGGCCACGATTATCGGCAAGAAGAAAGCCTGGACCTACGTGGCGCTGGTTGCGCTGTTCAGCACGCTGTCTGGGCTTATCTACGGCGCATGGGTGAACGGTGCCAGCGCGCTGGTGTTGCTGGGGTATCTGGCTGCGAGCATCGGGGTGCTGGCGCTGGCTCTGACCATCATGGACCGCCGCAATCGCCGCGTTGCAGCGACGGCCCATGCGAGCGAGTGATCACAACACTTGACGGAGGTAATGCTGCTATGGAAATCCGAATCCTGGGCACAGGGTGCCCCAACTGCCTGCGCCTGGAGCGCGTGGCCCGCGAGGCCGTGCAGGAAGCGGGCGTCCAGGCCGAGTTTGTCAAAGTAACCGACATCGCGGAGATCATGACCTACCCGATCCTCGGAACGCCCGGGCTGGTCATCAACGGCCGGGTGAAGGCGTCGGGGCGCATACCCCGCAAGGAGGAGATCATCGCCTGGCTGAAGGACGCTCAAGGGTAGCCCCGGGCAGACGCCCCCTATCGGTGGCTTCCGCCCGCGTCGGACGATAGCATTGTCCTGAAAAGCAGCCCCTAAATCACACAAGGAGAGAGGCAAATGACCGAGAAAGTCGCAGCAGCACCAACGGCGGCCCCGCGTGTGGTCGCAAAACTGTCGGTTCTGGACCGCTTCCTGACCCTCTGGATTTTCCTGGCGATGGCGGCGGGCGTGGGCCTGGGATACCTGTTCCCTGCCGCCGTGCAGTCCTTCAATCAGGCGGTGTCGGTGGGCACAACCAACATCCCCATCGCCATCGGGCTCATCCTCATGATGTACCCGCCGCTGGCGAAGGTGCACTATGAGGAACTGGGGGGTGTGTTCAGCAACTGGAAGATTCTCGGATTTTCCCTGCTCCAGAACTGGATCATCGGCCCCATCCTCATGTTCATCCTCGCCATTGTGTTCCTGCGCGCATATCCCGAATACATGGCCGGCCTCATCATGATCGGCCTGGCGCGCTGCATCGCGATGGTCATCGTGTGGAACGAACTAGCCCATGGCGACACGGAGTATGCGGCTGGCCTGGTGGCGTTCAACAGCCTGTTCCAGGTCTTCTTCTACAGCGTGTACGCCTACGTGTTCATCACCGTGTTGCCCGGTTGGTTCGGCCTGCAGGGCAAGGTGGTGCACGTTACCATCGGCGAAATCGCCAAGAGCGTGTTCATCTACCTGGGCATCCCATTCATCGCGGGCTTCCTCACCCGCCTCATCCTGATGCGGGCCAAGGGCCGCGAGTGGTACGAGACCAAGTTCGTGCCGCGCATCAGCCCCCTGACGCTGGCCGCGCTCCTATTCACCATCGTGGTGATGTTCAGCCTGAAGGGGAACCTCATCGTTACCATCCCGGTGGACGTAGTGCGCATCGCGATCCCGCTGGTCTTCTACTTCGTGATCATGTTCCTGGTCAGTTTCTGGATGGGGCACAAGATCGGCGCGGACTATCCCAAGACGACGACGCTGGCCTTCACCGCCGCCAGCAACAACTTTGAACTGGCCATCGCGGTGGCTGTGGCGGTCTTCGGGATTGAGTCGGGCGCAGCCTTCGCTGCCGTCATCGGCCCGCTGATTGAGGTGCCGGTGATGATCGGCCTAGTGAACGTGGCGTTTGCGTTGCGAAAGCGGATGTTTGCCGCTGCGCCGTCGGCCGCGTAGGCCCACGGCCACGGCCCGGCCTGCGTCGTCGCACGCAGGCCCAACAAGAGAGCAGTCCTGCAGGCCCGGAAGGGGAGTCCTCCGGGCCTGCACGCTGAATGCCACAGGGCAGTCCCCGCGGTCCGAGATTGCTTCGCTTCGCCCCCGCCCCATTCGCGGGGGTTTGCCCTGCGTGCAGGGGCGCAGCGTGTCGCGCCCCACAGGCCGTAGGTGGAGCATCCTCCCCGACGGGACGTGCCGCGGGTGACGGCCGGCAAACAGCGACGCACCTCGCAGGTCCGTCGCTGTTCAGACCTATGCGACCGACGTGCGGGGGCACGCGCGGGGCTAAAGCCCCCGCGCTGAAGGGGCCAAGCCCCGTTGGGGCTTGGGTAGCCCGCAGGGCTTTGTCCCTTCAGCCCGATGCCTCAGCGTCGGGCGAGACTCCGCCCGCAACAGCACATGACGGCCGCGAACTTGCAAACCCCGCCCGCTAACGTATAATGAACGGTGTTGCAACAGGGCCACGTGAAACATACGGCCTTGTGACGGCGTGCAGCGCGATTGAGCCGCGCTCGCACATAACGCGACCCTGCCTTACACGAGAATCAACGACCGCCCTGCGACATGGGGCGAAGGAGTCTATGGATGGTAACGGACACCCGGAATACCTGTGAACAGGGCAGCGCGCCCTCTTGGTATGCCCAACCCATCGGCGCGGTGGCCGACGCGCTGGGCACGAACCTCTCGTCCGGCCTGTCGCCAGAGGAGGCGGCCGCGCGCCTCAAAAAGTGCGGCTACAACGAACTCACCGAGAAGCCCCGCCCCAGTTTCTGGAAACGCCTGTGGGATCAACTGACCAGTTTCCTGGTGGTCATCCTCATCGCGGCGAGCGTCATCTCCATCCTCATCGGCGAGTACGTGGACGCCGCGGCGATCTTGGCCATCGTGGTGCTCAACGCCGTGCTGGGCGTGATTCAGGAGTCCCGCGCTGAGGAGGCGCTGGCCGCCTTGAAGCGGATGGCCGCGCCCGAGGCGCACGTCATCCGCGGCGGGCGACTCATCACAATCCCCGCACGGGAGTTGGTTCCCGGCGACCTGGTGGTGCTGGAAGCGGGGAACTACGTCCCTGCGGACCTGCGGCTGGTGGAGAGCGTCAACCTGCGGATAGAAGAGGCGTCGCTCACCGGCGAGTCCACGCCCGCGGCCAAGCACGCCGAGGTCGTCTTGGACCGAGGGCTGGCCCTGGGCGACCGCGACAACTCGGCCTACATGGGCACGCTGGTAACCTACGGACGCGGGCGCGGCATCGTCGTGAGCACCGGCATGCACACGGAAATCGGCCTCATCGCCGACATGATCCAGAGTTTTGAGGAGGAGCCGACCCCGCTTCAGGTCAAACTGGACCAACTCGGCAAGTGGCTGGGTATCGCGGCCCTGGCTGTCTGCGCCATCGTGTTCGGCGTGGGCGTGTTGCGGGGCATTCCGCCGCTCACCATGTTCATCACGGCCATCAGCCTGGCCATCGCCGCCGTGCCTGAGGGCCTGCCCGCTGTCGTTACCATCTGCCTGGCATTGGGCCTTCAGCGCATGGTGCGCCGCCACGCGCTGCTCCGCAAACTCCCCGCGGTGGAGACTCTGGGCAGCGCGACGACCATCTGCTCGGACAAGACCGGCACGCTCACCAAGAATGAGATGACCGTCGTGCGCGTCTACAGCGATGGCGAACTCATCACCGTAACCGGCGAGGGGTACGATCCGCGGGGTGAGTTCCGCCAGAACGGACATGAGGTGGACGTGCGGCGGCCGGGTGGTATCCGAGACGTCCTCCTCGCCGCGGCGCTGTGCAACGACTCGCGGCTGGAGACCAGCGGCACCGACGCGGTGGGCCAGCAGACGTACCGCATGGTGGGCGACCCTACCGAGGGCGCGCTGGTCGTCGCCGCCGCCAAGGCCGGGCTTTGGAAGAGCGACTTGAAGGAGCAATATCCGCGCGTGGCCGAAATCCCGTTTGACTCGGACCGCAAGCGCATGACCACCATCCACAAGGACCCCAACGGCTACGTGGCGTTCACCAAGGGCGCTGGCGACATCATCGTGTACCTCTGCGATACCTATGAGCAGGATGGCCAAGTGTTGCCGATGACCGACCAGGCCCGCGAGCGGATCCTGCGCGTCCAGGAGCAGATGGCGAGCGACGCGCTCCGTGTCCTGGGCGTGGCCCGCCGCCGCCTGGACGCCATCCCGCCTGAAGACCGCATGCACGAAGTGGAGCAGGGCATGACCTTCCTGGGCCTGCTGGGCATGATAGACCCGGCGCGGGCTGAGGTCAAGGACGCCATCCGCATGGCCCGCAGGGCCGGCCTGAAGACCGTGATGATCACGGGCGACCACGACCGCACGGCCATGGCCATCGCCCGCCAGTTGGATTTGCTTACGCCGGGCCGGCAGTTGGTTACCGGCGTGGAACTGGAAGAGATGTCGGACGAAGAACTGGCGGAAATCGTCAACGAGATTGACGTCTTCGCCCGCGTCTCACCTCACCACAAGGTGCGCATCGTGGAGGCCCTGAAGAGCCGCGGCCATATTGTCGCCATGACCGGCGACGGCGTGAACGATGCGCCTGCCCTCAAGCGTGCCGACATCGGCGTGGCGATGGGCATCACAGGCACCGACGTGTCCAAAGAGACCGCCGACATGGTGCTCACCGACGACAACTATGCCAGCATCGTGGCGGCCATAGAAGAGGGCCGCATCATCTATTCCAACATCCGAAAGTTTGTCTACTTCCTGCTCTCGTGCAACGTGGCCGAGATCCTTGTCGTATTCGTGTCCACGATCATGGGCTGGGGGCTACCTCTTACCGCCATTCACCTGTTGGTGCTGAACCTGGTTACCGACGGCGCACCTGCGCTGGCGCTGGGCCTGGAAAAAGGCGACCCGGACGTCATGGATCGGCCGCCGCGTCCGGTCAACGAACCGGTTATCAACCGTCCAATGGTCATCGGGATTATCGTGCAGAGCATCGCCATGGGCGCGGCGACGTTGGGGGCATTCCTCATCGGGCGCATGTGGTTCGGCGGCACGGAGGTCCACTCCCAGACCATGGCCTTCGCGACACTGAGCATCTCGGAACTCCTGCGGGCCTACACCTCCCGCTCCGAACGCCATTCGCTTTTCTCCATCGGCATCTGGAGCAATCGCTTTATGCAGTGGGCTGTGCTGGCGTCCCTGGCCATCATCATGGCCATCATCTACGTGCCGTTCCTAGACCCGATCTTTGACACGACGTTCCTGACGCTGCGCGAGTGGGAGGTTATCCTGCCGCTGGTGTTCGTGCCGGCTATCGTCGCCGAACTCACCAAGTGGGTCTGGCGGCGGCTGGACCAGCGTCGCAAGTCCGCGAATCCACCCCAGGCATAACGGAAGGGAAGGGAGCGCAACGATGCAGCCTAACAACGAGTCGGAGGAGCGAGCGCGATTTCTTCGCTGGGCGCAACTGACCTGCGCGGGCGAGGTCGCCGCCATGGTCGCCCACGACATCAACAACGCAGTAACCGGCGTCATGAGTTACACCGAACTGGCGCAGATGGACCTGCCGTCGTGGAGCGAGGCGGGCACGTACCTGCAGAAGACCCTGGACCAGGCCAAGCGCATCAGCAGCCTGGCCAACCAGTTGCTACTTATCTCGCACGAGGCCGCGTACACGCCCGTCCGCGAGGACGTGCGCGGCAGTCTGGAGGCGGCGTGCGCGCTGGTGCGCCGGCGGCTGGAAAAGGACGGCATCGCCTTTCAGCAACGCCTGGACATCGCAGACGCTTGCGTGATGGCGGACACCGCCCGCCTTCTGCTCACGTGGCTCGGCCTGATCCTGGTCGCGCGGTCTGGATTGCTTCAGTCGCCCGCCGAGTCCGTGCGCACGCTGCGGCTGGGCGCGGAGACGGCGAGCCGCGGGGGTTCGCCCTGGGCGCGCATCGCGGTGGAGGTCGGCGCGGATACCCCGCCCCCTGCGCAGTTCGCGGAGACCCTGCGCTGCGCGGAGACGGATGGCGCGCCTCTTTGCCGCGAGGCTGTGCTGTATGCGGCAGCACGGGCGCACATCGCCGAATTGGGAGGCGCACTGTCGCTCCGCCAGACCGACGGCGGGTTCGTGTTTGACGTGGAGTTGCCCCTGACCGATTGAGGGATACGAACGTGAAGCGCATTCTGGTCGTGGACGACGAGGAAAGCATCCGACTCACGCTTTCTACCATTCTCACGCGAGAAGGGTACACGGTTCAGGCCGTCGGCAGTTTTGACGAAGTAACGCAGATTCTCCCATCCTTTCCCCCCGATACCATCATCCTGGACGTGCTCCTGCCGAAGGTCAGCGGCCTGGACATCCTCAAGTACCTCAAGGAACATGGCGTAGACGCTCCCGTCATCATCATCACCGGCGCGCCCGATATTCAGAGCGCACGCGAGAGTCTGCGGCACGGGGCCTACGACTACATCGCCAAGCCCTTCACGCTGGACGTGCTCCGCCAGTCGGTGGGCCGTGCTATCAAGGAGAAGGAACTCCTAGACGCGCGGCGCGAATTGGAGGAGCAAAAGCGCCGCTATCAGGAAGACCTGGAGCGGCAGGTGCGGGAGCGCACCGCCGAACTCCAGCGGCGCAATGCCGAACTGGCCGCGCTGAATCGCCTGGGTGCCATTCTCGCCGAATCCCTGTCCCTGGAGCACACGCTCCAGGCGGCTATCGCCGAGTTGGTGGCGGCTGTCGGCTCGCCGCTGGGGGCCGTGTATCTTCTCCGCGAAGGCTCCTTCGCCCTCGCTGCCGCGGTGGCTCAGAGCAAGGGTGTTGCGGGGCTCCTGCCGACCACGCTGGCCGGGGCTGTACCCGACGTGCCCGCAGATGGCCCTGTGCGAGTGGCCGCGACGACGCTGCCCGACGACCTGCGCAAGGCGCTGGTAGCCGCCAGCGCAGACGGAGTCTGGCTTGCCGGCCTCGTGATCAAAGCCGAGACGGAGGGCCTCCTCGTGGTGGCTGCCGGAACCGAGGAGCCGGATGCGTCACTCCTGTCGGCCTCTGCCCGCCAGATCGCCGTCGCCGTGCAGAATGCGAAACTCTTTGAGGAATCGGTAACCCGGCGGCAGCACACGGAAGCCATCATCCAGAACATGGCCGACGGCGTGCTCGTGCTGGACAAGCAGGACCGCATCTCGGCGTGCAACCCCGCCCTGCGCAATATCCTGGGCATCCTGCGCGAAGACCTCGTGGGCCACAGCATCCACGAGTTCCGCGACTCGCCCGACCTCGGGCTGGCGGCCCTGTGGGAAATCGGTGCCCCCTCTGCGGACCTGATAGAGCAGTTGCAGGCCATGTCCTACGACAGTACCAGCGCATCGGAGATGCCGTTCGTCGTCCGCAGGGAGGTGAGCCTGTCGGCTCCACTCAACCGCATCGTCATGGTGTACACGACCCAGTTGCGCGACCTCGCCCACAACCCCATGGGACAGGTCCGCCTGGTGCGCGACATCACCCGCGAGCGCGAACTGGATCGGATGAAGTCCGACTTCATCTCCATCGTCTCCCACGAGTTGCGTACACCCTTGTTCTACATCAAGGGGTTCATAGAACTGCTCCTGCAGGGCAAGGCTGAAGACCCCAAAGTCCGTACCGAGTTCCTGAACATTATCCGCGACCAGACCGACCACCTGAGCAAGTTGGTGGAAGACATCCTGGACACGTCCAAGATGGAGCAGGGAAGCCTTGTGCTCAAACGGGAGCGCGTGCCGGTGGAAGACCTCATCCGGCAGGCGGTGGCCGACGCCGAGGGTATGGCCGCCAACGCCGGCGTGGAACTGCGCGTGGAGGTCGCCGAGCCGCTCCCCGAAGTCATCGGCGATTTCGTGCGGCTGAAGCAGGTGATGACGAACCTCATCGGCAACGCCATCAAGTTCAGCAAATCGGGCAGTATCGCCACCGTCCGCGGCCTGCGGAAGCCCGGCGAGGTCTGGGTGCAGGTGCAAGACCAGGGCGCGGGTATCCCTGCCCACAGCCTGCCCCACGTGTTTGACAAGTTCTTCCAGGCCGAATCCTCGCAGACCCGCTCAACAGGCGGCGTGGGCCTGGGATTGTACATCGCGCGGCAAATCGTAGAGAACCTCGGCGGCCGCATCTGGGCCGAGAGCGAGCCGGGCAGGGGGAGCACGTTCACCTTTGCCCTGCCGGTCCAAGAGAACCCCGAGGACACGCACGAAACCGATGCCACGTAAGGAGGGTGTGAGATGGCCAAGCGGATTCTGGTCGTGGACGATGATCCTACCGCACTCAGACTCATCGGGTACAGCCTCCAGCAGGAGGGGTACGATGTCCTAACCGCCACCAACGGGCTGGACGGCCTGACCCAGGCGCGCCAGTTGCACCCGGACCTGGTCATTCTGGACATCATGATGCCCGACCTGGACGGATTTGAGGTCTGCCGGCGGTTACGGGCCGACCCCGCCACCCGCAGGCTCCCCGTGCTCATGCTGACGGCCAAGGGCCAGGTGGCGGACAAAGTCGCCGGCTTCCGTGCCGGGGCTGACGACTACCTGGTGAAGCCGGCGGACCCAGGCGAACTGGTGGCGCGCGTCGCCGCCCTCCTCACGCGCGCTTCGTATGCCGAGGCGAAAGAGGCGCGGATTTTTACCTTCGTGGGCGCGAAGGGGGGTGTCGGCACGACGACCGCCGCCGTGAACGCGTCTACCCTCCTGGCCAAAGGCGGTCACAACGTTGTGCTGGCAGAGCTGCGCAATGCATTCGGAACCGCCTGCCTCCAGTTAAACATCAGGCCGCGCATGTCGCTGGGCCGCCTATTCCGCGAGCGGGATATCCGCACCGGCCGCGAGATCACCGGCGCGCTGATGCAACACCCGAGCGGTCTGAAAGTCCTGGCCGGCCCCCAGCAGCCTGAGGAGTACCTGGAACTCACGCCCGCCATGGTGTCGTCAACCCTGGACGCGCTGCGCCACTCGTCGGAGATGCTGGTGCTGGACTTGCCCGTGTCGTTCACCCCCGCCTGGCGTGAGGCCGTGGAACGCAGCGACTTCATCGCGCTTGTTACGGAGCAGGACCCCACATCGCTGGCGGCTGCGAAGGTATTGCTGCTTCTGCTAAAAGGGTTTGGCGTTCCACCCGCAAACATCGGCGGACTCATCGTGCACCGAGCGCGCTCGTCCACGGAGATGTCCGCGCTCCAGATCTCCAACTTCCTGGAACTTGGCCTCCTGGGCGTGATTCCCACCGCACCCGAGGAGTGCGCCAGCGCCGCGCGGCTGGGCAGCCCGGTCGTGCTCGCTCATCCCACGGCGGCCATCTCGCAGGCATTCGCTCAAGTTGCCGAGCGGCTGAGCGCAGACCCGGTCATCCTGCAGCAGTTCTAGTCGGACTCGGTCCCATCGGTTCTGTCATTGCGAGCGGAGCGAAGCAATCTCGGGCTGTGGAGATTGCTTCGGGCGCTGCACGCCCTCGCAATGACACTTACAAGCAAACTCTGGAACGGAACTCAACGGCACCCTGTTGCAGAGCAGGGCCAAATGGTGTATCATGTCCAAACAGAAAGCCGATTCTCGGATTCTATCCCAGGAGGGGGCTCGTGCTTGAAATCCAGCACCTGACAAAAATCTACGAAGACGGAACCCGCGCGATTCACGATGTCAGTTTCACCGTCAGAGATGGCGAATTCGTCATCCTCATCGGCCTCAGCGGATCCGGCAAGTCCACCCTGCTCCGTTGCATCAACCGCCTCGTGGAGCCGACCAGTGGCAAGGTCATCTGGAACGGCGTGGACATCACCGCGGCCTCCCCGAAAGAACTGCGGGAAATTCGCCGCAACATCGGCATGATCTTCCAGCAGTTCAACCTGGTCAAACGGTCTTCGGTGATGACCAACGTGCTGTCGGGCCGCCTGGGCTACGTCAACACGTGGGCCAGCGTCCTGGGGCAGTTCGGAAGGGAAGACCGGCAGCGCGCCTTTGCCGCACTGGAGCGGGTGGGGGTCAGCGAGAAGGCCTACAACCGCGCCGACTCGCTCAGCGGTGGCCAGCAGCAGCGCGTGGGCATCGCCCGCGCCCTCATGCAGTCGCCCAAACTCATGCTGGCCGACGAGCCGGTTGCCAGCCTTGACCCCGCTACGTCGCACTCGGTGCTCAAGTATCTGGAGCAACTCAACAGAGAAGACGGCATCACCGTCCTATGCAGCCTCCACTTCCTCAGCCTAGCGCGACGCTACGGGACACGCATCATCGCCCTGAAGGCGGGCGAAATCGTGTTTGATGGCCTGCCGAAGGACATTGACCATGAGCGTTTCAAGGCCATCTACGGCGAAGAGGCCATAGAAGTGGAGATCGCTTGATGCCTATTCTCGCACGGAGAGAACAACGATGAGCGAAGAGCAAAACGAGATTCTGCGCCGTGGCGACAAAGTCATCATCGCTCGCGGTGTGAGCCGATTGAAGGTAGCGCGGCATCGCTTCACGGGGTTGTTCGCGGATGTTCTGGCGCTTTGCTATCTCTATGCCTCTATTCGGCTTCTCATCCTCCAGTTGCCCAAGTACAAAGAGGCCGTGAAGGCAAGCACGGGCCAGCCCGTGCTGTACGTGCCGTGGGCTATCGTGATTTCCGCGGCGATTGTGGTGGCGCTGTTCTGGGGCAGCCTGGGGCGGTCGCTCGGCGGGCGCGTCGGCAACATTGAGTACAGGCGAAACGGCGCCAAGAAGGTCTCCATCATCCGTCGCCTGCTCCACGCTCTGCTGAACGCCATCGGCATGGTGCCCGCCTACATCGGCCTGTGGTGGCTACACACGCACGATGCTCGGTACGAAACGTGGACGCTGGCCTCGCTGCCGCTGCTGCTCCTCTTCCTGTGGGCGCTCGTGGACCCCAAGGGGCGTACCCTGGTTGACCGCATCACAGGGGTTGAAGTCTCCCTGCCCGAATACAAAGAGGTAGTGGACGTCCGCGTGCGTCCGCGCCCGTGGTACACCCGCTCGTGGGGCGCGGCGGTACTGACCATGCTCATCCTATCGTACACGACGGGGTGGATCATCACCAAGATTGACCTGAACGCGCTGGTGAGAGACGCGCCACGGGCCAAGCCGCTGTTCATAGACCTGGTTACGCCCGACCTGTTTGAGCGGACGCCTACCGACCAGATCGCCCGCGCCAAGTATCAGATTCCCTGCTCTGGCAACCCGCCCGCCCCAGCTCAGGTTCAGCCCGACAAGCCCAGCCTCATCATCACGCGGGGCGGGACCTGCGGCGAGCGCGGCGATTTGATCGCGGTGCGCGGCGAAAACTTCGCACCCAACTCTAAGGGCATCCTGTTCTGGGTGGACCCCATCGGCATGAAGGACCGCATCCGCGGCATCCAGACCGACGAGAACGGGACCTTTGAGTACACGTTCAACGTGCCCAATGCGCGCGGCACCGACTACGAAATTCACGAAGTGGAAGCGGCCATCTCGGTCCCTGCAGGGCCTTGGAGGGCGACGATCACCCTCCGCATGGTCATTGACAAAATGATAGAGACGATCTTCCTAGCCCTGATGGCGACAACCCTGGGCGTGATCATCTCCATTCCCATCAGTTTTCTGAGCGCGCGCAACCTCATGATCCACAATCCGCTCAGCGCGACGATTTACTACATCACGCGCACCATCATGAACATCATGCGCTCCATTGAGCCGCTCATCTGGGCCCTCATCTTCGTCGTGTGGGTGGGCATCGGCCCCTTCGCAGGCGTGCTGGCGCTCACACTGCACACCGTCGCGGCCCTGGCCAAGTTGTACTCAGAGGCCATTGAGAGCATAGACCCGGGCCCTATTGAGGCCGTAACCGCAACCGGCGCCGACCGTATCCAGACCATCGCCTACGCCGTTGTGCCACAGATGATTCCGCCGTTCATCGCGTTTACCATCTACCGCTGGGACATCAACGTGCGCATGAGCACCGTCATCGGTCTGGTGGGCGGTGGCGGCATCGGTTTCCTGCTGATCCAGTGGATCAACCTGCTCCAGTACCGCCAGGCGGCTACGGCGGTCTGGGCTATTGCCCTGGTTGTGGCCATCATGGACTACGCAAGCGCCATCGTGCGCGAGAAGTTGGTCTAGTAATCGGGTCGCCCCGGGCATCACGGAGGGAAGTGATACGATGAACTCGTACAAGCGACATTTGCGAGAGCCGTTCTCGGTATGGATGCTTCTGGCCTGCGCCATTGTCCTTGCGGCGCTCCTGGCGGGCAGTCTGGGTGGCGCGGGGGCCGCCATGCTGTTCCAATCCCCCATCTCGCCGCCGGGCCCCAACCCCACGGATACGCCCGTCGTTACTGAGGAACCCACAGTCGTCCGAACGCCGACGATCATCTACGTGGAGCCGACGCCGTTCCCGACATCGGCAGAACTGCCGCCCCCGCTGCCGACGTCGCCAGGCCAACCCACGCTCCCGCCGCCCCCGACGCTGGTGCCGGAGCAGCCGACGTTCACGCCGGTGCCGCCCGCGCCGATTCCGACCGTCGCGCCTCAACCTACGACGGGCGGCCCCGCGCCGATTCTGTGGGTCATCGTGGGCCTGGTCATCGTCGGGCTGTTCGTGGTCATCGCCATCTCGCCCAAGAAGCCGACTTCGCAAGAGTGATTCCCGTCGTGCGGCGACTGCAAATCCAGAGCGCGCCCATCCCCGGCGCGCTTTGGTTCATGTGAGGTGGACTGATGGCGCGGACGGTGCGCCCAACAGGAACCGAGCGGCTCTCGCTGGCGGTTCTGACCGTCGCCGCACTGGCCATCCGAATGGCCCGCATTGGCTTCCAGAGCCTGTGGCGCGACGAGGTGGACGCTATCCGCTTCGCCACGCAGCCGCTGAGCGACCTGATGCGCATGTTTCTCACGCCCGGGGAGAACGGCCCTCTGTACTTCCTGGCGCTGCGCCCGTGGCTGGCCGTGTTCGGCGACGCTGAGACCGGCCTCCGTTCGTTCTCGGCTGTGGCGGGTGCGGCGCTCGTTCCGCTCATGTTCCATCTGGGGTCGCGACTGTTCGGCAGGCGGGCTGGCTGGCTCGCCGCGGGCCTGACGGCCGTCGCGCCCTACGCGGTGTGGTACTCGCAAGAGGGCAAGATGTACGCCTGGGTCGCGCTACTGGCAGCGACAAGTTTCGCCCTGCTGTGGCGGGGACTGGAGAGGGGGCCGTGGTGGGCCTGGGCCGGTTACGTGCTCACGACCGCGCTCTCGCTGTTCATTCACTACCTGACGGCGCTGCTGATTCCCACGTTCGCGCTGGTGTTCCTCGCGGGGCTGCGGCGCTGGCGTCCTCGGTGGAAGGCGTACGCGGCAAGTTTGGCCCTCGTAACCCTGCCCTACCTCGCGTTCGCCGCCTGGCAGGTGCCGATACCCCTGTCCGGATTTCGCACCGGCCACCCGTTCGTGCCGTTCCACCGGGCGCTGGCGAGCGTCCTGTTCGGCTTCAGCGAGGGGGTGCGACCCGCGGCCGCGTTCTGGGCGCTGGTGCCGTTCCTGCTGTGCCTGCTGGCCGCGTGGGCGCTTCAGACGGAAACCGCGAACGAACGCGAAGTCGCACAAAGGGGTTCCAAGTCGCGCACTCCTTCGCGTGATTCGCGGCTCATCTCCGCCTCCGCATGCACCATCTGGTGGGCGGTGCCTTTCCTACTCCTGTTCGGAATCTCGCTCCTGTCGCCGCTGTTCGTGGAACGCTATCTCATCACCACCTTGCCTGCGTTCCTGCTCCTGGTTGCGGCAGGGCTGGACAGCCTGCTGCGCCACGCCCGTTACCTGGGGGTGCTCACCGCTGCTGCTGTCCTCGCTGTGTCCGTGCGGGGCGTGTGGGTGCAGGCGACTCAGCCTATCAAGCCCGACATGCGCGCCGCTTCGCAATATGTCTGCCCGCGCCTGTCTGCAGACGACGCCATCGTGTTCCTCATCCCCCATGCGGAACCGGTATTCTCCCGCTACTGCGCCAGACCCTACACGCCGATTCCCGCGCCCTACGCCAACGGCGGGCAGACCGAAACGGCCATCCGCCTGGAACTGGAGCAGGCGCTCCGGGGCAAGCGGGAGGTCTGGCTCGTGGAGTCGGAAGCGCACCTGTGGGACGAGCGGGGCCTCGTCCGATCCGCGCTGGCGGAGGGCTGGGTGCAGGCCGACGATCGGCAGTTCACGCTGGTGCGGGCCACGGCGTACCGGCGTTGAGGCACATTATCTGCGCCAGGCCGCTCGGCTCGGCGCCGGTGTTTGTTGAGTCAATAGAATCGCAGGGACGAGGTCTCGCCCCTGCGATTGGGGGTCGTGAGAATCAGAACGTGCCCTGTTGTGCCGCTATTTCACCACAACGCTCACCAGCCGCCCGGGCGCGTAGATGACCTTGACGACCTGCTTGCCCTCCACGTGGCGGCGCACACCCTCGGCGGCGAAGGCGGCCTCGCGGACGGCGTCCTCTGTCGCGTCCACCGGCACGGTGATGCGGTCGCGCACCTTGCCGTTGACCTGCACGGGCAGCGTGATCATCTCCTCGCGGGCGATCTCTTCGTCCCACTGCGGCCAGGGTTGCACGTGCACGCTGTAGGGCTGACCGATGCGCTCCCAAAGTTCCTCGGCGACGTGTGGGCACGCCGGGGCCAGCAACAGCACCAGGGTTCGGATCGCCTCATGCCAAGCCTCGGAGCCGTACAGCGGGGTCTCCTTCGCCTTGACCAGCGCGTTCAGGAACTCCATCAGGTTGGAGATGTAGGTGTTGAAGGCCAGGGCTTCCATGTCCTCGGTGGCGCGGCGGATGGTCTGGTGTGTCTTGCGGCGCAGGGCGCGGATGTCGGCGTCGGCGGGCTGTCCTTGAGCGGTGTGGGCGGGCGGCGTCAGCACGCAGTCCCAGACGCGGTACAGGAAGCGCGACACGCCCTCAATCCCCTGGCTATCCCACGGGCCGCCCTGCTCCCAGCGGTACCCGAACATCAGGTACGCGCGCACCGTGTCCGCGCCGTACTTCGCCACCTGCTCGTCGGGCGACACGACGTTGCCGCGGCTCTTGGACATCTTCTCGCGGTCCTCGCCCAGGATCATCCCCTGGTTGCGCAGGGCCAGCATCGGCTCATCAAAGTCCACCAGCCCCATGTCCCGCATGACCTTGGTGAAGAAGCGGGTGTAGATGAGGTGCATCGTTGCGTGCTCAATCCCGCCGGTGTACAGATCCACAGGCAGCCAGTACTTGCCCTCTTCCGGGTCAAAGGGCTGGTCGCCCTCGTAGTACGGGCTGAGGTAGGCGTACTGATACCAGGATGAGCACAAGAACGCGTCCATGGTGTCGGTTTCCCGCTCGGCGGGGCCGCCGCACTTGGGGCACGTCGTGTACCGGAAGCCCGCGTGGTACTTCAGCGGGCTTTCGCCGGTGGGCAGGAACTCCGCGTCCTCGGGCAGGAGCACGGGCAGGTCCTCGTAGGGCACGGGCACGGTCCCGCACTTCGGACAGTAGATGATGGGGATGGGCGCGCCCCAATACCGCTGGCGGCTGATGAGCCAGTCGCGCAGGCGATAGTTGACGGCGTATTTGCCGATGCCCTTCTCCTCCAGCCAGGCCGTAACCTTCTTGATCGCCTCGCTGCCGGGCGTGCCGGTGAACGGGCCGGAGTTGATCATCGTGCCGTATTCGGCATGGAACAGGATGTCGCGGTAGAACTCGCGCCGCCACAGCATCTCCATGACCGTGCGTGCCGCGTTGGTTTCGGGGTCCAACGCCTGGCAGCGGGCCAGAATCTCGCGGTCGGCCTCCACCGAGTCAAACTCGCGCACGCCGTCGGCGAAGACGAAAGCCCACCGCGCGCCAACGACCTCCACCCACGTATCGGGCCTGACGTGCGCTCGCGCCGCGGCGATGAAAGCCTTTATTTGCGGCGCGCCCTGCAGGGTAACGCGCCATGCGTCGGCGTCGCTCTCGCACGGGATGTCGGCGGCTGCCAGTAACTCGGCGAATCCGTCGCGCACTGCGCTGTGCGGCACGTAGGATTTGGCCTTGCCGTCGGTGCGGTCAATGACCGGGATGATGGGCAGGCCGAACTTCAGCGCGAACTGGAAGTCGCGCTCGTCGTGGGACGGCACGCCCATGATGGCCCCCGTGCCGTAGGTCATCATCACGTAGTCGGCGATCCAGATGGGGATGCGCGCGCCGTTGACAGGGTTGACCGCGTAGGCCCCGATGAACACGCCGGTCTTCTCCTTGTCGGCGGCCAGGCGCACCACCTCGGTCTGGCGGCTGGCCTCGGCCACATACGCCTGCACGGCAGGTCGGTACTCCGGCGGCGTCAACTTGTCCACCAGCGGGTGTTCGGGGGCCAGCACCATGAACGTGGCCCCCCACAGCGTGTCGGGTCGCGTTGTGAATACCACAATCGGGTCGCCCTCCTCGCTGCGGAAGGTTACCTCGGCCCCCTCGCTGCGGCCAATCCAGTTGGTCTGCATGGTGCGAACCCGCTCGGGCCAGTCAATTTTGGAGAAGTCCAGTAGTTCCTCGGCGTAAGCGGTGGTGCGGAAAAACCACTGGTTCAGTTCCTTGCGGATGACGGGCGTCCCGCACCGTTCGCAGTGGCGGTCTTCGCCCCACACCTGCTCGCGGGCCAGCGTGGTGTTGCACGTGGGGCAGAAGTCCACCGGCGCAAAGGCACGGTACGCCATCCCCCGCTCGTAGAACTTCAGGAAGAACCACTGGGTCCACTTGTAGTATCCTGGCAGGCACGAGATGGCCTCGCGCTCCCAGTCAAACATGGCGCCCATGCTCTTGAGTTGACGGCGCATCTTCTCAATGTTCGCCATGGTCCACTTGAACGGGTGGATGCCGTGCTTGATGGCTGCGTTCTCGGCGGGCAGGCCGAAGGCGTCAAACCCCATGGGGAACAGGACATTGTACCCCCGCATGCGCATGTAGCGGGCGTGAGCATCCGACGGCGCCATGGCGTACCAGTGGCCGATGTGGAGGTCGCCCGACGGGTAGGGGAGCATCGTCAGGGCGTAGTGTTTAGGGCGCGTGTGGTCAATCTTGGACCGGTACAGTTGGTCCTTTTCCCATCGCGCCTGCCATTTCGGCTCAATCTCCTGCGGTATGTACTTGTCTGCCATCGCTGCTCTCCCGTCCACCGAATCTGTTTGAAACCCCGAACCCTCGCCAGATAAACAAAACTCCCCCGTCCAGGGACGGAGGAGTTCCGCGGTACCACCCTGCTTGGCCAGGGTTGATGGTGGGGTGAAGGTGGAGCTGAGGGGACTTGAACCCCTGACCCCTTGTCTGCCAGACAAGTGCTCTCCCACTGAGCTACAGCCCCGTGCTGTCCTGGCCCTCTCTACGGCGGGTAACGTCCGCCACCCGTCGGCGACTACTACTTTTCGCCGCCGCGGCTCCCAGGCGAGTTCGGCCTTACGCGCTCCCTGTCGGCACAGCGGCGGGCTTGCACCGAGCGCCCGCCTCTCTGCAGGGATGGCCTACTACTCCTGTTCAGCGCCTTTCGCTATTCGGTTGGTGGAGCTGAGGGGATTCGAACCCCTGGCCTCATCAGTGCGATTGATGCGCTCTCCCAGCTGAGCTACAGCCCCACTGGCAAGGCTAGTATATGCGATGGGGGCGGGATTGTCAATTTGGCCTATTCCTTCCACAACCCATGACTCGGCTCCAAACCGCACGGGAGACTGTCATTGCTGCCTGCCAATCTTTCCGTAGGCCCTGCAAATGCGAGATCGCTAGGCTGCTGTGGATGGGGGATTCACAGGGTTACCCCTGCTTTGCAGACTCACTTGGGGCGACGGCATTCGCACGCGACAGCCGCCGCAGCCGCCCAAGCGGAATCGCGTCCCACACCACGCTCAGGTCCTGGGCACGGAACCCACCCACGAGCCACAAGGCCACAGGGTACGCCGCCACCGCCAGCAGTAGCCCCAGCAGCAGGCTGATGGGCCGCACCGCCCACAGGACGCCCGCGCACGCCAGCGACGCCACGAGCGGCTGCCACGAGATGCCCAGCCACGGCACGCGCGTCAGGTGCTTGCGCACGGCGTAGTAGAACGGCAGCAGGAGTGCGATCTCCGAGAAGATGAGAATCGCAGCCGCCGCCTGGTATCCGTACTTCGGCACGAACACGAAGTTCATCACCACGTTGAACGTCATCCCGATAAGGAACGCTTTGGTCAGGAACCGCTGCTGGTCAATGGCGATGAGCACGTACTGGGTAACCGCGTTGATGAACCCGAAGGGCCGCGACAGGATCAGCAGTTGCAGCGCGATCATGGACTGAGGCAGGTACTGGCTCCCGCCCAAAAGCGCAATCAGTTCGCGCGAGATGAACAGTGTGATGGCCGTTACGGGCAGGATGAACATCAGCAGCAGGCGCAGCGACAGGATGTAGGCGCGCACCAGCGACTCCCGGGCCGACTCGGCGTAACGCGACATGAGCGGGAAGATGGCCAGCGTGAAGTAGGACGGCACGATTTGCAACGCGTCAATCCAGCGGTGCGCCGCCGAGTAGTACCCCACTTCCGCATCGCCTCGGTACTGCTGGAGAAACTGGATGTCAATGCGGAAGAAGATGGTCGCCAGCAGATGGTTGATCATCAGCGGGTACGAGGTGGACAGGAGGCGGCGGCCGAAGTTCGGCTCAAACTCCAGGCGCGGGCGGAAGTAGAACCGCGCTGCTAGGACGCCCAGGATGAGCAGCGTAACGACGTTGACTACCACCGACACGGCAGCCAGCCCGATGACGCCCCACCCTACCAGCAGCACCAACGCCCCCAGCATCACCCGTAGGATGGTGGTAACCGACGAGATGGCGGCGGGGTACTCCATCTGCTCGTGGGCGTAGAACACCGACGAGATGGCCTCGGCGAAACTGCTGAAGATGAGGCCCAGGCTGAATAGCAGCACCGCCCAGACCGTCTCCATGGCCGTGTTGCCGACCCGCGCAGAAAGTACCAAGATTCCCGCGAGGACGGGCAGGGACACCGCCCATAGGAGCAGTCGCAGCACCAGGGTGTTACCCAGGTAGCGCCGCTGCTCTTCAGGCTTCTTGGACGCCTCGCGGGTGAGGAGCGTCCCCAAGCCGAACAGGACGAGAATCTCAAAGTAGCCGATGAGGTTGACCGCCGTCTGATAGCGCCCCGCGCCCACGGGGGCCAGGATGCGCAGCATGAGCATGGCGAAGACCAGGTCTATGAAGCGGTTGAGCAGCGACATGCCCATCAGCACCAGGCTGTTCTTGGCCACGCGCTTCACCGCCGAGTCGCCCGCGTTGGCGCGGTAGAAACGCCGCCACACGGCGAACACCGCCAGCAGGAGCATGGACATCGCCGCCAGGAACGAGGTGTACAACCCCAGTTTGAACGACATGGGTGAGTACTTGAAGCGAATCGTGTACGTCCCCGGCTCCAGGTACACGGCCCGGAAGTTGCCGTCGGCGCGGTAGATGGTCAATTCGCGCTCGTCGGCGTCGCCCTCGGCTCGGCTGTAGGCTTTCCAGCCCGGGAAGTAACTGTCGGCCAGCACGATCAGGCTCGGCTCGGCCAGGCTTGCCTCCAGGAACACCTCGTTGCCCGAGTAGCCCCCCACCGCCACCGACGCGTAGCGGGCTGGCTGGGCAGGCCCCCGTGCGGCGAACCCTTGCTCCTCTTCGAGCACGACGTACTCGCGCGGGTCGCACTGCTTCAGCGCGTCGCCGACCTTGTCGCGGGGCACGACCACCGCAGAGGTAGCCGGCAGCGCAAACGCGCGGGGCATGGCGTTTTCGTTCTCGTAAACCCGCACCTCGCCGTCGTACACCAGCCTGTAGCCTGGGTGGTCCAGCGTCTGGCTCGTGATGACGTACTTCACGTTCAGCAGGTGCAGCAGCGGCGAGTCCAGCGAATTGAGTTCCGACAGCGGCGCGATGCGGTTGTACAGCAGTTCGTCCTGCGGCTCAATCCAGCCCATGTACTCCACGTACTGCCTGGGGATGATGGAGTCGTAGCCCCGGATGTCCTGGAACCCGAAGATCATGCCTGAATTGGCGTTGAAGGGCTTCTCGCCGGGCGCGATGAACGTTGTGAACCGCCACAGGCTTTGGTCCCGTTGGAGGAACTCCACCACCGGCGGCTTGAACTGGAGTAGCGACGGGTCGGTTCGGGGGTTGAACCCGGTGCCCACGATGAACAGGTCCAGGACGACGACGGCCGCAGCGCAGACCTTCCATGCGGCCCCCCGCGCCCGCAGAGCCCACCAGATGACCAGGCCCGATAGGAGCAGGAAGAGTCCGAACAGGAAGAAGTTGCGGAACTGGTACGAGTAGAGCATGGCGCCATCGGCGAAGGCCCGCTGGGCCAGCCCCTGCGTCTGCACGAAGCGGTCGGCCAGGCGCAGCGAGACCCCGCCCAGCGCACGCGACAACGCGAGCGCGCCCAATCCCAGCGCCCCGGCCCCCGCCGCGAGCGCCGCCAGTCGCCGCACGGCCCTGCGCCCGCGTTCGGACGCGCCTGCCCGGTCGGTCAAGGCCGTAAGCCCAAGCCCCGCCAGCGCCGCGACGCTGAGCGTGTAGGCGAAGACCCAGCGGAACGGCGAATGCAGCTGATTGGCACCGGGCACCAGGTAGAAGAACAGCGCGTACAGCGGCGTGCCGAATGCCATGAGCACGGACATGACGGCGAGGGATGCGAAAATCCAGACCGCCGCGCCGCGCTTGCGGATGATGGCGATGATGGCCAGCAGGAGCGGCAGGATGCCCACGTAACTCCCCGCTTCCACGTAGTTCTTCCACGTGGGCAGCCCCTTGGTCCACGCAATTTCGGTGATGGATTCGCCGAGGGCGTTGGTGGTAACGGGCACAACCTGCCAGCGGAACAGGTCAAAGTACTGGTGGTGGCTGGGATTGCCGAAGAAGTCGGGGACGAGGAACGTGATGATCTGCCGCCAGGGATAGGCCCAGCCCACGACCTGCTGGTAACTCGCGGCCCCCTGGCGAAAGTTTTGGCGCACCAGTTCGTACAGGGGAATCCACTGCACTGCGCCCAGGCCGATGCCCAGGACGGCCAGCGCCGCTAGGGAGGCGATTGCCCGCCCCGCCATCGGCCAGAAGGCCCGCCGGTGTCGCACCCCCAGGGCCACAAGCCGCCCCGCCGCGTAGTAGGCCAGGATGATGGCCACGTACACCATGATCTCCACGTGCCCGGCCAGAATCTGCATCCCCAAGCCGGCGGCGCCGATGAGCACCCAGGGCACGGCTTTCCACAGGCTCGCGCCATCCTCGGCCAGTCGCAGCAGTTTCTCCGCCACCCACAGCAGGAACGGGAGCCACGTAACCGCGGCGACGATCATGGGGAAGTCCACGCTCACCACCATGAAGGCGCTGAAGGTGAACGCCACACCGGCGACGAATGCCCCGGCGCGGCTCGCGCCCAACGTCCGCACGAACAGGTACGTGAACAGGCCCGCCAGGACGAAGTGGATGTACGTGAACACGCCGTAGGCGAGCGGCAGCGGCAGGACGTAGTACACGACGCTCAGCGGGTACATCGCCGAGTGCTGTCCCGCCGCCAGGAACGGTACCCCCGCGAACAGGTAGGGGTTCCACAGGGGAATCTGCCGCTGGTGCAGGGATTGCAGGATGAACTGCTTCCAGACGTAGTTCTCCAGGATAAGGTCGCTCAGCAGTTCGTTGTGGGGGACCTGGACGCCCAGCGATGCGGCGAAGGTGCGCCACGGCTCAAAGGCGAACAGGTTATCGGCGGGCAGCAGGGTCTTGCCGCCCACCAGCACCGGCCAGAAGAACACCAGCGGGAGCAGGAGAAACCCTAGAACAGGGAGCAGCCTGCGCCCGCGAGAGGATTGCCAGAAGCCATATGCTACGCCGAAACGAGCCTTGATGCTGCTCACCCGCCCCCTCGGAGCCGCCGATACCGCCAGCGGATTTCAAACACGCGCCACGCGGCCTCAAACTTCACGGGCATCGTCATTTTGGACTTGCCGATGCGCCTGTCCTCAAAGAAGATGGGAATTTCCAGGATTCGTAGCCCCAACTTCTCGCTCAGGTAGGCCATCTCCACCTGGAAGATGTACCCGCCGGAGTGCACGCGATCCAGGTCAATGCGCTCCAGTGCCTCGCGCCGCCAGCACTTGAAGCCGGCGGTGGCGTCGCGCGTGCGAATGCCGAGAATCAGCCGCGTGTACACGCTGTTGGCGAACCAACTCAGGAGGTAGCGTCCCAACCCCCACTGCTCGTCCAGCCGCCCGCCCTCTACGTAGCGCGAGCCAACCACGACGTCGTAGCCTCGTATTTTCTCCAGCAGCACAGGGATGTAGTTCGGCGAGTGGGAAAAGTCGGCGTCCATCTGGATGATGTAGTCGGCGCCGCGGGCCATGGCGTACCGGAAGCCCGTTACGTAGGCAGTGCCCAGGCCCAACTTGCCCGGGCGATGGATGACGTGCAGGCGGCCCGGGTAGCGGGTGGCCAGCGCCTCGGCCACCTCGCCGGTGCCATCCGGCGAAGCGTCGTCCACCACAAGAATCTCCAAATTCTCCACCGGCTGGGCAAAAAGCTCTGCCACGATGGTGGGCAGGTTCTCGGCCTCGTTGTAGGTC
Organism: Anaerolineae bacterium; assembly: GCA_029907165.1. Taxonomy (GTDB): domain Bacteria; phylum Chloroflexota; class Anaerolineae; order DTLA01; family DTLA01; genus DTLA01. The sequence goes on from JARYMK010000022.1 coordinate 26,813, forward strand.
GGTATCACGACCATGGTCAAACGTTTTTCTTCTGCCATCCAGTGTCCCTTCTTGGGTGCAGAGTGGTGTTGCGATTATAGCCCTTTCGGCAAGGCGGGTCAAACGGCGTTTGTCTGACATGCGCGTGAATTCTGTCTGAAAGCCGTTGTGTCTGTAACATAGGCGGTTGGTGGGAGAGGATAAGAATTGGACAGAGTCCTCGCGGGACAGGTAATATCCCTAGCAGCAAGCACAAAGGAGGACTCTGTCCATGGCTATTGTTACACTGCAACTCGCCGGAGTCAAATCGGAGCCAGAGGGGCGCCCATCGGCCTGCCCTTACTGTGGGAGCACGATCCTCCAGAAATGGGGCAAGGGCCAGAAACCCATCCGGGACACTCAGGTGCAGCGAGTGGAGGTGCACCGCTACCGATGCACCTCCTGCGGGCGCACATTTCGGCACTATCCGGCGGGGGTGGAAAGGGCCGATCAGAGCCTGCGGCTACAGCAATTGGCGGCCATCGCGTGGGCGCTTGGATTGAGTTTGCGGTCGGTGGCGTGGATCGTGGGGCTTTTCGGCATCTGTTTGTGCCATATGACGGTGTGGCGGGACGTGCAGACGCTGGCGGAAAGGGTGCGCCAGAAAGTCAGGAAACGTCGGGTGCGGGTGTTGGGACTGGATGGGCTCTTGGGGGAGGTTCGGGGAGAAGGGCGAGGGACGGTGGTTGCCGTGGACATGGGGACCGGGGAGCCTGTGAATTTGGTGGAGATAGACGAACGGGATGTGGAAGCGGTGGTTGCGTGGCTGAGGCCGCTCGTGGAGGAGATGGGAATACAAGTTCTGGTCACCGATGACTTGGCGACCTACAAGGTGATCGCGGAGAGGCTTGAGTTAGAGCACCAGGTGTGCGACTTTCATCTGATGCGATGGGTGGGGCGTGCGTTGAAAGGGCTGGAGAAGGAGCTCGGGGAAGAGTATCAGGGAGCGATTGAGGAGGTGAGGAGGATCGTGCGTGAGAAGCCGCCGGATGGCGGGCATCAATTGGAGAGGATATGGGAGAGCATACGTCCGCTGTGGAGGAGGAGGAAGGGGCCACTGGAGGCGGTGCATCGGTTCCGGATGTTGTTGGTGAGGCTGGCAGAGAACTGGGAAAGTTACACGCTGTTCCTGAAACAGGAAGGAGTTCCGCGCACGAACAATCGGACGGAGCAGGCCATCGGGCGGTGGCGGGTGCCCAGCAGGAGCGTACGCGGTTTCAAGAGTTGGGAGGGATTGGAGGCAGCCTTCTGGGTATGTAACAGCAAGGTCGCCTGAGATACGGAACAAGCCCCTGAGAAATCAAATGGCATGCGCCGAACCAATTCGCCCACCGTGTATGTTACAGACACAAGCCGTTTCCGCTGTGAGCTCGTTCAGATAGGTTAGTGACACTGGACAGGAGATGAAAGGAAGATACAATGGCTGCTCTATGAGTGTGTAC
>JARYMK010000230.1 GCA_029907165.1 Anaerolineae bacterium
ATGACGAACTTGTTGGGGATGTCAAACCCCACGTAGTGGATGGGCACGTCCACTTGGCGGCGGCTGGGCTTGTTGAGCAGTGCACACACCTTCAGGCTCGCGGGCCTGCGCGTGCTCAAGTTGCGCAGGATGTAGTCCAGCGTGTGGCCGGTGTCCACGATGTCTTCCACAATGAGGACGTTCTTGCCCTCAATGCTGGTGTTCAGGTCCATGAGAATGCGTACCACGCCGCTGGATTCGGTACCTGCGCCGTAACTGCTGATCGCCATGAAGTCAACAGCGTGGGGGATGTCCAATTGGCGCATCAGGTCGGTGAGGAAGAGGATGCCTCCCTTGAGGACGCACACCAGGAGCAAATCCTTGCCCTTGTAGTCGGCGCTGATCTGCTCGGCCAACTCGCGGACGCGCTGCTGGATTTGCTCCTCTGTCAGGAGCACCTCGGATACATCTTCGTACATTCGCTACTCCTTTTGTTTTTGGCGGATACGCCGTAATGATAACGGACTTTAGATAACTCTGCAAATGAATCCCTTGAGGTACTCTGACTCTGGGAACGAGAGGAGTATGGGGTGGTCGCTGGCCTGCGTCAACTTCTCCAGAATCTGCACATCGCGGCCCGCGTCCACCGACGCGCCGAACACGACCTTCTGGAACAGGTCCGGCGACACCAGCCCGGAGCACGAGAAGGTGGCCAGAATCCCACCCGGCCGCAGGATTTGCATGGCCAACAGGTTGATGTCCTTGTACCCGCGCGTGGCCGCCTGCACCTGCGCCTGGGACACGGCGAACTTGGGCGGGTCCAGCACTACCAGGTCAAAGGTGCGCCCCTGATCCCGATACGCGCGTAAAACCTGGAACACGTCGCCCTCAACGTACTCGTCGTCGGCCACGGCCAGGCCGTTGAGCGCCATGTTGCGCCGCGCCAGAGCCAGGGCATCGCGCGAGGTGTCCACGTTCACGATGCGCAGCGCCCCCGCCGCGCCCGCGTACACGCTGAACCCGCCTGTGTAGCAAAAGCAATTGAGCATGTCCCGGTCGGTGGCGTATTGCGCCACGCGCCGACGGTTCTCGCGCTGATCCAGGTAGAAGCCGGTCTTCTGTCCCCGTTTGATGTCCACCAGGAACTTGCGGCCGTGCTCCAGGATTTCCACCGTGTCCGGCGGCTCCTTGCCCCAGATGAGGCCGGCGGCGGGTTGTAGCCCCTCTTTGCGGCGCACGTCCACGTCGCTGCGCTCGTAGATGCCCGACGGATGGAGCAACTGCACCAGCGCATCCACGATGTCGTTGCGCCAGCGTTCGGCCGCCAGGGTCAGGAACTGCACGGCGACGAAATCGCCGTACCGATCCACCACGAGGCCGGGCAGGAGGTCCGACTCCGCGTTGACCAGCCGGTAAGCGGTGGTGTGGTTGGCGACGCGCAAGGATTCGCGCCGCTCCCAGGATTTGCGGAGGCGCTCGGCGAAGAACGCGGCATCCACCGTCTCGTCCGGGTCCCACGTCCAAATCCGGACGCAGATTTGCGAGCGGCTGTTGTAGCCCCCGCGCGCGAGGGGTTGCCCCCGGCTGTCGGCAACCAGCACCACATCGCCGTCGGCAGGCTTGCCCTCCACGCGGGCCACAGCGCCCGAGAAGACCCACGGGTGGCGCTGCACGACCGGTTTTTCCTTGCCGGGCTTCAAGACAACGACGCCCGTTCCTTGCCCTTTGCTTCCTGCCATGTGCCCTCCACGAAGCATCAGCGTGTCTCGGCTCGTTTCTCGGTGAGTCTGACCCACAGGACCCGCCGGGTGGCATCGCCAATGGCAGCCCGCTCGTCCAACCGCAGCCCTGCCACCCACAAGATGCGCGACTCATCGCACAGGAGCGGCCAGTTGTCCCGCCACTCGCGGGGAATCTTGGCATTGATCATGAACTCGTTGAGCCGCTTGAGACGCCCGCCCATGCCCAGGGGCGCGAATGCGTCCCCCGGACGGCGCGGGCGCAGCATCAGGTGCTCGCCAATGGCGTCCAGGTCAAGCCACGCCTGCCAGGGGTCCGTGTTATGCCGCGCTTGCTCCGGCACGGCGGCCAGCGCCTGCGTCTCCAAGACCCAGCGGCCGCCAGGCAGCGGCAGCATGCCCGGTACGGACACGGCAATCGGTTCCCCCGTCAGTTGGGGCGCGGACGGCGGGGGCAGCGCGCCCTCCTCGGCCACGTAGAACCGCCCGTACCGCGCCACGGCGACGAGGCCCTGGGGCAGCGTGGCCGCGCCTGTATCGGTGCGGGTCAGCACGTCCAGCGCGTTCTCCACGTGGATGTAGTTGATGTTCCGCAGGCCCTGGCGCAGGTGGCGGATAGCCTCCCGCAGCACGCCACGCTGGAGGCTACGGTGAAGCCCGCGCCATCGCTTCAGGTCAAATTCAATCCAGCCATCGCCCTCGGCGGTGCGGACCTTGCCCCATGCCTCCTGCAATTCGTGCTGGAGAAAGGCGTAGTCGTCGGCGGCCACTGCCGCAGCCCGCCGCAGGACTTCGCGGATGTTGGGGTTGTACGTCTCTAGCGTCGGGAGCAACTCGTGCCTGAGACGGTTGCGGAAGTACGTCTGGTCCAGGTTGGAGCGGTCAAAGCGGAACTCCAGGCCGTTGTCCTGGCAGTAGGCCAGGATGTCTGCCTTGGAGACCTCCAGGAGCGGCCGGACCAGGAGCACCGGCTCGCCACGGAGCAGGTCTTCGGGCGCGCCCATGCGGAGCCGCGTGAGTTCCGACACGGGCAGGATGCCGCGCATCCCCGCCAGGCCGGTCCCGCGCAGAAAGTGCATGAGCACCGTCTCGGCCTGGTCGTCGGCGTGGTGCGCGACGGCTACGGCACGCGCTCCGACATCCCGCGCCGCGCGCAGGAGGAACGTGTACCGCGCCTGCCGTGCTGCCTCCTCCAGCGCCAGCCTGCGCTCGCGGGCGAGGGCGGGCACGTCGGCGCTGTCCACCACCAGGGGCACGCCCCACTGTGCCGCCAAGCGCTCCACGAAAGCCTGGTCGGCGTCCGCCTCCTCGCCGCGAATCCGATGGTTCAGATGGGCGGCGTGCACACGGATGCCCAGCTCGCCCTGGAGTCGCAGCAGGATGTGGAGCAGCGCGACGGAGTCGGCCCCGCCCGACACGCCCACGATGACGTTCCCTGGCGGCAGCATGTGGTGTCTGCGGATTGTCTCGCGCACTCGCTGCGTCAGTTCCATGCGGCTCTCCCGCTTGACTATACCCCCAGGCGGCGGACGTGTCAATGCGAGACGCGGCAGGCGTTGCATTCAAACGCAAAGAGCCTCTCCGCGGAGAGGCTCTTTGCTGCGCCGTAGCCCTATCCCTCAACGGGAGGTGATGCTACGGCGCCAGTACGCTTACTACTGTCCATCGGCATCACCTCCTTATTCCAAGGATGGCGATCCAAGGCCCGCGCTTTGTGCAGGCAAAGGCATTATCGCACACAATGTGCGGGATGTCAAACGCCTGTACTCGTTCAGTACCTTAGTGACACATTCTCCTTTCCCAGGATTCCATTGTGCACGAGGTACTGGAGTGGCGTCA
>JARYMK010000231.1 GCA_029907165.1 Anaerolineae bacterium
TGACACCACTCCAGTACCTCGTGCACAATGGAATCCTGGGAAAGGAGGATGTGTCACTAAGGTACTGAACGAGTACACTCGGTTGACACGGACGGCGAGCGAACGCTATAATTCGGCCGCATCGGGCCGCATCGTGGTGGAAAGGGAGAAGAGCATGACACTGCAAGAGAAGATCATGAATGATATGAAAGAGGCGCTCCGGTCGGGGGATGAACTGCGGAAATCCACCCTGCGGATGCTGCGCTCGGCCATCGGATACAAGGAAGTGGAGGTGCAGCACCCCCTGTCGGACGACGAGGTGCTGGACGTGATCGCCAAGCAGGTGAAGCAGCGGCAGGACTCCATCACCGAATATGCAAAGGGGGGCCGCCAGGACCTGGTGGACCAGGAGCGGGCCGAGATGGAGATTCTCATGTCCTACCTGCCGCAGCAACTCACCCGCGAGGAGATTGAGGCCCTGGCCCGCCAGGCCATCCAGAAGTTGGGCGTAACCGATATCAAGCAGCAGGGCCTGGTTATGAAGGAACTCATGCCCCAGGTCAAGGGGCGCGCCGACGGCAAACTCGTCAACGAGGTCGTGCGCCAGTTGCTCGGCGGATGAGGGAGCCGGTTGACTCGCACATGACTACCCATGCAACACCCGGCGAAACCGCAAACGGTCGCTCGCACTCGCACCGGGGGACGCTTGTCCTTCGTGGCGTGGTCTGGGGGGTGATCTTCGGCGTTCTGCTCAGCCTGCTCCTGATCTTTGAGTTGATTCCCGTCGGGCGAGTGGAACTCCAGGTCGGGCAGGTCAGCCCTGTGGATATCCGCGCCCCCAGGCAGATCACCTTCGTGAGCCAGACGCTCACCGAGAAGGCACGCAACCAGGCTGAGCAGGCCGTCCGCGACATCTACGACCCTCCAGACCCCAAGATTGGCCGCCAGCAGACCGTGCGCCTGCGCCAGATTCTGGACTTCATCGGGGCGGTCCGCGGCGATCCCCACGCCCCTGCCGCTGAAAAGGTCCGCGCACTGACCTCCATCACCGACCTAGCGCTCAGCGAGGATTTGGCGAACCTCATTCTCTCGTTGTCCAACGCCGAGTGGGAGGCCACGGAGGCCGAAGCCGAGCGCGTGCTGGATGCGGTTATGCGGGAGGCCATTCGCCCGTCGGACATCAACGACGTGAAGAATCGCGTTCCTGCCCTGGTGCGGCTCACGCTGTCGGAAACACAGACCCGGGTCGTCGCGGCCCTCGTGCGGAACCTCATCAGGGCGAATTCCTTTCTCAACACCAAGGAGACGCAGAACGCGCGCTTGCAGGCCCGCGAGGATGTTGAGCCTGTCGCCATGACGGTGGAGCAAGGGCAGGCCATCGTCCGGGAAGGCGACATCGTGGAGCCGCTGGACATGGAAATCCTTGAGGCGCTGGGGCTGTTGCGCCCGCAGGTCAAGTGGCAGGATGTGCTGGGCAATGCATTGCTGGCCGCGTTGACCACCGCCCTCATGGGCATCTACCTCTCGGCCCGCTCCCAGGCCCTCTGGGATGACGACCGCTTCCTTCTGGTTGTGTCGGGGTTGTTCCTCATCTTCGTGGCGGGGGCTCGCCTGATGGTGCCCGGCCACACCGTGCTACCCTACCTGCTCCCTGCCGCGGCGATGGGCCTCATCATCAGCACGCTATTTGACATGCAGGCGGCGGTCTTCCTCTCGGTGCTCTTGAGCGTGCTCGTCGGAGCGATAGGCGGGGGGAACCTGGAACTCGCCGTGTACGTCTTCGCGGGGTCGGTCGCCGCCATCCTGGCCATTCAGCGGGTGGAACGGCTGAGCGTGTTCGTCTTCGCCGGCATGTTGGCAGCCCTGGCCAACTGGTCGACGGTGCTCGCCTTCCGGCTGCCAGGCCAACGGTATGACTGGATCGGGCTGGCGACGCTGTTCGGCGCGGGACTTCTGAACGGCGGCCTCGCGTCTATGCTGGCGCTCATGGGCTACTTCGCCCTCGGCAACCTGCTGGACATCCCGACGACCCTGCGGCTGGTGGACCTGGCGCGGCCCACCCATCCCCTGATGCGCCAACTGCTTCTCAAAGCGCCGGGGACCTACCACCACAGCATCCTGGTGAGCAATCTGGCCGAGGAAGCCGCCGAGCGCGTGGGTGCAGACCCGTTGCTGGCCCGCGTGGGTGCGTTCTACCACGACATCGGCAAGACCCTGCGCCCCTACTTTTTCGTGGACAACCAGACCAACGGGCAGAACATCCACGACCGCCTGGACCCGGAGACCAGCGCCCACATCATCGTGAGCCACGTCAAAGATGGCGTAGACCTCGCCCGTAAGTACAATTTGCCAAAGCGCATCGTGGACTTCATCGCGGAACACCACGGGACGACCTTGGCGACGTACTTCTACCAGCGTGCTCTTGACTCGGCAAGCGCTGGCAACCCCGGCCCCGACCCCGCGCGGTTCCAGTACCCCGGCCCGAAGCCGCGCAGCAAGGAGACGGCCATCCTCATGCTGGCCGACGCCTGCGAGGCCACTGTCCGCAGCCTCCGCCCCGCAACCGCCGAGGAGATTGAGACCATCGTCCGCAACATCATCGCAGACCGGATGCAAAACGGCCAACTGGACGACAGCAACCTGACCCTGCACGACCTGGACGAGATACGGGCCGCCTTCACCGCCACGCTCCAGGGCGTATTCCACCCACGGGTCCGGTACCCCGGCCAAGAGCAGAAAGGCAGGAATGGAAATGACCGTTGACGTACAGATCGCGCCCGCGCTGCGCCGCAAGGTGCAAAAGACCGAGATTCGTAGATGGGCCGAGGCCGTCATGCGCGCCGAGGGGCTGACGGAATTGCCCGACATGGCCGTCGTCATCACCGACGACGAGACCATTCAGGCGCTGAACCGCGACTTCCGAGGGGTGGACGAGCCGACCGACGTGCTGGCCTTTGGCGAGGAGAAGCCAGGGCCTTTCGTTTTGGCGCCGGGCGAGCCGGCCTACCTGGGCGACATCGTCATCTCGTTGGAGCGGGCCGAAGTCCAGGCGCGGGAACGTGGCGTCCCGGCCAAGGCGGAACTCCAGTTGCTGCTGGTGCACGGCATTCTGCACCTGCTCGGGTACGACCACGACACCGACGAGGCTCAGCGCCACATGTGGACGCGGCAGGACGCCATCCTGGACATGCTGAAAGAGTGAAGGCTGCGACTTGAAGAACCCGAACATGGCACGGAGTTTCACGAACGCCTTCGCGGGGCTGTGGGCCGTCTGGCGCTCGCAGCGCAACGCCCGCATAGAGGTGGGCATTGCCCTAGCAGTTGTCGTTGCGGGCCTGGTCCTTCGCCTGCCCGCCAGGGATTGGGCCATCCTCGTGCTCACCATCGGGCTGGTGCTCGCCGCCGAGTGCTTCAACTCTGCCGTGGAGGCGCTGGTGGACTTGGCGCATCCGGGCTATCACGCGCTGGCAAAACTGGCCAAGGACGTGTCGGCGGGGGCGGTTTTGCTGTTATCGGTCATGTCGGTTATTATTGGCCTGCTGGTCCTTGGGCCGCCGCTGCTA
>JARYMK010000232.1 GCA_029907165.1 Anaerolineae bacterium
CACCAGCGCGCCCGGGGCGAGCATGTCGGCGTCCAGGTGGGTGGCGGCGCGCACCGACTCCGTGCGGCGGTCGGCGTCGCCCCAGTACTCCACCACGGCGACGCGCGCTTCGGCGTCAAACGAGCGGACGATAGCCCTGCGCAGCATGGTGGCCTCCCGCTGGGATTTCGCGGGCAGCGTAGCGCAGGTCGCGGGCTTTGATAAGGGCGGGCTAGAACCCAAAGGCGAGGGCGTCCAGCATGTACTTGCCCTTTTCGCGCCCCGCCTCCTGGTAGATGTCCAGCAACTCCGCGTAGGCAGTGGGGCCGCCGATGATGTCCCAGAACTCGTGTCCGATGAGCACGGCGTCGGCGAAGGGCATGTACATGCGACCGAAAGACCACCGATATTCGGCGCGCGTCGGGCCGTAAGGGTTGTACGCCATAGCGTAGTACGCTTGCACACTCGGCCTGGTTTGCCCGAGCAAGAGGTGGATTCTCAGAATGCGCTGGGTTACTTCCAGGCATTGGCCCTTGTTAGGCTGGGGCGATTTCATCTCAAAGAACAGGCGCACGCCGCCTCTGGTCAGAACATACAAGTCCGCGCGCGTGCCGCGTCTTTCCAAGTCGTCGTCCCTGCGGGCGTCCAGGACGCGCTGAATCATCTGTGCCAAAGGTGGCGGAGGCTCGCCTCGGGTCGCAGCCTCCTCTAACGTTGCCACCTGACTTTCTATCTCACCGAGCGCCGCAAGGCTGACCTCGCCCACGAGAGCGTGCCCACGCTGCGCGTCGGCGTGGTGCTCCAGCGCGATCAGGCGGGCGCACTCCTCAAATGTAGTGCCGAGGGCTGTGCTGAAGCCTCGCTCAAAGGCACTCACCCGCATCAGTTCGGGCGGGATGATGGCGACATGAAACGGCTTCAACTGGCCTCGCGGGGACAACTTCGCCAGGTATGCAGATGGGGAGTCCAGAGCAGGAATGGGTCGCCCCTTGTAGTCGCGCACCACGTTCTCAATGAAGCCCTCCAGGTAGCCCTTGATCTTCGCGCGTGTCTCGGTGCTGATGGCTCTCTTGGGCATGTCTCCCTCACGGCTTCCGCCATATGAACACGGACTCAAAAAACTCGCTGGCGCGGCGTCCCGTGCGGCGGTTCACGTGGCGCTGGAGGATGGCCTCCACCTCCACGCCGACCATCGCCGCGATCTCCCCGTACAGGTTCTCGCGGTCGCCCGCCACGACGATGAGCCGCCCGCCCGAGGGCATCGCCGCCATGCAGCGGCGGAAGACCTCGGCGATGTCCTGCTGGTACTGCCTCTTGGCGCGCTGGCCGGATCCGTTGGCCGCGGCGCCGATCTCCTTTTCGCGCGCGTCGTCCAGGCCCAGCAGATGGTACGCGTAGGCGTGCTGCTCGTGGTAGTCAATCAGGCCCACATAGGGCGGGCTGGTGATGACGCCGTCTATGGGGGGAAAGTCGGCCGTACGCGAGTCCGCATGGACGACGGTTACCGTTGCATCGGTGCGCAGCGCGGCGAATTCGCGCACGCGGCGGAGCGTGTCCAGGCTGTAGCGGTGCAGGAATTTGAACGCCTCGGTCGTCGGCTGGCAGATACGCGAGTGCTTGTAGCAGTAATACGGCTCGGTCTGGGGCTTCTTCGGGAAGTCCAGGTCAAAGTGGGTCGTCAGGCGGGCAGAGCGGGCCGAGCGCGACAGGATGACCCTCAGCAGGTCCTTGTACTCGTAGCCACCCGCCTCAATCCAGTGCCGATAGGCGAGCAACTCGCGGAGGGCTTGCGGCGCGAACCACAGCCGAAGGTAGGCGTTGTCGGTCTCAGACAGCGAGGCGTCGTAAACCGTTTCTTCTTCCCAGAGGCTCAATTGGCGGTTCGCCTGCTGGGCCACTGGGCGGACGCGCTCCAGGATGCCCAGAACCTCCCTGCGCAGCCGCGCGTAGTCGTATCGCGCGGTCTTGGCGCGGCACAGCAAGACATTGAATGCCGATACGTCGTAGCCCAGCGCATGGATGCCCAACTCGTTAGCCTGGACCAGCGTCGTCCCAGAGCCGCAGAAGGGGTCCAGCACCGTCTGCCCGGAACGGAAGTACTTGCGCAGAAAGATTTCCACCAACTGCGGGATGAACTTCCCCAAGTAGGGGTGCAGCCGATGGACGTGCTTGGTACGTTCGCGTTCGGGCAGGTCCCGCTCACGCCAGTTGAGGTTGAGCGACTCCAGCGGCGTGTCGGGCGTTACTTCGCTGGCGATGGTCGGCGGCACGTCGGCCGCATAGAGCACAACCCGTTTCTCCTCGTTTGTCAACATGATGCTCGTCTGGCCTCACGAGGTCTTTGGATGCACATCCATTGTAGCATAGAAACGGCTGGCGAACAACGCGCGTGCTTCGGATTGGATTCCGAAACCTGGTGGCACGGGCATTGTGAGCGGCGGGGAACCGCGAATCGGCACGAACAAAGATTCGCGGGCATGCGCGCCCAGATGCGGTTCCCGCCCGTGGTGCCCGGCTGCGCCCAGCATGACCACGAATTGCACGGGCCGGATGTCCCGACCCCCACGAAAAGAGGCACCCCGTGTCGGCACGGGTTGCGTGCTGAAACTCAATCTGCTACAATGCGAAACGGCAGCCGCCCAATCCACAACGGAGGTAAGCAGCCTATGACCGACAAGGCTCATGCCCCCAATCGCATCGCGGCATTCTTCCTGATCGCCTATGCATTCTCCTGGTTGTTCTGGATTCCCCAGGCGCTGGCCGCCAACGGCCTCGCCATCCCCCAGGGCCTGGCCGCATTCCTTTCCAGCCCGCTCAACGTCGCCGCGTTCGGCCCGCTGGTCGCCGCTCTAATTCTCTCGTTTGCCGACGGCGGATGGAAGGCCGTGGGGGCCCTGCTCAAGCGCGGCGTGGACTTCCGCTTCCGGAAAGTCTGGCTCATCCCCATCGTGCTGGTACCGCTGGTCATCTTCGCGGGCGGCGTCCTGCTGTCCGTGGCCGTGGGGGCGACGCCGCTGGACACGTCGGTGCTATCCAATCCGCCCTTCGCCATCATCGCCATCGTGGCAATTCTCCTCACCGGCGGGCCGCTGCAGGAGGAGTTCGGGTGGCGCGGCTACGCCCTGCCCCGCCTGCAGGGGCGCTTCAACGCGCTGGCCGCGAGCCTCATCCTGGGCATCCTGTGGTGGCTGTGGCATTTGCCGCTGGCCTTCATCCCGGGCCGGTTCATGGCGAGCGGCGTGGGGCTGTTCCTCGCGCTCGCGCCGGAAATCATCCTGACCAGCGTCCTGTTCACGTGGGTATACAACAACACGGGGGGCAGCGTACTAGCCGCCCTGCTGTTCCACACGTTCATGAACTGGTCCATCTGGCTCGTGTTGCCGGGCATGCAGGTCAACTTGGCAATCATCGGGTTCACGGTGCTTCTGCTGGCCGTCGCGGTGGCGGTGGTCGTGGCGCGCTGGGGAGCCGCCCGCCTGAGCCGCTAATGCCGCCGGCCCTGCGCCCGCCCGCCCCGGCCGCCCGATGCTTTAGCATCGGGCGGCCGGGCCGGGT
>JARYMK010000233.1 GCA_029907165.1 Anaerolineae bacterium
TCCAGTACCTCGTGCACAATGGAATCCTGGGAAAGGAGGATGTGTCACTAAGGTACTGAACGAGTACACGCGCTTGCTTTCCCAGGCCCATCCTGCTATACTTCGCCCGACCTAACGGAGTCCGACGAGTCCAAACATGCTGCGTCTCCCGCTGCGAAGAAATCCCGCGCCCCAGGTAGAACTCCCGCCGCGCTGCCGCTGGGAGTGGGTTCCCGTCGGGCCGATGCGCCGCGAGCGCGTCCTCGTCTGCCCGCCGGTGGCTCCCATGCCAGGGATGCGTTCCCCCATCATCTACTTCCTGCACGGCGCAGGGCACTCGCCGGCCTCGTTCTTCTCCGAATTGCCGATGGAGCGCCTGCTGCCCCTGGCCGAGCACGCCTGCCTGGCCTTCGTGGAGGGGGGCAAGCGCTGGTACCTGGACAGCCCCGTGGATAGCCGCAGCCGGGGCGAAAGCGCATTCCTTGCGGCCCTGCGCGCCGTGGAATCACGCTATGCGGCGGGTGGTAGCCGCGACAACCGCGCCATCTGCGGGTTCAGCATGGGCGGGTTCGGGGCCATGTATCTGGCCGCGCGCCATCCTGACCTGTTCGCCAGCGCATCGTCCATCCTCGGCCCGCTAGACATTGAGCCGCTTTGCCCCGACTATCCCGGCCTGCGCGCGCTCCTCGGCGATGACCCCAACATGTGGCGGGAGTACAACCCCGCCGCCCACGTGGCCGCCCTGCGCAATGTTCGGTTGCTGGTAACCACCGGCGACGAGGCGTGGGATCGGCCCATGGGCAGGCGTTTTGTGGAGGCGTGCCGCGCTCGGGGGATCCTGGCCGCGTACCGACAACAGCCCGGCGCGCACGACGTGGGGTTCGTGGCGGCGCAACTGGAACCGCACCTGGCCTTCCACCTGAACGCGGGGCCAGCCTGGCGCATCCGCCGCGCCCGACCCGACGACGCCGACGCCCTGGCGCGCAACTGCTTCTCCAAGTCAGCCCCCGACGATGTGGCCCGGGACCTGGAGTGGAGCCTGGCCGAGGCCGCGCACGGTCGGCGGGTGCACCTGGTCGTGGAACTGGGCGAGGCGGTCGCCAACGGGGAGTTGAGCATCATGGGCGACCGCGCGAAAATCGTCAACCTGGTGGTAGAGGGTTCGCTCCAGGGGCACGGGCTGGGCACGGCACTCATCCGCGCCTTGACCGGCGAAGCATCGGCGCGCGGCATCTCCACGCTGGAAATCGACGTCCGCAGCGACGACGTGCGCGTGCGCGCCCTGTACGAGCGCGAGGGATTCGCCGCCTACCGTGAGGCGACCGTGCCGCTGAACGGGCAGCCGACGCGGGTAACCTACCTGCGCAGGGCCGTCCCTTCGCGCATCTCGCACGTAGGGGGAGAATAGGGCATGTCCGAGAGCCGCAAGGGCCTGGTGTACGTGGCGCTGGGCACGCTCATGTTCTCCACATCGCCCGTCTTCATCCGCTGGGCGGCGCCCCTGTCGCCCTACGTCATCACGTGGGCGCGGCTTGCCATCGCCACGGCCACCGTCGCCGTGCTGGCCGCAGTGTCCCGCCAGCGCATCCGCTTGGGCCGCGCCGACATCCCGCGCTTCCTGCTGTTCGGGGGCATCACCGCCGCCCACTTCTTCTGCTACATCGCGTCGCTGAGTTACACGACCATCGCCCACTCACTCACGCTCACGTACACGGCGCCCATCTTCGTAACCCTGTTCTCGGCGCTATTCCTGCGCGAGTCCATCGCCCGCTGGAAGTACATCGGCGTCGCAGTGGCGGTGGCAGGCGTCGCCATCCTGGCCGGATTTGAGCCGCAGTTTGGCCGCGCCATGCTCATCGGCGACGCGCTGGCGCTCGGCTCTGCCGTGGCCTTCGGGTTCTACTCGGTGGCAGGCCGCTCGCAGCGCGACCGCTACCCGCTGTTCACCTACGCGCTGGCCACCTACGGCGCGGCGGCCCTGTGGCTCACGCCGGTGGCGGTTCCCCTGGCCCGCGCGGGCTGGGGATGGCCGCAAGCGCTGTCGGTGCTAGCGCTGGGGGTGTTCCCGCTGGGCCTGGGGCACACGCTGTACAACGCCGCCCTGCGCAGGACGCACGCGACGTATGTAAATCTCGTCGCCACGCAGGAGGTTACCGGCGGCATCCTGTTGGGCTGGCTGTTTCTGGGCGAAGCGCCCACATGGAACGCGGCCCTCGGCGCAGCCGTTACCCTGCTCGGCATCGCGCTGGTGCTCATCCAAGAGCCGCGGAGACACGAAGGGCTTGTCACCGCAGAGAACACAGAGAACGCAGAGAATTCAAGATAAGTCTCTGCGTGCTCCGCGGTGAATTCGGCGATTGTTTCGGTGAACTCAAGCATCGGGAGGAGAACTCAATGGCACACAAGGCGTTCATCATCTCGCACACCCACTGGGACCGCGAATGGTACCAGCCGTTTCAGGAGTTCCGCCTGCGCCTGGTCAAACTGGTGGACAAACTCCTGGACATCATGGCGTCGGACCCCGACTACCACTTCTTCATGTTGGACGGCCAGACCGTCGTCCTGGAGGACTACCTGGAGGTGCGCCCCGAGCGCGAGGCCGAAATCCACGCCCTGGTGCAATCGGGCCGCCTGCTCATCGGCCCCTGGTTCATCCTGCCCGACGAATTCCTCGTGAGCCCCGAGGCGATTGTGCGCAACCTGCTCCTGGGCGACCGCATCGCCCGCCGGTTCGGCGCGAAGATGAACGTGGGCTACGTCCCCGACCAGTTCGGCCACATCTCGCAATTGCCCCACATCCTGCGCGGATTCGGCATGACCGAGGCTGTCCTGTGGCGCGGCCTGGACGATCACCCGTTTGAATTGCGGTGGCGCGGGCCAGGCGGCGACGAGGTGCTGCTCACATACCTGCGCGGCGGCTACGGCAATGCGGCCCACCTGCCCGCGGGCGACCCCGACGCGTTCGCCGCCGCTGTGGAGACCCTCGTCGCGGACATGGCCGCCCACTCCTGCAGCGGCTGCCTGCCCCTGATGAACGGCACCGACCACATGGAGCCGCACCCGGGCCTACCCGTCGCCATCCGCCACGCCTCCGAGCGGCTTCCGTCGGTGGAGATGCGCCACAGCACCCTGCCCGCCTACATCCGGGCCGTGCGCGACGCCCTCGGCCCAGCCGGGATTGACGCGCTCCCCGTTGTGGAGGGCGAACTCCGCTCGTGCAAGGTTCAGCACCTCCTGCCAGGCGTCCTGTCGGCCCGCATGTGGATCAAGCAGCGCAACGCCGCCGTCCAGACGTTGCTGGAGCGGTGGGCGGAGCCCTGGGCCGCCTTCGCCGAGCACTTGGCGCAGCAGCGGAGCGTCCCGCCCACGCCCCTCGCGCCCACCCGCGAAATCGTGCGTCGCGCCTGGCGCTACCTGCTGGAGAATCAGCCCCACGACTCCATCTGCGGGTGCAGCGTGGATCAGGTGCACCGCGAGATGCGCACCCGCTACGACTGGGCCGAGCAAATCGGAGAGACGGTGACG
>JARYMK010000234.1 GCA_029907165.1 Anaerolineae bacterium
CGGGGTAGGGCTGGAGTGCCGACTCCACGTCTGCGGTGATGGCGACCAGCGCGACCTCCAACCCTGCCTCGGCCAGGGCGCGGGCCAGGGCGTTGGCGCAGCCGATGACCGCCTGGTCGGCCACGATGTCTTCGGGGTTGCCTTTGACCAGCGACTCGGTTCGGTTGTACACAATCGCAACGCCGCGAGGGCGCTCGTTCGCGTCCATCAGACTCCCTCAATCCCGTAACGCCGCGCTGCCAGGCGGAGAATCTCCAGGATCAACGTGTTGTACGGCAGATTCTCGCCGCGTGCGGCCAGGACAATGTCGCTGTAGGTTGGGTTCAGGCCGGGCAGCGTGTTGATTTCCAGCAGGTAGGGTTGCCCGTCTGCACCCAGGCGGAAGTCCACCCGCGCCACGTCCAGCGCGCCGATGGCTTCAAAGGCTCGCACAGCCAGGTCTTTCAGTTGCCGCTCCAGGTTTGCGGGAATCGGCGCCGGGCAGAGATACTTCGGTCCCAAGGGCATTTCGGACTTGATGTAGCCGGTGTACAGCCGCTCGCCCTCGGTCAGGTGGCTCACGTCTATCTCCATGACCGGCAGCACGTGGAAGCCACGGTCGTCGTAGAGGTCCGACGGCGGGCGCTCGCCGGGCGCAAGCGTGTTGCCCAGCAGCCCCACGGTGAACTCGCGGCCAGGGAGATAGGACTCCACCAGAGCGGGCTGCCGGTACGTGCGAATCACCCAGCGCACTTGCTCACGCAATTCCTGCTCGTCCCGGACGACCGAGCGTTCGTTGATGCCCATGCCCGACCCCTCGCGCGAGGGCTTCACGAAAAGCGGGAACGCAAGCGCCGCATCCAGCGGCTCATCGCCGCGGTAGAACGCCTGGAACGGAGCGGTTGGGAGTCCCGAATCCCGCCACACGCGCTTGGCAATCACCTTGTCCAGCGAGATGGCATGGGCCAGCACCTTGGCCGCCGCGTAGGGGATGCCCAGCATCTCCAGCAGGGCGGGCACGTGGGACTCCCTGGATTCGCCGCGCAAGCCCTCGCAGATGTTGAAACAGATGTCGGGCTTGACGCGGCGAATCGTGTCCAGCAGCGTTTCGTCGCCTTCCAGCGGGATGACCTCGTGGCCGCCGGATTCCAGCGCCGACTTCAGCCCCTCCACCGTCTCCTCGGAGTCATACTCCGCGAGGGCGTCCGGAGGGGCGTCCTCGGCCACGGGCACGTGCTTCTTCAAGTTGTACAGCAGGGCTACGCGCAAGCGCCTCATCGTCGCACGACCTCTGCCTCACGGGGGACGGGCGCATGCACTGGAACCGGCGCCTCGCGATGGTGCACGTGTTCCCAGCCCTCGGGCGCGATGGCCAGGCGCTCGCCGCTCAGCAAGCCGGCGACGCCTTCCTGGCCGCCCTCGGAGTGCCGCTGCTGGCAGTAGGGGCACGTCCTGGGGTCATGCGAGACGTAGTCGGTGGGCTGGGTGTAGGTGCTGATGAAGCCCTCGTAGTTGCGGATGATGACCCGGCTCTCGGACATGCTGATCAGGTAGTTGGGCAGGATGGGCACCTTACCGCCGCCGGCGGGCGCGTCAATGACATATGTGGGAATGGCGTAGCCCGACGTGTGCCCGCGCAGCGCCTCCATGATCTCAATGCCCTTGGCGACGGGCGTGCGGAAATGCCCTGCGCCGTGGACCAGGTCGCACTGATACAGGTAGTAGGGTCGCACGCGGTTCTTCACCAGTTTGTGCACCAGGGCCATGATGACGTTGGGGCAGTCGTTGATGCCCGCGAGGAGCACCGTCTGGCTGCCCAGCGGGATGCCGGCGTCGGCCAAACGGTTCACGGCCTGCTCAACTTCGGGCGCGAGTTCCTTCGGATGGTTGAAGTGGATGTTGACCCACAGCGGGTGATGCCGCTTGAGGGTGTTGACCAGTTCGTCGTTGATGCGCTGCGGCAGGAAGACGGGCACGCGCGTGCCGATGCGGATGACCTCCACATGCGGGATCGCGTGCAGACGCGCCAGGATGCTATCCAGCACCTTCAGCGGCAGCGTGAAGGGGTCGCCGCCCGAGATGAGCACGTCGCGCACCTGCGGGTTTGCCGCCACGTACTGAATCTGCCGCTCGTAGTCGGCAGGCGAGAACTGGGCATGCGAATTGCCCACCACGCGGCTGCGGGTGCAGTACCGGCAGTAACTGGCGCACTGGGTCGTTACCAGCATGAGCACCCGGTCCGGGTACCGGTGGACAAGGCCGAGCACCGGCGAGTGGGCGTCTTCCGACAGGGAGTCCTCCATCTCGGCCGCAAACGGCACGAGTTCGTGGGCCGTTGGGACCACCTGGCGGCGGATGGGGCAGTTGGGGTCGTCGGGATCCATCAGGCTCGCGAAGTACGGCGTGATGTCGGTTCGGAACCGCTCCGGTGAACCGAGCGCCTCCCGCTCCGACGGGGTCAGATGGATCACTTGTGAGAGTTCTTCAGTGGAACTCAGGCGGTGGCTAAGTTGCCAGCGCCAGTCATTCCACTGGGACGGAGGCACATTCCCCCAGGGGTGGGGAGGCCTCCCAGTACCGGGGGGCTCTTCAAATTCCTTTGCAATCGTCTCCATTTGTCTCATCTCCTGTGTCGTGTGTGTGATGGCCTTGCTAGACCTACAAGTCTTCCGTTGTGTTGGGCGCATTCTCGTTCAGGCGGATGCGCTCGCTCAGAATCCAGTCTTTATCCTGCTCGTCGGGTGCTGGCGGATTGAATACCCAATCTACCTCCGGCGGGTTCGCGTTGATTACCTCAAGTTTCGCGCCACAATGGGGGCAGGCGAATTTCGCGCCGACCTTTGCGTGCTGTCCGATATGGATGGTGCCCCCGCATTCAGGGCATGATACAGATGGCATTTCGCTTTGTCCTTGCTTTGCTGACCTCGGCACTACTTGTAGTATCTGGATCCTCGCCGCCCCCCAACCTGTACGGGAAGCGCGGGTGTGGATCGCTCTTTTTCCACACCTCGCGAATTATAACCCCATTGCGTGTAAATGGTGTGCAAGAAGTGTATCATTGTTGCGCATAATGGCGTTTGGACGTTGCAAAATTTCAACGCGCGATCAGGCCTCGGGGTTCTGCAGTTTGTACCCGATTCCGGGGACGGTCAGGATGTAGCGGGGGTTCTTGGGGTCCTGCTCAATCTTGGCGCGGAGCCGGCTGATAAGCCCGCGGACGAGTTCGCGGTCGCCTTCGCCGCTGTAGCCCCACACGCGCTGCACGATGGTTTCCGTGGGCAATGTCTGACCCTGATGTATCATGAGCGTGTAGAGCAGGCGGAACTCCAGGTGGGTCAGGCGATGGGGCGGGTGGCCCTCTCGCTGAACGTCCCGCGAGGATGGGTCCAGTGTGATGCTGCCGACGCGGAGGGTAGGGAGGCTGAGCAAGGGCACGCCGCTACTGCGACGGAGGAGCGCGCGCAGTCTGGCCAGGAGCAGCCGGGTGCTGTACGGGCG
>JARYMK010000235.1 GCA_029907165.1 Anaerolineae bacterium
AATCCCCGCGCTGAAAGAATCAAGCCCCTTCGGGGCTGATCCCAGCCCGCAGGGCTTCGCCCCTTCAGCCCGATGCTTCAGCGTCGGGCGGCGGCGAAACCGCGCGGGGCTAAACCCCCGCCGCGCGTAGGGGCGCAGCCTGCTACGTCCCGCCAGTCCTTCGCCCCTCCAGCCCGATGCTTCGGCGTCGGGCGGCGTTCACACGAACGGCGAATTGACAGACCCTGCCCGCGGGCATACAATTCGCCCTGCTAAATAATCCAACGCAAGGATTGCCCGTGAAAAGCCGTCAAATCCTGATTCTGTTCGTCGGTCTCTTCATCGTCATGGTGGGGTTCGGCATCATCATCCCCATCTTGCCGTATTTCGCCGAGTCCAT
This sequence comes from Anaerolineae bacterium, assembly GCA_029907165.1. Lineage (GTDB taxonomy): Bacteria > Chloroflexota > Anaerolineae > DTLA01 > DTLA01 > DTLA01. Next base: position 380 of record JARYMK010000235.1, read on the forward strand.
GGGGGCCACGTCGCTGCACCTGGGCCTGCTCATGGCGTCGTACTCGCTGATGCAGTTCATCTTCGCGCCCATCTGGGGGCGATACTCCGACCGCGTGGGACGGCGGCCCGTGCTGCTGCTGGGCTTGCTGGGCTTCGGCTTCACGTTCCTCATGTTCGCCATGTCCAGCCACCTGTGGATGCTGTTCGCCGCGCGGATTCTGGGCGGCATCCTGACATCGGCCACGCTGCCCACCGCCATGGCCTACATCGGCGATTCCACATCGGAGCGCGAGCGCGGCGGGGGCATGGGCCTAATGGGCGCGGCCATGGGCCTGGGCATGATCTTCGGCCCGGGTATCGGTGGCTACCTGGGCATCCTCAGTTTCTGCGCCCCGTTCCTGGTGGCCGCAGGGCTGGGATTCCTGACGGCGGCCTTCGCCTTCTTCATGCTGCCCGAATCGCTCTCGCCGGAGCGCCGCGCCGAGCGCATACAGCGAACACGGCGCCCGTCGCTGTGGGCCGCGCTCACGGGCAAACTGGGCTATGTCTTCTTCCTGTCGTTCCTCATCGCCTTCGCCATGGGCAACCTGGAGTCCATGTTTGCCCTGTTCGTGGAGGCCAAACTGGGCTTCGGCAGTGCCGAGGTGGGCACGGTCTTCACCGTCGTGGGCATCATCGGCGTCGTGCTGCAAGGCGTGGTCGTGGGCAAGGCCATCAACCGATGGGGCGAGATTTGGGTGAGCCGCGCCGCGCTGCTCATTACGGCCGTGGGCTACCTGCTGGTAACGCGGGCCACGAACCTGGCAACGCTCATCCTGTTTGTGGCCGTGCAGAACCTGGGGAGCGCGTTTCTGAACCCGTCGCTGTCCTCGTATGTGTCCAAGCGCGCCGACGCCGGGCAGGGCACCGACATGGGGCTTCAGCAGTCGTTCATGAGCCTGGGGCGCGTGGCCGGGCCGCTGTGGGGCGGGGCGGTGTTCAGCATCAGTTACCACATGCCCTACTACACGGGGGCTGCCATCATGCTTCTCGGCTTCCTCGGCTCGCTCGTGTTCTTGAACGGGGCCAGGGTGCCTGTGCCGCAGGTCGCGCCCGAAGGCGAATCCTAGGCAAGGCGGCAAGGAGGAGTGCATGAGGGTATTCCTCACCGGCGCGCTGGGATTCATCGGCCGGCATGTCGTCGCCCGCCTGCTAGAAGACGGGCACGACCTGGTGTGCCTGGTGCGCCGGACGAGCGACCCGGCCTGGCTGCGCGAACGCGGGGCGACCGTCGTCGTGGGCGATGTGCTGGACGAGGACTCGGTCATCGCCGGCATGAGGGGCTGTGACTGGGCGGTGCACCTGGCCAACCTGTACTCGTTCTGGCAACCCGACCGCCGGCTGTACGCCGCCGTCAACATTGACGGCACGCGCAACGTCATGGAGAGCGCGCTGGAGACGGGCGTCGCCAAGATTGTCCACATCAGCACCGCCGCCGTGTACGGCCGTCCCGCCGAATGCCCCTTCACCGAGGAGACCCCCGTCGGCCCCGTCCGCTTCAGCGAGTACGCTCGCACGAAGTACGCCGGCGACCTGGTCGCGTGGGAACTTTACGAGACGCGGGGGCTGCCGCTGGTGGTCATCTACCCGGGCGTGGTGCTGGGGCCTGGCGACCCCAAGTTCACCGGCCTGTACATCCGCGACTTCCTATGCGGCCGCATCCCCGCGACCGGATTTGACGACGCGGTGTTCACCCACGTCCACGTGCGGGACGTGGCCGAGGGCATCGTGCGGGCACTGGCGAAGCCGGACAACATCGGCGAGAAGTACCTACTCGGCAAGGAGTACCTGTCCAATCGGCAGTACAGCGCCCTCATCAGCGAACTGTCGGGCGCGCCCATGCCCCGGCTGCACCTGCCCGGGCCGGTTATCATGACCATCGCCTGGACGCTGACGTGGATCGCCGACCGCGTGAAGCGCCCGCCCGTCTGGGCCATGTCCCGCGACCGGGGCTGGGTCATCTCGGTGGACGCCATGCGGACGACCCGCGAGGGGTTCCAGTTTGACGGGAGCAAGGCCGAGCGCGAACTGGGGCTGACCTACACGCCGGTGCGCCTGGCGCTGGAAGAGGCTATTGCCGCGTGCCGCCAAGGGCTTGAAGCGCCTTCTGCGCCGCCGCGTCGTTCGGGTTGATGGCCAGCGCCCGCAGGTAGGCGGCGCGGGCTTCGGACAAGCGGCCCGCCTGGGCGTACAGGTCCCCCGCCAGGCGATGCGGCAGGGAATACTCCGGGTCCAGCAGCGCGGCCTCGCCCCACACGCGCAGGGCCTCGTCGGCGAACCCGTGGCGGGCCAGGTACACGCCTCGGTACGTCCGCACCGCAGCATACGAGCGGCGAATCTTGCGCACCACCGCGTCCACGTGGATCGTGCCGTCGGCAAGTCCACGCCCCCGCACGCCTGCGGTGTCAAACGGCTGGAACGTGTCGTCCTTCCGCAGCGCGATGGTAACGCCCAGCGGCGCGCCCACCCAGTCGCTTCCCACGCCCGCCTCCATGTCCAGGCCCACGTGGGCGGGCTGGCCCTCGCGGATGAACGCATTGAGCAGGGCGATGTACCGTTCCTGAATCGCCGCGGGATCGTAGGGCAGGCCGTACTCAAACCGGTACAAGTGCTCGCGGTAGGCGTCCAGTTCGGCGCGGCACCGCGCGATGAGGTCAGGGTACTGGCGGGCGAGGTAGTCCAAGTACCATGTGCGGCGCAACAATTCCACGTCCACGATGCGGGCGTCGGGGCGCTGGCCCTCCACGTGCTGGAAGTACAGCAGGGGCGAGTATACCTGCCAGTCGCGGGTAAGGAGCGTCGCGTTCGGCTCCAGTTCCGCCAGCGCCTGCGCCGCGTAGTCCTCGGGCAGGTGCAGGCGGTGCTTGTCGGACTGTCGCCAGTGCAGGCCGATGTTCAGGGCGACCAGCAGGGCCTTCGGTCCGCCCGGCGTGCACACCAGTTTTTCGTCGTCCACCAGGGGCGATTCACTGAACCGCCAGACCGACATCATCACGCCGCCGAAGTCGCGTTCGAAGTTTTTCCGCCAAACGACGCTCCCGTCCGCGGCGTTCAGGCACACCAAATCGCCGCTG
>JARYMK010000236.1 GCA_029907165.1 Anaerolineae bacterium
TCGGGCTTACCACGCTCGGTTGGCCTGGCCTGGCATCTTCGGGCATCAACGCCGCCGGTCTCGCCGTCGCCGACACCCACGTCCGTAGCACGGATTTGGGGCCTGGGGTTCCGCGGTGGTGGCTGATGATGCGCATCCTGGTGCGTTGCGCGACCGTCGGCGAGGCGCTGGACTACCTGGCGTCTGTCCCGCGCCTCGGGAATGGGAACGCGGTGCTGGCAGATGCCCGAGGCGACATCGCCGTCTTTGAAGAAGGGCACGCCAATTTCGCGATTCGCACGCCCGAAGAGGGACAGGGGTACCTGGTGGCCACCAATCACTTCGTTACCGAACCGCTGCGGGACAAGTGCCGCCTGGAGGATTTGGGCCGTAAGGGCGACACCGTGGCCCGAAAGGCCCGCATGGAGGCCACGCTGGCCGAGGCTAGAGGGGTGGTCTCCCCTTCATGGGCGCGGGCCATGATGTCGTCGGTGGACGGAATCGGCGCCATTTGTTGGGAGGATCGGGAGAAGAAGGTCGGCACCATTTCTACGGTCATCCTGTCGCCCGCCCGGCGGACGATGTGGGTGAGACATGGGCGGCTGTGGCACGGCGAGTTCCGGCGGTTCGTGCTGAGTTGATTCGCGCAGCAGGGCTTTGCATCGTAATATACGAGGTTGACGCCAGCGGAGGAGAGAACACAGCATGGAGAAAGTCCTTGTTACGGGCGGCACCGGCTTCCTAGGGGTGCACCTGGTTCGCGCCCTGGTACAGCGCCACTATGACGTCCGCGTCCTGACGCGCAACCCCGCAGCCCTTCGCGGCCAGACGCAGTTGCCCGTGGAGGCCGTGACGGGCGACATTACCCGGCCCGAAGACGTGCGCAGGGCCGTTGAGGGGTGCGAGGGCGTCTTCCATCTGGCGGCCAAGGTTACGCTCAGCGCGAAGGAAGCCGACGAGGTCTTCGCGGTCAACGTGGAGGGAACGCGCAACGTGATGCAGGCCGCCCTGGACGCGAGCGTGCGGCGCGTGGTGCACGTGAGCATGGTCGGCACGCTGGAAGGCCCGTCGGAGGACAGCATCGTGGACGAGACGTGCCCCCTGCGGGCCTCGGACGTGGGGACCCCGTACCTGGACTCCAAAGTGCGCGCCGAGCGGCTGGTGCTGGACATGGCTCACAACGGCCTGCCGGTCGTGGTCGCAAACCCGGGCGGAATGATCGGCCCCGAGGACAACTTCCACTCGCCCTCGTCGGCGCTGCTGAAACTGTTCTTCCACCGCATCAACCCCTTCGTGGTCGCCTGGCGGCTGAACCTCGTGGACGTGCGGGATGTGGCCGAGGGCCTCATTCTCGCGTATCGCGGCGGGCGACTGGGGGAGCGCTACATCCTGGGCGGCGAGAACACCGACACGGTCGCCGTCTTCCGTTGCCTGCGCGAAGTTACCGACTTCAACCGAAGCATCTGGCCCCTGTCGTGGGAGGCGCTGGAGATGCTGTCGGAACTGTCGGCGCTCATCTCCCAGCCGCTGGTGGAGAAGAGCGTGGCCACGTTCTACCACTTCGCCTTCTGGGCATCCAGCGAGAAAGCCGAACGCGAACTGGGCTACAAGCACCGCACCCTGGGTGAGACCCTGGCCGACGCCGCGGCCTGGTACGAAGCCACGTACCTGAAGCCGCAACCCTGGGCCTCGTCGTACCTGGCAGGGGAGTAGTCAATCACACCGGGCATGCGCTACCGTGCCTGGGGCGAGACCACTAGCCACGGGCGGGGCAGCGCCTTTTGTCTCTGTGCGAGAGTGCCCTGCCTTACCCTTGCGGACAGACCCTTCCCCTGCCTTTCTAGACCGGCGCACACCGGTGGCGGGCGGCTCGGGCCTCGCTAGTCCTGCGCCGCCGCGCGCTGCTTCCGCAGGCTCCAGCGGCGCTTCCACTGGGCGCTTCGCAGCCTCCACGTGCCCACAATGCCGTAGGGGAGGAACATCACTAGCACGATGAAGATGACCCCGAAGACCAGCGGCCAACGCGCGCCAAACCACTGGTACAGGAACTGTCCGAAGAACTCCAGTACCGCAGCGCCCAGCATCGGCCCGACCAGGGTCCCCATACCGCCGAGGATGGTCATGATGAGGGCGTTCACCGTGGTAACCGCCGAAGTCATGGACGGCGTGGCGCTGACCGTCCAGACGGAGAACAGCGCGCCCGCCAGCCCCGCGATGAGCGCCGAGACCACGAACGCAATCGTGCGGAACAGCGCGGGGTTGTAGCCGATCATCCGCGCGCGGCTTTCGTTCTCGCGCAGCGCGACGAAGATGCGCCCGGTGGGCGAATTGACGACGCGGCGGGCGACCCAGTACATGACCACCGCGAAAGCCAGCGCGATGAAGTAGAACCGCAGGCGGTACTGCGTCGGGTTGATCCAGGCGGGCACGGGCACGCCGTGGAGGCCCTCATCGGCCCCGGTCCACTTCACGAAGTCCGTGGCTTTGGACAGGATGTGTATCGCCTCGGCCATGGCGAGCGTGATGATGGCGAAGTATACGCCTTTCACGCGCACGGACACGATGCTGAACAGGAGCCCCAGCGCCAGCGATACCCCTACCACCAGGAGAATCGCCAGCAGGAATGCGCTGGGCTCCGTTACGTCCAGGCCGCCCGGAAGGCTGACGCGGTACGTCTTCACGAAGCGCGGGGCCACATGGGTGAGAAACAGCGCCATGGTGTAGGCCCCGCCGCCGAAGAAGGCCGCGTGGCCGAACGTGAGGATGCCCGTGTATCCCAGCAGCAGGTCGTAGGACATGGCGAAGATGGCCATGATGAACACGGCGATCAACTGGCCTTGCCAGTACTTAGCGGGCCCCTCGTTCACCGACGTGCCGGTGATGCGGGCGAAGACGAACGGGAACAGGATCAGCCCGGCGATCACGAGGAGCGAGCCGCGCGACCGCTTCAGGCCCTGAAGCAGGGAATCCAATGCGGCGAATCGCTTTGGAGATTTGGATTGCGATGCCATGGCCTACTCCTTCTTTCCGAACAGCCCCGCGGGCCGCAGCAACAGCACCAGCGCCATGATGATGACAGTGGACGCCTCGGAGACGGCGGGGGTCAGGCTGAACTTCAGTGCGAGAAAGTCGCCGAACGCGCGCGCAAGGCCCAGCAGTAGCGCGCCAATGGCCGCGCCGCTGTAACTCCCCATCCCGCCGATGACCACGGTGATGAATCCCTGCATCTGGAATCGGTCGCCCATGACCGGCTCCACCGGCGCGAAGGGCGCAGCGCCGATGCCGCCGAGTGCCGCCAGCCCCGCCCCCAGCGCGAGCCAGCCGGCATTGTGTCCCATGATCTCCACGACCATGACCCGGTTGTGGCTCTCCGCCGTGGTGTGGATGCGGTCGATGGCCTCGGCCGCGATCGTCATGGCCGTGTCGAAGCCGAAGGAGATGTC
>JARYMK010000237.1 GCA_029907165.1 Anaerolineae bacterium
ACCCACGTTCGTTACGACGAATTGATACTCCACGCGGTAGCCCGGCTCAACCGGCGAGGTGATCGGTATGGACGTGCCAAAGTTGTCCCACAGGTGCAGGACGATCTTGTCCACGTCCAGCGCCGGAACGAGGGTGTTGACCGTCTCGCTGCCCGTGTCATCGGCGTCGGCGTCATCCGGGTCCGGGTCAAAGGTGTCGCCGATGCCCGGATTCGCGTTCGGTATCTCGGTGCCGTAGCCATCGTAGCCGGTGGCCTCGGCCGTGTTGGTCAGCGGGACCCCGGCGCGGATGAGGCTGGTTACTTGCGCGCGGAAGGTCAGCGTCATCGCTTGGCCCGCCGCGATTGTGGCGTTGAGGTCATAGGTCAGCGTCTGGCCCGTCGCGGGCGTGCCTGCAATCGCCGGGTCAGGAATGGCAGCGCCGTTCAGCTCGCTCTTGCCCGTTACATACTGCAACCCCGCCGGCAGATTGTCCACCACGTCCACGCCGTAGGCCGTGCCGCCGCCCACGTTGTTCACGACAAACTGGTACTCAATCGTGTATCCCGCTTCCACGTCGGACGGCATCGGCAGGATTTCCACGCCCATGCGATCCCAGATGCGGCGTATCGTCTTGTCCACGTTGAGCGCGGGCACGACCACGCCGATGTCCTCGCGGCCGGTGTCGTCGGCATCCGCGTCATCCGGGTCCGAATCGGCCACGTCGCCCAGGAGCGGGTTGCTATTCGGAATCTCGGTCCCTGCGCCGTCGTACCCCGTCGCCTCGGCGTAGTTCACCAAGTTGGTGCCCTGCACAACGAGGCTGGTTACCGTCGCCTGCAACGTTACCGTCATCCGCTGGCCCGCGGGCAGGGTGTGGTTGAGGTCGTAGGCCAACGTCTGGCCCGTGCCGGGCGTTCCCGTGATGGCCGGGTCCGCGATACCCGTGCCGTTCAGCCTGGACGTGCCCGTGCGATACTCCAGGCCGACGGGCAGGCGGTCCTCCACGTCCACATTGTACGCCGTCCCCGTGCCCACATTGGTTACCACGAACTGGTACTCAATGCGCATCCCCGGCTCAACCGCCGACGGCATCGGCAAAATCTGCACGCCAAGCCGGTCGTAAATGCGGACGATTTCCTTGTCCACGTCCAGCGCGGGAACTAGCGTGGTAACCGCCTGGCTGCCGGTGTCATCCGCGTCGGGGTCGTCCGGGTCCGGGTCGCTCGCGTCGCCCAAGTCCGGGTTCGCGCCGGGGATGACCGTGCCCGAGGCATCCAAGCCGCGCACGTAGGCCACGTTAGTCAGCACCGAATTCGCCACAATGGCGCTGGTTACGTCGGCGCGGAGCGTCAGGGTCATGCGCTCGCCCGCCGCCAGCGTGTGGTTCAGCGTGTAGATGAGGTTCTGCCCCACCACCGACGGGTCGGCGATGGGCGCGCCGTTCAGGCTAGACGTGCCCGCGTGGTACGCCAGGCCCGCAGGCAGCGTGTCGGTTACGTTCAGGCTGTACGCCGTGGCCGTGCCCACGTTCGTAACCACAAAGCGGTACTCCACCTGATAGCCCGCTTCCACGCCCGTGGGCTTCGGCAGAATCTCCACGCCGTTGCGGTCAAAGATGCGGGTGATGTCCTTATCCACCGCAAGCGCCGGCTTCAGCATGGTCAGCGTTTCCTGGTCCCGGTCGTCCAGGTCCCAGTCGTCCGGCTGGCCCGTGTCGGCAGGAATCTGCGTGCCGGAGCCATCATCGCCGGTGGTCGCGCCCGTGTCCGTATTCGGCCCTGCCGTAGCCGCCGATGTTACGCGCGACTTGAAACGCAGGGTCAGCGTTTCGCCCGTGGGGTCGCCCCCGTTCAGGGTGGCGCTCAGGTTCCAGGTCAGCAACTGCCCGGCGACGGTCGGGTCAGCCGTGGACGAGCCGGACGGCCACGTGGCCGACGTGCTCCCCGCGACGTACTGCCAGCCCGACGGCATGAGGTCGGTGATGTCCACGTTGTACGCGGTGCCCGGCCCCACGTTGGTAACCACAATCGTGAAGGTTACCACGTCCCCGGCGACCACAGTGCCTGCCGAAGGCAGCCCGTTGATGTCCATAACGGCTTTGTCCAGCACCAGCGCCGGCTCCAACCCCAGCAACTGGACGCGATCCTGGTCATCGTCATCGCTATCGTCGGGGTCGTCGGTGTCCGCCGGGATGCCCGTGCCCGCGCCGTCCTTGCCCGTGAACCAGACGGTGTTGGTATACGTCTGGCCGGACACGATGGCCGACGTAACCCGCGCGTCAAACCGCAGCGTCAGGATGTCGCCCACCGGGCTGCCGCCCGCGAGCGTCGCGCCGATGGGCCAGTGGAGCACCGAGCCGCCGCCCGTGATCGTGGGGTCGCTGGTGTAGGTGTTCGCGCCGCCGTTCCATGCGGCGTAGGTCGTGCCTGGCACATAGACCCAGCCCGGAGACGGCAGCGTGTCCGTAACCACGACGTTGTACGCCGTGCCTCGGTCCACGTTGCGCACCGTTACCAGGAACGTAACGATATCGCCCGGCTCCACCGTGCCGTCGCTGGGCTGATTGTTGATGTCGGCGACGATCTTGCTCGTTACCAGCGCCGGCTTCAGGGCCTGGAGCGTGGCATCATCCCGATCGTCCAAGTCATTGTCCTCGGCGTCGCCCGAGTTCGCGGGTATCGGCTCGCCCAGTCCGTCCTGGCCGGTTACCAGTGCCGTGTCCGGGTAGTACTGCTCGCGCACGATGGACGACGTAACGCGCAGGGCGAACCGCAGCATGAGCGCCTGGCCCACCGGGTTGCCGCCATTCAGCGTCGCGCCGGTGTTCCAGCGGAGGTAGCCGCCGCCCTGCACCGGGTCGGTGGTGTATGTGCCGCTCGGCCACGTGGCGATGGTGCTGCCCGCCACGTACTCAAAGGCGGTCGGGAGTGTGTCCGACAGCACCAGGTTGTACGCCGTGCCGAGGCCGACGTTGGTTACCACCACAGTGTAGGACACGATGTCGCCCGCTTCCACCGTTGTCGGGTTCAGGATGGGCGAGCCCTGGCGGATGAGCAGTGGGATGCTCTTGTCCAGCACCAGACCGGGCCTTGCGCCGGTCAACGAGATGTCATCCGAGTCATCCGGGTCGGTGTCGTCGGGCAGGCCGGAATTCGGCGGGATGGGCACGTCGGCCCCCGTCTTGCCCGACGCCGTAACCACGTTCGTGTACGTTACGCCCTGGGTTACCGCGTTGGTTACCCGCGCATCAAAGGTCAGCGTGAGCGCCTGGCCGGTAGGCGTGCCGCCCTGGAGCGTCGCGCCAATGTTCCAGAACAGCGTGGAGCCGTTGATGGTCGGGTCCGTGGTGTACGTGCCGCTGGGCCACGTGGCCAACGTCGTGCCCGCCACGTACGCAAACG
>JARYMK010000238.1 GCA_029907165.1 Anaerolineae bacterium
TGGAGCACGATGGCTCCATCTTCGGCATCCCGCGCGCGCTGTTCTACCGACCCCGCGCCGACGCGCCCTACGCCGGCGAGATTTTCGGCCACGCGCTGGCCACGCCCATCGGCCCGGGCGCCGGCCCCCACACCCAACTGGCCCAGAACATCATCTGCGCCTGGCTGTCGGGCGGGCGGTTCATTGAACTGAAGACCGTGCAGATCATGGACGAGTTGAAGATAGACCGCCCGTGCATTGACATGGCCGACGAGGGGTACAACGTGGAGTGGTCCCAGGAGTTGAAACTGGAGCAGTCGGCGGCGGAGTACATCAAGGCCTGGGCGCTGCTCCATGTCCTGCGGCGCGCGCTGGGGTTTGACCACGTTCCGTTCGGCACGGTGTTCAACATGAGCGTCGGCTACAACCTGGAGGGCATCCAGAGCGCGCCCATGACCCGCTTCATGGATCGGCTGACCGACGCGTCGCAGGAGATCGCGGAGATTCGCGCGGTGCTGGAGGCCGAGTTCCCGGACTACGCCGACGTGGACATCCCCGCGCGGCTCACGGATAACGTAACGCTGTCTACGATGCACGGGTGCCCGCCCGACGAGATTGAGCGCATCGCCCGCTACCTGATGGAGGAGCGCGGACTGCACACGATGGTGAAACTGAACCCCACGCTTCTGGGCAAGGACACGGTGATGCGCATCCTGCACGACGACCTGGGCTTCACCGAGATTGACATCCCCGACGCCGTATTTGAGCACGACCTGCAATATCCGCGCGCGGTGCAACTCATCCACTCGCTGAAGGAAACCGCGCAGGAGTGCGGGCTAACGTTCGGCGTGAAATTGAGCAACACGCTGGCGATGGCCAATCACAAGGGCTACCTGCCGGGCGGCGAGATGTACATGTCGGGCCGCGCCCTGTATTCCATCACCATGAGCCTGTTCCGCAAACTGGCGCACGAGTTCAACGGGGATTTGCACGTGTCGTACTCCGCCGGCGCGGACGCGCTGAACGTCGCCACGATCCTGTCGTGTGGCGCGCTGCCGGTTACGGCCGTGTCGGACATCCTGAAGCCGGGTGGGTACTCGCGGTTCCTGCAATACTTGGAGAACCTGGAGGCCGAGATGCGCGCGCGGTCGGCGGGGAGCCTGGCCGAACTGGCGAAGGACCGCATGGCGAACCTGGACCGGGCGGCCGCCGAGGCGTTGGTGCACCCGCGATATAAGAAGGGCTACCATCCTTACGGCCTGCCCAAGGTGGACAGCCCGCTCGGCCGCTTTGACTGCATTGCCGCGCCGTGCGTGGAGCAATGCGCCGTGCGCCAGGATGTGCCCGAATATGCGCGCATGATTGCGCAGGGTGATTACGACCGCGCGCTGGAGGTCATTCTGTCGCGCAACCCGCTGCCGGGCGTAACGGGTTACGTGTGCACGCACCTGTGCCAGACGCGCTGCACCCGCAACAACTACGACGAGCCGGTGGCCATCCGCGCCCTGAAGCGATTCGCCACCGAGAACGGCGAGGTAACCCTGGACATGCCCGAGCCGACCGACTACGAGGTTGCCATCATCGGCAGCGGGCCGTCGGGGTTGGCGGCGGCGTACTTCCTGGCGCTCAGTGGTGTGCAGGCCACCGTCTTTGAGGCGAAGGACGTGCCCGGCGGGATGCTGGCTCTGGCGCCGGAGTTCCGCTTGCCGAAGGAGATCGTGCAGGAGGACATTGAGTTCATCAAGGCCCTGGGCGTGGAGATTGTGCTTTCGCATCCGATCACCGAGCCGCCGGAGCAGTTGTTGCAGGACGGTTACGATGCCGTGTACGTGGCGACCGGATGGCAACGGGATGCGCGTTTGGGCATAGAGGGCGAGGATGGCGAGGGGGTGTATCCGGCGCTGGCCTTTTTGGCGCGGGCGGCGCGCGGCAAAGCCCCGGAACTGGGCGAGCGCGTGCTGGTCATCGGCGGCGGGAACACGGCCATGGATGCCGCGCGCACGGCCCAGCGGCTGACGGGTCGGCCCGTTACCGTCGTGTACCGCCGCACCCGCCGGGAGATGCCCGCGGAGCCGGAGGAAATCCAGGACTTGCTGGACGAGGGCAACACGGTGCTAGAACTCGCTTCGCCGGTGCGGATCGTGCTGGAGGAGGGCCGCGTGGCCGCGCTGGAGTGCGTGCGCAACGAACTCGGCGAGCCAGACGCCGACGGCCGCCGGAAGCCCGTGCCCATACCTGGCAGCGAATTCCGCCTGGAGGCCGACTCCATCATCGTCGCCATCGGCCAGAAGCCGGACATCACATTCCTGAATGGCAGCGCGGTCTCGCTGCGCGGGGATGGCTCCATCGGCGTGGACCCGCAGACGGGGTGCGCTGGCCCGAGCCGGGTGTACGCAGGCGGGGATGCCGTGCGCGGCCCGGCGATCATCATCCAGGCGTGCGCCGACGGGCGACGCGCGGCGGAGGCCATCTGCGCTGAGTTGGGCGTGCCGTTCCGAACGCTGGCCCCGCGCCTGCCGAAACTGTCGGCCCAGGAGATTCTGGCGATCAAGCGGGCGCGCGCCCGCAAGGAAGCGCAGCGCAATCCGGAGATGCTGCCGGTGGACCAGCGGGCGGGGTTTGACCTGGTGGAGCAGTCGCTGGACGAGGACGCCGCCCGCGCGGAGGCTGCCCGCTGCCTGCAATGCTCGGTTTTGTGCGACAAGTGCGTGGAGGTGTGCCCGAACCGCGCAAACTATGCCTACACCATCGCGCCCGGACGCTGGACGCTGCCCGTGCTGACGTGCCGCGACGGGAAACTGGAGTCTGTGCGCGAAGAGGTGATTGAAATCGCGCAGGCGCGCCAAATCGTGCATGTGGACGATTTTTGCAATGAGTGCGGCAACTGCGCCACCTTCTGCGTGCATCAGGGCAAGCCGTACCTGGACAAGCCGCGGCTGTTCCTGAATGAAGCCGACTTCCAGCGGGAGGCCGACAACGCGTTCCGCATCGTGGGCAACACCATCCGCCGGCGCGAGGGCGGGCGCGAGTCTGCCCTGACGGTGGACGCCGACGGCCTGGTATACGAGGATGCGCATGTGCGTGTCCGCCTGGCGCCGGACATGGCGGCGCAGCGGATGGAGTTGAAGCAGCCGTTTGAGGGCGAGTTGTCGCTGGCATCCGCGACGGAGATGGCGGCAGTGTATCGGGGTGTGCGGGAATCCACGCCATTTGTGGCGGGAAGTGTTTCGCAGTAACA
>JARYMK010000239.1 GCA_029907165.1 Anaerolineae bacterium
GGCGCAGTGTACCACAAACGGACGGCTCCGGAAAGCCGCGCCCGTGGACAGATTCGGCGCAGCGAAGGCACAAACCCCGCGTGCCCACCTCCGCACCAAAAACAAGCCGACACAGGTCGGATTTGACAAAGCGCGCGTTCTGTGATACCATGCCCCCGAAGTAGGTTGCAGGAAGATGCTGTATCGGGATGACTCAGAATAGGAATTCGCCGCCACGACGTATCATGGCGGCTTTTTGCTATCTAGCGCCCGGACACGCAAGCCCTGTCCTACAGAATACCGCAGGAGGTTTGTTTTCTAACCATGGGTGAGCGAGTTACAGGTACAGTCAAGTGGTTCAATCGGGTGAAGGGCTACGGCTTCATCACCCAGCCGGATGGGGCGGACGTTTTCGTCCACTACTCGGCCATTCGTGGTGAGGGCTACCGCAACCTATACGAAGGCGAGAAGGTGGAGTTCACCGTCCAGAACACCGAGAAGGGGCCCCAGGCCGCCGACGTGGTGAAACTGGAACAGTAAGCCACGACGAAAAACTGAATACGCAAAGGCCCCGCCCAAACGGGGCCTTTTCTATTCCCTCTCCCACCGGGAGAGGGAATAGGGTGAGGGCGGCGGACATTCAGGCGCGACGCGCCTGAATGTAGAACGCGGGATCGTGCGTCTCAAGCGTATCTGGCGCTTGCCTGTCGCAGCAAGTTGATTCATAATACGCGTACAGCCCGCTCCGCGATCGGGAACACGTGCCAGCCGCTGGCCGTCTTTGACAGGAGAGAACGCATCGGGAGGGGAATCATGTACCGAGAGCCGCTCCAGCCGGAGCCTGACCGATCCAGCCAACGCCTGCTCATCGCCGCGCTCATCGTGGGCATGGTGGCGCTGGCGTGCGCCGCTGCGGCCCTGGTGGGCGGGCTGATGCTTCTGCGCAACCGCGGCGTGGTCGCTCCTGCCCCCACCACCCCACCGGCGACCGCCACGCCCGAACTCAAGACGCAGATTCGCCTTGAGCCGAACGTCGGCGCGCTGGGCACGCCGGTCTTCATCCGCGGGTCTGGCTGGGTTCCGGGCGAGGTTGTGGTGGTCTTCCTGCTGGCCCCCAGCGGCAACCTCAACGAGAGCCTAACGGTGGCCGTCGCCGTTACGGACGAGCGGGGCGGGTTTGAGAAGTCATTCACCGTCCCAAAGGGGGCGCCGTGGGAGGGCATGGCCGAACTCACGGTCCTGGCACGCTCCAACCGCACGGGCAGCGAGGCGCGCGCGGTGTTCCAGGTGGTCCCGCCCACCAGCACGCCGACGGCAACCGCCACGCCAACCCTGACACCCACGCCCACGCCCGGCACGCCCACGCCCACGCCTACGGCGGCGACGCCGACACCCACCCGTACCCCCTTCGTGGCCACCGACTGGCTGGGCGAGTACTGGGCCAACCCCAACCTGTCGGGCGAACCGGTGTTGCAGCGCAACGATGTCAAGGTGGACTTCGCGTGGGGAACCGCCGCGCCCGATCCGTCGGTCCCGGCCGACCGCTTCTCGGCGCGCTGGACCCGCGAACTCGTCTTTGACGAAGGGGCGTACATCTTCCACGTCGCCGTGGACGACGGCGCGCGGCTCTGGGTGGACCAGCGCCTCATCATCAACGAGTGGCATGATTCGGGCCTCACCGAGTACACCGCGCCGCTGTACCTGACGGCGGGACGGCACTTCGTCCGCATGGAATACTACGACGCGGTGGACAACGCCGTGGCCAAACTGTGGTGGACGCCGCTGACCCAGTTCGCGGGATGGAAGGCCGAGTACTACGAGAACCGCGACCTGGCCGGAGCGCCCGTCCTGGTGCGCGACGAGCCGCAGATAGACTTTGACTGGGGCGAGGGCGCGCCGCCCGGCCTGGCGACGTCCGATCGCTTCTCGGTCCGCTGGACCCGCACGCTGAACCTGGGGGCAGGGCTGTATCGCTTCCGCACCCTGGCCGACGACGGCGTGCGCCTGTGGGTGGACGGCCAACTGCTGATAGATGAGTGGCATGACTCGCTGCGTCGTGCCTACGTGGGCGAAATCGCCCTGCAAGCCGGGCCGCACACGGTCCGCGTGGAGTACTACGAGAACGCGGGCGGAGCCGCCTGCAAGGTGTGGTGGGACGTCGTGCCGCTGCCCACGGCCACGGCGACGACCGCCCCCACGTTCACGCCCCCGGCCCAGGCAACCGCCAGCGCAGGAGATTGACGGGAACCACGAGGGGAGCCAGAAACGGCAAGCCCTGCCTGGTGGCGCCTTGCCACGCCCGCGGCGAAGCACAGGATCGCTGCGGGCGCGATGCCTCGCGGCCGGCGGACGTTAGCCTTGGGCCGCCCGCAGTCCCGCAAGGCGTTGCGATTCCCTGCCCGCGCCCCTAGATGACGATCGTCGGGTACAGGCGCGCGCCGATGGCCACCAGGACCGCCAGCACCGCGAACATTACCAGGAAGTCCACGCCCAGGCCGAAGCCGCTCACCCCGCCCGCCAGCATGAGCGTGCGCAGCGCATCCACCTGATACGACAGCGGGTTGACCCGCGAGATGGCCTGGAGCCAGCCGGGCATGATGGCGATGGGGTAGATGGCGTTTGAGGCGAAGAACAGCGGCATGGTGAGCACCTGGCCGATGCCCATGAACCGCTCGCGGGTCTTCACCAGGCACGCGATGATGAGCGAGAAGGTGGAAAAGATGGCCGCGCCCAGCAGGACGGTGAGGAGCACGCCCCCCACCGCCAACGGATGCCAGTTGACCTTGACGCCGAGCAGGAGCGCCAGAAGGATGATGAACAGCCCTTGCACCAGGCCCCGCACCCCTGCCGACAGGGCCTTGCCCAGCACCAGCGCGGCGCGCGGCGTCGGGCTTACCAGGAACTTGTGCAGGATGCCCAGGTCCCGCTCCCAAATCACCGAGATGCCGTAGAAGATGGCGATGAACAGGACGCTCTGGGCCAGGATGCCGGGGGCCATGAAGTCCAGGTAGCGGATGTCGCCCGTGGGGATGGCGCGCACCCGCGTGAACACCTGGCCGAAGACCAGCAGCCACAGCGTGGGCTGGACGGCGCGCATGAACAACTCCGTGGGGTCGTGGCGGAGTTTGCGGGCGTCCAGTTCGGCGATGATGAGCACCTTGTACACGAATCGGCCCAGGGCGGCCAACGGGTTGCCGCTCCGGGGGCGGCTAGCCAAGGCGGC
>JARYMK010000023.1 GCA_029907165.1 Anaerolineae bacterium
GAGTGGGCGCGGGCGGCTGCGTGGACGTTGCGGTGGCCTGCCCCGTCGCCGCAGTTCCCACCGGCAACGCCGTGCTCGTCGGCGCGACGGTGGCGGTGGGCATGGGCTGGGTCGCCGTGGGTTGCACGGTCGGCGACGCCTGCGTTGGCTCTGGCGTCGGCATCGGCACGGTGGGCTGCGGCGGTGGCGGAGCAGGTGTCGGAGTGGGCGGCGACTGCGCGGGTTCCACCACCCGAATCTCGCCGTTCACGACGCTGGCCGGGATTGCCTCGCCGGCCCGTGTCGCCATTTTCTGATACGTGATGGTCAGGGCGCTTGTCGCCCCGCGCTGCTTGCCCTTGAACAGGATGATGAACGCCGTGCCGCTCCCGCTGACGGGCTCGGTTGGGTTCAGTTGGGTCAGAGCGTACCAGATGGTGCCCTGGGCGTTGTCCGCCGTGTTGCGGATCATGAAGTCCACGCTGAGCAGGTCGCCCGGGCGCACCTGCACCCCTGCCTGCGTCGCGTCGGCGTCCACCACTTCCACCACGGCGGGGTCAAAACTGATGCGGATGTCCAGCCCATAGAGGTCCTGGACGTTCTCCACGCGCACTTCTACAGCCGCGGTCTGCCCTTCGCCTACAAGGGCCGACGCCGGCGATAGGGCCACGCGCGTGTTCCCCTGGGCCGCCACTCCATGGGTCGCGAGCGGCGTCGCCAGCAGGATAACACTAAGTAGCATTCCCCAGATGGTGCGTCGCATGATGTCCCCCTCGCCCTTTCGTAAGAATCGGAATACGGGAGAGGCGGTCTCCCCACCGCCTCTCCCGACCGATACACCAAGGTGCTATGGTGTCCAAGGCGATTCGGTCTTGGAATAGTTTCCGGCTGCCAGCACCAGGTCCAGGATGTCCACCAAACCGTCGTAGTTGATGTCTTCGGCCGTTGTCGCAGGATCTACGCTCGTGCCGAACTTGCCGCCGATGAGGGTAACGTCGGCGATGTCAATCTCATCGTCGTCGTTCACATCACCACCCAGCAGGATGACCTTGTTCAGCACCAACGTGTCGCCCGAGACAATGACCTCCGCGCTGGCATCCAGATAGCGCGCCATTTCCACGGTGAACGTGTACGTGTCGTCGGTCATGTTGGTGAACGAGAAGGTGCCCCACGGGCCCGTAGTAACGGGCGCCGGGTCGTAGCCGTAGGTTACGCCCGCCAGCGGGTCCACCACCGCGCCCGAGTCGTTGTCGCGGCCCTGCAAGTCCACCACACCGCTCACCGTCGTCGTGCCCAGGATGGTCAGCGTGTCATCCGTTACCGAGTCCACGTAGATGTTCACGCCGCCCACAGCACCCAGCCGCACAGACGCCGCGTCCAGGTCTATCGTCGCCGTCGTGCTCGTCCCCACAATCTCCTGCGCCTGGAACGTGATCGTCAGCAACTTCACGCCCGTGCCGCTCACCGCCGCGTCCGTCCCACCGCGCGAGCAGTAGAACGTCAGCGTACCGGTGCCGTTGTCGTAGGTCGTGTGGCAATCCTGCGACCCCTTGAAGTCGCCGTCCGTCGTGCTCACCACCTGCAACTTCGCCGGGGCAAACGTCAGCGAGAACTGCGCCCCGTACAGGTTCGCCGTGTCCACCTTGATGTCCACGTCCACGTTCTCGCCTTCCCGCACCCGCGCAGGATCCGGCACCACGTCCGCGTACACCGCACCGAACACCCACGGGGCGTAGTCCACCGTCCCGCTCACATCATCGCCGTTGGTCCCCGTCGGCCCGGCAATGTCGCCCCACTCGTTGTACTCGGCCACCACCGAGCCGCTCGCGGCGTTGATGCCCGAGCCGGTGTTCGCGCGGAACGCATTGCCGTAAATCTGCACCGTGCCCGCGGGCGTCCCGTTGAACTCCATGCCATCGCCGCCGTTGTTGTGGATGTAGTTGTCCACAACCTTCAGGCCGGTGATGGCGCCGTTGAAGTGGATGCCGTCATCGGGCCAGTTGCGGATTTCGCAGTTGCGGACCCACAGTCGCTCTACGCCCGCGTTCACGCGGATGCCCACATCGCCCGGGTCGCCGCCCGTGCCGTCCAGTGTAACGTCCATGATGGTTACGTCGTCGGCCGTGACGGTGATGCCATCGGATCCGTGGCCGATGACCGTGCCGTCCTCGCCCTTGATGATCACGGACTTGTCCACCACGATCCCACCGTCGTAAGTGCCGGCGGGCACTACAATGGTGTCCCCAGCGCTGGCAGCGTTCACCACGTCCTGGATGCTCTCGCCGGTGTTCACCTCCCACCCCTTGGTGGTCATCCCCTCGTTTGACCACCAGGGTTCGTAGTCCACCACGCCGGCCGGGGCGATGATGGCATCCCCGCTGCCGGGTCCTACCCCGCTGGGGCCGGTAGAATCACCCCACCAGTTCTCCTCGGCATCCACGCTGGTAACGTCATCGTCAACCCATAGCCCGCCTGACGTCGGGTCATTCTCCGTGTTGTTGCCGTAAATCTTGTTGTTGTGAATGACGGTCCCCGTCGGCGGCAGGCTGTGGAAGTTGCATACGCCAATGCCGTCGTACGACTGGCCGGTAATCGTGTTGCCCAGCACTTGCGCATCCACCACGCGATCCTGCAGCAAGATGCCGTAGGTGTTCCCCTGCACCGTGTTCTGGCGCACGATGACCCGGTCCGCGGTCTCGCCGGTCCCGAAGAAGTTATCACCCACGACGGAGATCGCGGTCTCATTGCTCGTTACCTCGTTCTGCTCAACGAACACGTCGTCCGAACCCGCAATGATGATCCCGGACCCCGTCCAGGCCGTGCCGGGCCACCCGTTGCCGGTTACCTTGTTGCCCCTGATGGTACCCGTCGCGCCCCAACCCAGTTGGATGCCGTTCGGCGCCCAGGTTACCGGCACGCCCAGACCAGGCCCTGTTACCGTGTTGTTCTCAATCAGCACGTTCGCGGGATCCGGCAGCGTGCCAAGGTCGCCGTTGGCCGTGATGCCACCACGGGCGTACCCGCTCACATCATTACCAGAAATCGTAAGCGGGTTGCAGTCGCCGTACGCGATGATGCCAAAGGTCTGGGCGCCATCCACATACATGTGCTGGACGGTGTTGCCCGTAACGGTCGCGTCGGCATTCCGCAGCAGGATACCCGCGGAACGCTTCCCGCTTGACGGCGCGCGGTCGTTGCCATCCACCACGAAGCCGGAAATGGTTACATTCACCACGTCCGAGCCTGTGATGTTGCCGCTGCCGTCCGCCGTCCCGCCGAAGGCGAAGACCACCGGTTCCCACCACGCGCTGCTCTCAGGGAACTTGTAGGCTTTAACCGAAGAGGGAGCCTGGATTGTCGGGGACCCGCTGCCCTGCAGGGTGATGTCCTTGTTGATGACCACCTGCTCCTCATACGTCCCCGCGGCGACGTTGATCGTGTCGCCGGCGCTGGCCTTGTTGATGGCCCCCTGGATCGTGCGGCAGGCCGTCGCCCACGACAGGCAGTTGTTGCTGTCGTTCCCCGTCGTGGACACGTACCACGGCCCGCCCGCCGACGCCATCGGCACCACCCCGGCCAGCAGGCTAGTCAAAAGCAAGATTGCCGCCAATAACCGAACTTTCGCACTCATCGCATGTCCTCCTCAGAGATTTGATTTGCGGGTTGTTTTCGGTCCGAATGTGCCACGAGCACCCCAACGTCCGCTGCGACTCACCTCCTTTCGCCGAGATCGCGTTGCACGCCTGAAAGACGAGACAGGGCAGCCCCCTACCATGCCACCGGGCTTGTGTCCCCGTAGTTGCCGCCCATGAGCACCAGGTCCAGGATGTCCACCTCATTGTCGGCGTTGATGTCGGCGCGCGGGTCGGTGATGCCGGCGCCCACCTTGCCGAACTGCCCGCCGATGATGCCCGCGTCCAGGATGTCAATCACGTCGTCGTCGTTGGCGTCGCCACCCTCCAGCACCACCTGCGTCAGGTTCGTGGTGCCGCCCGCGGCAACCACCACGCCCGTCTTGACCGCGTCTAGGTAGCGCGCCATCTCCACCGTAACCGTCCACGTCCCCTCGGGCACGGTCAGGCTGTAGGTGCCGGCGGCCACGGTGATGTCCGAGTCGCCGTCGGCAGCGGCCACCGCCCCGGCGTGGCTGGCGCGGCCCTGCAGGCGCACCGTGCCGGCGATGGTGCCCTCGCCCAGGACGGTGATGGTGCCGTCAAACTCGCCCACGGGCGTGATGACCTCGGTGCCCTGCTCGCCGCCCACGAAACGCACCAGTTTCACGTTGCTGAAGGAGAGCGCCGCCACGCCCGCCGCATCGCCTCGGAAGGTGATGCGCGCCACGACGCCCGTGCCGTTGGGGGGCGTGTCGCCGTCCGCCAGGCTAGACGCGAACTTGACCGTGCCCGCCACGTCGTCAATGACCCCGTTCCACGGCGAGAACTCGCCATCAAACCAGTCCGTCACCAGCATCGCGCTAGTGGCGGTGAGGCGCGTCGTGTCGTAGTCCACGATGAACTGGAACCCGAACATCCCATCGGCGGCGATGAACACGTCCACCACGACCGAGTCGCCGACCCGAATGGCGCTGGCGGCTGGCATGAACCCGATGCCACCGTTCTGCTGGACGCCGCCCACCACCGGGTGCCACGGGTCGTAGTCCACGTCAGACGAGACGCCGTCGCCGTTGGGGCCTGTGGGCCCGGCCACGTCGCCCCACCAGTTGTACTCGGCTACCACCGTGCCCGTCGCGCCCGGCGTCGTGTTGTTCACGCCGTAGCCGTCGTTGCCGAGGAAGTGGTTGTCCCGGATGGACACGGTTCCGGGCAGCGTGATGCCGTCCAGGGTCAGGCCGTCGGCGGGCTTGGTGCCGGCCTTGTCCCAGAAGCCGGTCTGCCCTTCGCAGCGGTTGCCCTGGATGGTGAGGTTGGTGTACGCGCCACCGCTCCCTCCGCCGCCGAGCCAGATGGCCGACAGGTCGGCGTTGCCGTAGATGAGGTTGTCGCGGATGGCAACGCCGGTCGCCCCGTAGCGCAGCCAGACCGCAGCGTGGCTGGTCTCCTCGTGCGGGGCCGTGCCGTCGCAGTCGTGGATGCGGTTGCCCACCACCGTCAGGTTGCGCATGGCGGTCGGCGGGTTGGTGGTGAAGCCGTAGTTGGCGAGTTTGACGGGGATGCCCAGCGAGTTCTTGATCTCGTTGTTCTGGATCACCACGCCGTCAATGGTCTGCTGGAGCAGCGCCAGGCCACCCGTGGACTCGGTGCGGAACTCAATGCCGCTCCAGTCCGTGAGGTTCTGCAGCGTGCACCCCTCCACGCGGATGTCCGTCAAGTTGCCGTAGCCGTCCACACCGATGTCCAGCGCGTCAAACACGACGTTCTGGATGGTGATGTGGGCCAGGCCGGTGCCCACGCCGCGCCCCGAGCCGACGGTGCCGTCTTCTGTGGGCAGCCAGATGCCGCCCTCGTAGTCGGCAGCGTTGCCGTCGCCCACGATGGAGAAGCCCGCGCCGTCAATCACCACGCCGCTGACGCCGGGCATGACGACAATGGCGTAGGGATGGGCGGGGTCGTTGGGATCCACCAGGTTCGCGCCCAGGGTATAGGTGCCGGGCGCCGTGATGGTGTAGCCCCAGGTGGAGATGGTATCATCGCCGCTGGCAACAGGGGGAACAAGCGCCCAGACAAAGACCAGGCCCAGGGCGAGGGCCAATCGGAGCAGCCTGCACTTCATCGGACACCTCCTATAAGACTTGCAAACTTCCGAGACGCCGACTATAATTGCAGGCGAGGACGCAGGCAGGAAGCCCAATCGGGCGACCGACCCCACCGGTTCGCGGCTTGCTTGTCGGGCCTGCCCGCGAATCGGCCCTGCGTTCTCGCCTGGGTGGGCCGTTGCCGCGGCTCACCCAGTTTTTGTGTTCCGGTAGGACTCTTTTCCTATTGAGGTTCCCGCTAACACATTCTATAATGCAGGCGAACAGGGACGCGAGGTACGTTGAGTACCTGCCCATGGCCGTTTACAACGCTCCGCATCCTTACCTGTTCGCAACAGTAAAAGGGCTGACCGTTTGGGGGGGCGGTCAGTCCTTTTACGTTGCGGACCGACCGGCCCCGGACCCGCGCACCCGTACATGCGACGTGGGCGCGCGAAACAGGCGCCCCCAAACCGTCGGGAGATTGTCGCCCACAGATCCTCAGGCTGATTGTCCCGCGTGTGCTTCGCGGGGCGAGTGTAGGAGTATTGTCCCCCACGTAGTCTCCGCAGGATTTTGAGGGAGGGGACAGGAGTCATCTGCCCCCTCCCTCACGCACACCACCCATGCCACCAGATACATGATAACAAAAATCCGGCACGCTGGGTAGACCCAAGCGTACCGAATTTGGGAGTACTTTCGTACTGATTTTCGCGCGGCTACTTCGGCCGCTTCTTCAACCGCACCCTGGGGAGTTGGATGTTGTGCTCCACAATGGCCATCACCGCCTCGGCGCGCTTCTTCACGCCCATCTTCTGATACAGCACCGACAGGCTGTTCTTCACCGTCTGCTCCGACAGCGAAAGGTACTCGGCGATCTCCCGATTGGACGCGCCCTCGGCGATAAGCGCCAGGATGATGAGTTCGCGCTTGGTCAGATTGCCCTGCGCGCCGGCCCGCTCTTGGGAAAGGCGGCGAAATGCTTTTAGCAGGCGCGCCGTGTTGGTGGGGTCCAGGGTCGCCTGTCCCTTCGCAACGGCGCAGATGGCCGACAGGACGGTTTCGGCGTCGGCGGCCTTCAGGATGTAACTGGACGCGCCGGCCTGCACGGAGTCCAGGAGAAAGTCCGCGTCGTCGTGCATGGTGAGCATGATGACCCGCGTGTCGGGGTGCTCGGTCACGATGCGCCGACACACCTGGATTCCGTCCATGTCGGGCAGCCCGATGTCCAGGAGCACCACGTCCGGCTTCTTGCTCATCTGCTGAAGAGCCTGCTCGCCGGTACCCGCTTCGCCCACAACCTCCACGTCGGGGCTGTGATTCAGAAGTTCGCGCAGCCCATCGCGGAACACGGCATGATCATCCACCAGCAAGACACGAATCATTCCGTTGCACCCCCGAAGACGCTCCCGTATGGAAGCGATATCGTTACCCGCGCGCCTTTGCCCGGCGCCGAATCAATCTCCAGTTCGCCGCCCGCCGCCGCGACGTTCTGCGCCAGGGTCCGGAGCCCCATCCCCGACGACAGGTCTGCCGCGGCCGGGTCAAACCCGCGCCCGTCGTCCACGATCGTCAGCGCCACGCGATGGCCCTCCACGCGCAGCGCCACGCGGACCGATCTCGGCGCGGCGTGCTTCCGGATGTTGTTCAGGCACTCGTTGGCGGCACGGTACAGCAGGCCCTCCACTCTGGGCCCCAGGCGCGGGAGCGGCGCGTCCATCTCCAGCGTTACCGGAATGCCGTACTGACCCGCCTGCACGTCCACCAGCCTGCGCAGCGCCTCCACAAACCCTTGCTGCTCCAGTTCCACCGGCCGCAGCGCATGAAGCACCCGCCGCATCTGGGTTACCGAGCCCTGCAGCGCCGATACGATCCAGTCCATCTCAGCGGCAGCCCGCGCCGGGTCCGACTCCAGCAACTTCCGGGCCAATTGCGCCTTGACGAGAATCGCGGCCAGGTCCCCGCCGACGCTGTCGTGCATCTCGGTGGCGATGCGGGTACGCTCCTTCAGGATGCCCAGTTCCTCCGACTGGGCCAGCAGCCGCGCCTTCTGGATGGCCGCCGCCGACAGATTGGCGAAAAGCCCCAGCAAATCCGCCTCGTCTTCGTCAAACGGGCCTTTGTCCCCCTGGCGCAGGACGGTGAGGACGCCGATGAGTCCGTCCTGCGTCTGGAGTGGCAAAGCGCAGGCAAATCCCTGGAAGCCGACCCTGTTCAGGCGAAGGCTCTGGAAGACCGGCTTCTTGTCGGCAGCGGCCCGTCCCCACACGCCTCGGCCAGGCGACGCTACCATCGGGAAATGCGCCGCGCCCGCGGGGCTGACCGCCACGAGTTTCAGCAGCCCGTAGCGGCGGTCCTGCTCGTACACGGCAACCGCATCGGCGCGACACAGGCCCCGCCCGGCATCCGCCGCCAGGATGGCCGCCGCCTCCGCGTCCGGCGACTCCATCAGCCGAACCGAAATGTGGTGCAAATCCCGCAGGCGTGTTGCGTATTCGGCCAGTCGCCTGCGGGATTGCGTCCGGCTCAAGGCGCTCCCCAGCGAGGCCGCCAGCATCTGCGCCAGGCGAATCTCGGCGTCGGTCCACTCGCGTGGGCCCAGGTGGTACAGCGACAACACGCCGAATCCCTGCCCGCCTACGAAGACCGGGACAATCATGGCGCTCTGGATGCCGATCTTCTGTGCCGTTTCCACGACTTGCGGCGCACCGGTGTAGTCCTCGCGGCGCGTGATCATCACCGGCGCGCCGGTCTTCAGGGCACGGTGCGCGGGCGTGCTGGGCGCATAGGTCTCCACAGCACGCACCACCGCCCCGGGCACGTTGCGGCTGGCGAGGCACCGCAGGCTCTTGCCCGGGGCCATGAGTTCGTAGATGGCGCACGCCGAGACCTGCAGCGCCTTCTCCACCGCGACGAGGGCCGACTTCAGCAACTCGGCCACGTCCTCGCGCTCGCTGACATAGAGAGAGACCTGTTGCAGGGCCTCCAACTCCGTGCGCATGTAGTCGCTGGACGCGCGCAACACCTCGCGTTCCACCGCCGAGGCCAGCAGCGACGCCGTGGCTTCCAGGAACAGGGCATCCGCCCGCGACGGCGGCGAATCTTGGGCGGTGGCCGCGACCAGAACCCCCTCGGGCCGCGCCCCGCCCAGGAACACGGGGGCAAACGCAATGTGTCGGAACGTCGCACGCAGGGCCCCCGGCCCGTCGTCCGGGTCCACCATCACCGGCAGCGCGACCGGGCGCTGGGACACGAGGCGCGACACAGCGTATTCGCGGACCTCGGCCACGGCGCCCGACGACATCTGCAGCACTGCGTCCGGGGCTAGGCCCTCCGCAGGCCCCAGCAGGCAAATGGCCCCGGCCTCCCAGCCCAGCCCGGCCAGCGTGTGCTCCAGCACTGCGTCCAGCGCCTTGCCCAGGGCGCACGCCGAGGCCACCGCCGCCTGCGAGCGAGCCAGGCAGGCCAGCAGGCGCTCGCCGCGGTCCGACGGCAGCACGTGGTCATACGGGGCGCCTGCCTCGTGGAGGGTCGTGGCGTCGCTCGCCCCTGCGCCCCTGGATGGCGGGCGTGCCGCTGCGGGCCGTCGCGTCATCACGCCTCCGCCGCAGGCTCCGATGGGGCCGCCTGCTTCTTCCTGTGGTTGATGACGATGCCCCCCACTCCGATCACGATGGCGATGAGGGCGAAGACCTGCGCCGCCGCCAGGCTGCCGAGTTTCCAGGCGTCGGGACGGAGCATCTCAATGAAGAAGCGGCCGAACGGGTAGTAGATGAGGTAGGCGAAGAACACATCCCCATCGCGCAGGCGGGGCGCCCACTTGCGCGCGAAGACCATGAACAGGATAAACCCGATGAGGCAGTACAGCGACTCGTACAGGAAGACCGGGTGGAACCGCTCGTAGTTCTCCAGGCCGGGCAGCCGCCTCTCGGGGGCGATGTAGATGCCCCAGGGCAAATCGGTCGGCGGGCCGTACAGTTCCTGGTTGGCGAAGTTGCCCCAGCGGCCGATGGCCTGGGCGATGAGCAGGCCAGGCGCAGCGACGTCGGTCCAGCGCAGGAACGGGAGTTTCGCCCAGCGGGTGTAAATCCACAGGCCAACAGCGCCGCCGATGACCGCGCCGTAGATGGCCAGCCCGCCCTCCCAAATCTTCAGGATGGCGATGGGATTCTGGCGGTAGTACCACCAGCCGAGCGAGCCGTCGGCAGGCGACGAGAAGACGTGGTACAGCCGCGCGCCGATGATACCCCCGATGAGGCACAGGATGAGGCCATTCCAGACGTGCTCCGGGTCCTCGCCGCGCCGACGCGCCTCGTGGGTGGCGATGTAGGCGGCAACGAGAATGCCCGTTACGATGAGCAATCCGTACCAACGGACGGCAAACGGGCCGATTTGAAACGCAATCGGGTTCATGAAAGCCCTCCAACGTAGAGTCGCCCTGCGGTTCCCGACCGCATACCTCGGCAGCGCGCCGATGTAACGCACCGGGCCGAGCGGCGCCATTCGGGAGTCGGTCGGTGCCGCGCTTGAATTATACCATAACATCGGCTACAATTCCAATCGGCACGCAAGAAGTACCGTACCCTGCTAAAGGAGGATTCGGTTCCATGTTTTGCTGGTGGGTTGTACGAGGCCGCCCACCGGCTGTTACTGCGAGCGAAGCAATCCCGTGGTCGTTGGGAGATCGCTTTGGGCGCTTTGCGCCGTCGCAATGACAGTACTGACAAACTCTGTACCCGAGTCCAAAAGTGAGTGGGATGACGAACATGACCGAAACCGACTGGCAAACTCTGTTGCTCGTTTGGGGCAGCAAGGCGGCGAAGATCGCGCTGATCCTGGTGCTGGGATTCCTGGTCTACCGCCTTGTGCGCGTCGCGACGGCTGGGCTGTACCGGGTACTGGACGGAGAGGGCCGCCTGCGCCTGGAGGCGCGGAAGCAGTGCAGAGAGGCTATCGCCCGCACACTGAACCGCACGGGCGCTGCGATCATCATCGTCATCGTCGCGCTGACCATCCTTGACGAATTGGGCATCAACGTGGCCCCGCTCCTGGCCAGCGCAGGCGTGGTGGGGGTCGCCGTCGGGCTGGGGACGCAGAGCCTCATCAAGGACATCCTCGCCGGCCTGTTCATTCTGCTGGAAGACCAGTTCGGCATCGGCGACCTGGTAACTATCGCAGGCGTTACGGGGACCGTAGAGGAGATGTCGCTGCGACGAACCACCGTGCGCGACTTCAACGGCACGCTGTACACCGTACCCAACAGTGAAATCAAGGTCGTGTCCAACGCCAGCAAGGACTGGGCGCGGGTCATCGTAGATGTGGGCGTGACCTACGAAACAGACCTGGGGCACGCGATGGCCGTGCTGTCGGAGGTGAGCCAAGCCGTGGCCTCGGCTCCGGAGTTCCAGGCCGATGTCCTGGAGCCGCCGCAGGTGATGGGGGTGATGGATTTGGCCGATTCGTGGATCACCTTGCGGGTCGCCATCAAGGTCAAGGCGGGGGCACAGTGGGCCCTGTCCAGGGAACTGCGCAGGCGAATCAAGGAAGGCTTTGACCGCGCGGGCATTGAAATTCCCTACCCGCAGCAAGTCGTCCACGTGAAGCAGTAGTGCGTGACCACAATGATTCTGGCCGGCATGTCATTGCGAGGAGCGCAGCGACGAAGCAATCTCCGCGCCCCGTTAGTCTGAGCGGCGCAGCCGCGAAGAATCTCGCCAACCGAGATGTTCCGCTTCGCTCAGCATGACAGATAGGGCGTGGTCGCGTACTAGGCGAACAGGCTATCGCCGGCCAGGCTTCACAGAATCGCAAATGTGCGGTATAATGGTCGTGAACCGTAAATCCAAATCGGTACCGTCGGCATCTAATTTAGAAGGAGGACGCCATGACGATAAGCAAAGATGACGTGATTGCGATGTTGAACGAGGACATGCGCGGCGAGCACATGGCCATTGTGCAGTACCTGCTGCACGCCTACGCCATGCCCGAGGGCGAAATCCCCGCCGAGATTGAGGCCATCGCCCGCGACGAGATGCGCCACTACGACTGGCTGGCCGACGCCATTGTGGAACTGGGCGGCACGCCGACGCTGGAGCGCGCGCCGGTGAAACGGGCCGACAGCCACGCGGCCAACATGCGCCTGGATGTAACCGCAGAGGACGACGCCATCGCCCTGTACGAGCAGCACATCGCCGCCATTGACGACCCCAAGTTGAAGCGGCTGCTGGGGCGTATCGTCCAGGACGAGAAAGCGCACCGCGAGATTTTCCTCAAGTTCGTGGACAAGGTGAGCGCGCTCCCAGAGGGCGAAGCGGCAGGAGGCGAAGCCGCGCCGCCTGACCCGGTGGCGCTGGACGTGCTGGACAAGGGCATCCGCCACGAGTACACGGTGATCCTGCAGTACCTGTGGCATTCCTTCGTTACCCCCGACTGCGAGATCAGCCGCGAACTGGAGATGCAGGCCATCAACGAGATGCAGCATCTGGGCTGGCTCGCGGAGGAGATGGCGGGGCTGGGCGGCCCCGTGGAGATTGAGCGCACGGCGGTGAACCAAAGCGCCGACACCGCCGAAATGCTCGCCGCCGACATCCGCGCCGAGCGCGAGGTAACGAAGGTGTACTCGGAGCAACTGAACAAAATCCAGGACGAAGGGCTGAAGTCCCTCATCGCCCGCATCCGCGACCACGAGATTTACCACGACGCCGTGTTCTCGGATTTGCTCCAGTCGCTCCAGAAGGGCAGCGAGAAAGCCCCATCCCCGACCAAAGGGTTCACCGTTGGCAGTCTCAAAGAATAGCAAGCACACGAATAAGGAGGATACCATGTCGGATTTGTTGATGCGAGAAGAAGCGCCCCTCACGAGCGAAGAGTGGGCAAAACTGGATAGCCTCGTGGTGGAAGTTGCGCGGAAGACCCTGGCCGGACGGCGGTTCCTGCACCTGTTCGGCCCCCTGGGCGCGGGCGTCCAGGTGGTGCCGGTGGACCGGCTGGGCGGCGTGGGCAGCGCGGCCATCGGGTTTGAAGGCGAGGAGGCTGCCGAGGCAGTGGAACTGGCCGAGCGCGAGTACATCCCGCTGACTACCATCAGCAAGGATTTCGTGCTTCGCTGGGATGACCTGGCCCTGGCGCGAGGGCACGGGGGCGAGGTGGACCTCAGCCCGGCGGCTGCCGCGGCGTTCACAGTGGCCCGCGCCGAGGACACGCTCCTGTTCCACGGCCAGCCCCGCGAACCCGGCCTGCTGAAGGCCAAGGGCCGCACCACCGCGCCGCTGGGCGAATGGGAAACCACGCCCGGCGCGGCGCTGGAAGCCGTGCTCGGCGCCTGGAACAAACTCACATCCGCGGGCTTCACCGGCGACTTCGCGCTGGTGCTCAGCAACCACCTGTTCGCCAAACTCCACCGCGTCAACGGCGGGACGGGTGTCCTGGAAATCGCGCAGATTCGCGAACTGGTCAAGACCATCGTCCCGACGCCAGCGCTGAAGCCGAACCAGGCGCTTCTGGTTGCCACCGGCCCCGAGAACCTGGACATCGCCGTCGGCCAGGATCTCATCACCGCGTACCTGGGACCGGATGGCATGGATCACGTTTTCCGCATCTTCGAGAGCCTGGCGCTCCGCGTCAAGCGGCCCGGCGCCATCTGCACGTTTGAGTAAAGCCAGTATCCGACAGGCCCGTTGGGTGGACGGCACGCACCGCCCGCCCAACGGGCGCAGACACTCCGCCGCATCGCACCTCGTCTCGGGTCGCGTATGACCCGCGTCATATACGCAAACCGCGTTGTTTGGTAAAATTGGACTCGTAAAGGTATAATTTGCAAAAGCCCAGTCGCCCTGCGACTGGCAGGAGGGGACCATGAGCCCAAGACCTCGTCTGGACGATTTGCACCTGAGTATCGGAAAGCGCGCCAGGCTGTATCGCCTTCTGTATGAGCACGGCCCGGGCAACGGCACCATGCTCCTGCTCCCCATTGACCAGGGGCTGGAGCACGGCCCTGTGGACTTCTTCGTCAACCCTGAGGCGCTGAACCCCGAGTACCAGGCGCGCCTGGCCCTGGAGGGCGGGTACTCGGGCATCGTGTTCCACATCGGTCTGGCCGAGAAGTACATGCCCAAGTATGCCGGCAAGGTCCCGCTCGTCCTGAAACTCAACGGCAAGACCAACATCCCGCCCGACGACGAGGCGTTCTCGCCGCAGACGGCCACCGTGGAAGACGCGGTCCGGCTGGGGGCGGATGCCGTCGGCTACACGCTGTACGTCGGCTCGCCCGCCCAGGACCAGGATTTCATCCAGTTCATGCAGATTCGGGCAGAGGCCGAGCGGTTCGGGATGCCGGTCATCGTGTGGGCCTACCCGCGAGGCTGGGCCGTGGAGGAAAAGGGCGGCCGGGACAGCCTGTACGCCGTGGACTACGCGGCGCGCGTGGCCGACGAACTGGGCGCGGACGTGGTCAAATTGAACGTGCCCGACTTTGAGCCGGAGAAGAACCAGGCTTCACCCAAGCCGTACAACACCCTGAAGGTGGACTACGCCCAGGCCGTGCGCAAGGTCGTGGAGTCGGCGGGCAAGACCATGGTGCTGTTCTCCGGCGGCGGCAAGATGGGCGACGAGGACCTGCTGGAGAAAGCCCGCATCTGCATGGAGGCGGGGGCGACCGGCCTCATCTTCGGGCGCAACATGTGGCAGCGCCCGTACCACGAGGGCCTGGCCCTGACCGCGAAAATCAAGGAGATCATGCGGGCGGTGTAGCGCAACGCCGACGGCTGCGAGGAGGCCGACATTGAAGGTGGAATCCCTGCACCACGCCAGCATCATGGCGAGCGATTTGGAGCGCGCCAAGCGGTTCTACTGCGACTTGCTGGGGCTGGAGCCGCTGCCGAGACCGCCGCGAGGCGTGCCCGGCCTGTGGCTGAAGGCGGGCGACGCCCAGGTGCATGTGTTGGTGGGCAACGTGGACACCGTCCCGCTCACGGACGAGCGAAGGGCCCTGGAGGGCAGCGGGCTTGCCGGGCACTTCGCCCTGCGGGTTGCGGATGTCCAGCGTGCCCGCGTGCGTCTGGCAGAGGCAGGATACCCACCGTTGGGAGATGTGGTAGAACGGCCGGACGGGTCGCGTTCCATTTTCGTGCGGGACCCCGACGGCAACTTGGTGGAGTTCATTCAGGCGGATTCCTGAAATCACGCTTGAGGAGAAACAGGTTTCGGTTATGGCTGTGAGAGAGATTTTGGTGGACGGGCACCCCGCTCTGCGAAAGCGTGCGAAGGAGGTCAAGCGCATCACGCCCGAAATCCAGGCGCTATGCGCCGACATGCTGGAGACGATGCGCGCCGCGCCCGGCGTAGGGCTTGCCGCCAATCAGGTGGGCGTGCTCCAGCGCGTCGTCGTGATTGAAGTGCCGGAGGACGAGGACGAGTTGCTGGGTGGCAAGGCATTCTGCCTTATCAACCCCGAAATCGTCAGCGCCAGCGGCTCGCAAATCGGCAACGAGGGTTGCCTATCCGTGCCCGGCTACGTGGGCGAGGTGCAACGCTACGAAAGCGTTGTCGTCAGGGCGCTGGCTGAGAACGGCAAGCGCGTGAAAATCTCGGCTCGCGGCTTCCTGGCCCGCGTCCTCCAGCACGAGATAGACCATCTGGACGGGATTCTCTACATTGATAAACTCACCAGCCCTGACAAACTGTACAAGGTACAAGAGGGCGAGGAAGAGGCGGAGGAAGTGTAATACTTGACCACAGAGAAGATTTTCCGTTGTCATTGCGAGGGCACAAAGTGCCCGAAGCCATCCCAGGCCCTATCTGCCATGCTGAGCGAAGCGTCTCGGTGAACGAGATTCTTCGGCGCTCCGCGCCTCAGAATGACAGTCTGCGGGATTGCTCCGTCGCTGCACTCCTCGCAATGACGCGCCATCAAGAATCATTGTGGTGAGGTAGTAGGCTTCTTCCCGAGAAGGCGGTGATGGGTATGCAGAATTCCATCAGGCTGGGAAAAATCCGAGGCATTCCGGTCGGGCTGCACTACACGTGGTTCATCATCTTCGTGCTGGTGAGCCTGAGCCTGGCCCAGTTCTTCTTCCCGAACGAATATCCAGGATGGAGTGCGGGCGTCTACTGGGTCGTGGGCATCGCAACGAGTCTGCTGTTCTTCGGCTCGGTGCTGGCGCACGAACTGGCGCACAGCGTGGTGGCGCGGCGGTTCGGCGTGCCGGTGCGCAACATCACGCTGTTCCTGTTCGGCGGCGTGGCGTCCATCACCCGCGAGGTCAAGCAGCCCGTGCAGGAATTGCTCATGTCGGTGGCGGGGCCGCTGTCCAGCATGGTGCTGGCGGGGCTGTTCGCGGTCATCGGGCTGGCGCTGCGGACGCTGTCCGAACCGATCGCCGCAGGCGCGATGTACCTGGCGCGCATCAACCTGCTGCTGGGGCTGTTCAACCTACTGCCTGGGTTCCCGCTGGATGGCGGGCGCGTTTTCCGCTCCATCGTGTGGGCCATCACCGGCCAGTACGAGCGCTCTACCCGCATCGCGGCGGGGCTTGGGCAAGCGTTCGCGTATCTGTTCATCGTCGCGGGCATCTTCCTGGCGCTGGCAGGCAGGCTCGGCGACGGCATCTGGCTGGCGCTCATCGGCTGGTTCATGGACAACGCCGCGTCCAGCAGTTTCCGCCAGGTGCGGCTGAAGGAGAGCCTGCAGGGCTACACGGCAGCCGACCTGATGCGTACCCAGTGTGCGGCAGTCCCGCCCGGCGTCTCCCTGGAGACGCTGGTAGATGACCACGTCCTACCGCTTGGGCAGCGGTGCTTCCTCGTTACCGACGGCGAAGCACTGAAGGGCCTCGTTACGCTCCACGAGATTCGGCGCGTGCCGCGAGACCGCTGGCCGGTAACGCCCGTGGAGCAGGCGATGACCGCCGTGGACGCGCTGCACGCCGTGCCCCCCGACGCCGACGCCTACAGCGTCCTGGAGCGAATGGACGAGTACGACGTGAACCAGATTCCGGTCGTGCAGGCGGGCCGACTAGTGGGCATCATCGCGCGGGACAGCATCCTGCACTTCATCCGCACCAAGAGCGAACTGGGAATCTAGCGCAGGCTGCGGGGCGCATCGCAGGATGCCGCCGAAAAGCCACCCGCGGCTACCGGCATACGGCTATAGCACCACACAAGGAGACAATATGACTGAGAAGATATACGAACTGGAGAGCGCGTGGAAACTCGCCATACGGCGAGAGCAGGACGCGCACGATTTCTACACGCGCATGGCCCGCTCGGCCAGCGACGCAGCGGTGAAGGCGTTTTTTGAATCCCTGGCCGAGGAGGAACTGCGGCACAAGGCTCGCCTGGAGGGCGAGTTCCGCCGCGTGTTTCAGCCCGACCTGGAGGAGGCCCGCGAACGGACGGGCGTCTTCGTGCACGACACCCACCGCGGCAACCAACCGCCCGGCTTCTCCTGGTGGGAGTGGGAGGACGAAGCGTTCCGGCTGGCCCGCGAACTGGACGTGCCCATCCTACTGGACATCAGCGCGTCGTGGTGCCACTGGTGCCACGTGATGGATGAGAACACCTACTCGCACCCGGAGGTGGCCGCCCTCATCAATTCGGACTTCATCCCCATCCGCGTGGACACGGACAAGCGGCCCGACGTCAACCGCCGGTACAACATGGGTGGGTGGCCCACCACCGCGTTCCTCACGCCCGACGGCGAAGTCTTGACAGGCGCCACCTACCTCACCGTGCCCCAGTTCCTGGACGTGGCCCGCAAGGTCAGCGAGTACTACCGCGCCAACAAGGGCAAAATCCGCGAGCGTCTGGAGGAATTGCGCGCGGATGTGGCCGCGGCATCCGTGGCGGGCGTGGCCGTAGAGGACTTGAGCCTGAAGATCGTGGAGGAAGCCGTCTCCGTCCTCATCCTGGGGTTTGACAAGGAGAACGGCGGCTTCGGCACAGAGCCCAAATTCCCCATGCCCGAGTCGCTGGAACTGGCCCTGGCCGAGTATCAGCGCAGCGGGGCAGGGCAGTTGCGCACCATTGTGGAGAAGACGCTTCGCGGGATGGCATCGGGCGGGATGTACGACCACGTGGAGGGGGGCTTCTTCCGCTACTCCACCACGCGGGACTGGAGCATCCCCCACTTTGAAAAGATGGCAGAGGATAACGCAAGACTGCTGGCGCTGTACACGCACGCCTACCAGGTCTTCGGCGACCCGTTCTACCGTGACGTGGCCGCCGACGTGGTGCGCTACATCTTGCGCACGCTGACCGACGAGCGCGGCTTCTTCTACGCCAGCCAGGACGCCGACGAGGAGTATTACAAACTCAACGCCGCCCAGCGTGCCCAGCGCAAGCCGCCTTACGTGGACAAGACCCCGTACACCGACTACAACGCCATGCTCATCTCGGCGCTTCTGCAGGCAGGCGTGGTGCTGGACGACCGCGCCCCGACCGAGGCCGCCCTGCGCGCCGTGGACGTGATATGGGAGCAGCACTACGACGAGGCGCGGGGCATGGCCCACACGCGATGCCCGCGCGGGGACGTCTGGGGCCTTCTCGCTGACCAGATTTGGATGGCGCAGGCCCTGCTGGACGCCCACGAGTTCACCACAGAGCCGCGCTTCCTTGACCGCGCGCTGCGCCTGATGAACTTCGTGTACGCCCATTTGCAGGACTCCGCCGGCGGGTTCTACGACCGCGTGGACGACCCCAGTGCCCTGGGCAAACTGCGCGACCGCGACAAATCCATCACCGAAAACGCCGTAGCGGCCCACGTTGCCCTACGACTCCACGCCTTCACGGGCGACCCGAAGCACCGCGAGGCGGCGGGCAAGGCCCTGGCGTGGTTCGGCGAGGTGTACAAGGCTTACGGGTATTTCGCGTCCGGGTACGCGATGGCCGTTGCCGCGTACCTCGGTCAGCCGATTCAGGTCATCATTGTCGGCAGCGCCGACGACGAGCGGACGCACGACTTGCGGCGGGCGGCGCTGCGGGTGTACGCGCCCTATCGGGTCATCCAAGTGGTAGACCCCGCGTGGGAAGGCGAGCGCCTGGCGCGGCTGGGCTATCCCGCCGAGCCTGCTCCCCGCGCGTACATCTGCGTAGGGCTGACCTGCGCCCAGCCCACCGACCGCCCCGACGAGATTGAGGGCATCGTGAGGCCGCTGGTGTCGCCATGGCGCGGCCGCACACCTAGGGATTCGTGAGAGCCGCCCGTCGGCCACATCCTGCGTTGGGAGGATCGCGTGAAAATCGTGCAAATCGGCATCTCGTTGGTGGTCATCGCGTTCGTAACCTGGATTGGCGACCGCCAGTGCCACCTGGCGGGACTGGCCGCCGCCATGCCGCTGACCATTCCGCTCACCATGTGGATCGTGTTCACCAACACGGGCCACGACTACCAGAAGACGGCCGAGTTTGCAGGCGGGGCTATCACCAGCATCCTGGGGACGACGGTCTTCGTGTTGGTGTGCTACGCGCTCCTGCGGGCGCGGCTCCACTTCGGGCTTGTGCTCGCGGGCGGCTATGCGGCGTGGTTCGCGGTCATCGTCCTGTTGCCGCAACTGGCTCGCCAGGCCAGCCGCTGGGCGGTGCTCCTGCACAAGTAGATTCGCATTCGGAGGAGGAGGGTATCATGGCTGAAGCGCACAAAGACCGACTTTTGGCAGTGCTGCGCGATGCAATGGAACTGGAGCGGCGCGGCCACGCCTTCTACCTGGAAGCCGCGGAGGCCACATCTGCCGCGCGCGGCAAGAGCATGTTCCTGAGCCTGGCAAAGGACGAGTTGGATCACCTGGCCTATCTGGATGGCGCGTTCCGCTCGCTGCTCAAGGACGGCACGCTGCCCAACCTGCCCGCGCCGGCCCATGCCGAGCCGACGGCCCGGCCAGTCCGCGCCGAGGTCTTCCCCTCGCCCAAGGAGGCCGCCCGCGAAATCAAGGCCACGGCGGGCGAGGTGGACGCCCTGAAACGCGGCATGCAGGCCGAGCAGGATTCCATCGTCCTCTACGGCCAGGCGGCGGCCCACGCCGAGACCGAGGCCGAGAAGGCCCTGTTCGGTTCGCTGGTCGCCGTGGAGCAAGGCCACCTGGCGATTCTGCAGGGCGAGTACGACTACATCAACCAGACCGGCTTCTGGATGGGATTCCAGGAGTTCAGCATGGAGTCTTTCGGGTAGGCGCGCGTTGGCCCCGACGCACGGAGGGGCACAGCACGCTGCGCCCGCTGTTCCCTGTCTTGACACGTGCGCCGCACCCCGTGTGGATGGTGAGGGAAAGATGATGAAAAACGACATGACGTTTGTTCTGGGCGGAGAGGCCGGGCAAGGTGTGGAGTCCACGGGCGCGGGGTTCGCGCTGGCACTGGCCCGCGCGGGGCTGCGCGTCTTCGCCGTGCCCGACTACCGGTCTCGCATCCGCGGCGGGCACAACTTCTTCCAGATTCGCGCGGGCGACTACGAGTTCTTCTCGCACAACGAGCAGGTGCACCTGGCGATGGCCCTGACCCGCGAGGCGGTGGATTCCCACGTGCGGCAGTTGGTACCAGGCGGCGCCATCGTGTACGACACCAGCCTGAAGGTGGACAAGTCGGCCTGGCCCGATGGCGTGCAGGATTTCGCCATGCCCATTGCCGACCTGGTGCAGGGTGCGGGCGGCAGCAAACTGATGATGAACACCGCCATGGTGGGCATCGCCGCGGGACTGACCGGCCTGGACTTGCGCTTCGTGGAGGGCGTGATAGAGGACAACTTCGGGCGCAAGCGGGGCGACAGCATGGCCGAGGCCAACCTGAAGGTAGCCCACGCGGCCCGCGACTACGCCCGCGCCCACTTCGCCGAGCGATTCCCGTTCAAACTGGAGGCGGTGGACGCGCCTAAGCGCCTGCTCATCGGCGGGAACCCAGCCATGTCGCTGGGGGCGCTGGCCGGCGGAATCCAGTTCATGGCAGGCTACCCCATGACGCCCGGCTCGCCCATCCTGGAGATGATCACCGCCAAATCTGCCGAGTTCGGCGTGGTAACCAAGCACGCCGAGGACGAGATCGCCGCCATCTGCATGGCCATAGGCGCGGGACGCGCGGGCGCACGGGCGGCCACGGCCACGTCCGGCGGCGGGTTCTCGCTCATGGTGGAGGCGCTGGGCCTGGCGGGCATGACCGAAGTCCCCGTCGTCGTCTTTGAGGTGCAGCGGCCGGGGCCTTCCACCGGCCTGCCCACCCGCACCGAGCAGAGCGACCTGATGTTCGTGCTCCATGCGTCCCAGGGCGAGTTCCCTCGCATTGTCCTGGCCCCTGGCACCATAGAGGAAGCCTTCCGCGACGGGTGGCGCGCCTTCAACCTGGCCGAGAAGTATCAGTGCCCGGTCATCGTCCTGTCCGACCACTTTCTCGCCACGTCGCTCCAGACCGTGCCGCCCGAGGCGCTGGACTTCGGCGGCGTGG
Organism: Anaerolineae bacterium; assembly: GCA_029907165.1. Lineage (GTDB taxonomy): Bacteria > Chloroflexota > Anaerolineae > DTLA01 > DTLA01 > DTLA01. The sequence goes on from JARYMK010000023.1 coordinate 21,095, forward strand.
TCATTGACCGCGGGGCCATGCTCACGCCCGAGCAACTGGACGCGCTGGAGGGCGAATACAAGCGGTTCGCCTTCACCGACAGCGGCATCTCGCCGTGGGCGCCGCCCGGCCACCCGAAGGGGGTGTATCGTTCGGCCAGCGACGAGCATGACGAGTACGGCAGCATTGAGGAGGATGCGACCAACCGCCGCCTCATGATGGAGAAGCGGATGCGAAAACTGGAGACATCCCGCGCCGACATCCTGCCGCCGAAGTTGTACGGCCCGGAGCGCGCGGCCATTACCTTTGTGTCGTGGGGCTCCGGCTACTATCCGGTGCGGGAGGCCATGCGCATCCTGGCGCAGCAGGGCGTGTCCAGCAACTTCCTGCACATCACCGACGTCTGGCCGTTCCCCGCCCAGGCGGTTGCCGAGGCCCTGCGCGGAGCCAAGCGCATCATGTCGGTGGAGAGCAACTACACGGGCCAGATGGCCGGCCTCATCCGACGCGAAACCGGCATCCACATAGAGGAGCAGATTCTGCGGTACGACGGCAGGCCCATCTCGCCGGAGTACATTCTCCGCGGATTGGAGGGGGTGTAGCATGGTTACGGTCAAGGACTATCAGAGCCCGGTAACACCGACGTGGTGTCCGGGGTGTGGCAACTTTGGCATACACCAGGCGGTGAAGACGGCGCTGGCGGAACTGGGCCTCGCGCCACACCAGGTGATGCTGGTGTCGGGCATCGGCCAAAGCAGCAAACTGCCGGACTACACCCACGCTAACGGGTACATGACCCTGCACGGGCGGGCCATCCCGTGCGCGACCGGCGTCAAACTGGTGCGCCCCGACCTGAAGGTCATCGTCCACAGCGGCGACGGCGACGGGTACGCCGAGGGCATGGGGCACATGGTGCACGCGGCGCGGCGCAACATCGGCATCGTGCACATCGCCCACAACAACCAAATCTACGGCCTGACCAAGGGCCAGTACTCGCCCACCAGCGCCCAGGGCACGCGGTCCAGCACCTCGCCAGAGGGGTCCATTGATCGCCCGGTGAACCCGCTGCTGATTGCGCTGGCGGCGGGGGCCACGTTCGTCGCCCGCGCCTTCTCCAAGAACAGCCGCGAACTCGCCGACATCATCAAGGCGGCAGTGCAGCACCGGGGCTATGCCCTCATAGACGTGCTCCAGCCCTGCGTTACCTTCAACCGCGTGAACACCTACGAGTGGTACAGCGAGCGCGTGTATCCGGTAAGCCAGGAGCCGGGCTACGACCCGTCGGACCTGAACTGGGCCTTGCGGGCGGCGCAAATATGGGGCGACCGCATCCCTGTGGGCATCTTCTACCAGACCGAGGACGTGCCCGCCTACGAGGAGCAGGTGCCGGCGCTGAAGGCGGGACCGGTGGGCCTGCGGCCGATCCGCCCGCTCCCACCGGAAAAGGCCCAGGCGCTGAAAGCCGCGTACATGTAGCCAGGAGTCAGGACCATGAGCGTCGTCATATACACCACGCCGACTTGCGGCTATTGTCATATGGCAAAGCAATTCCTGTCGCAGCGAGGCGTCCCCTTCGTGGAGAAGGACGTGAGCCGCGACCCGGTCGCCGCGCAGGAGATGGTTCGGCTATCGGGGCAGCGCGGCGTGCCGGTGATCGTGGTGGACGACCAGGTCATCATCGGCTTCAACCGCCCGCTGCTGGAGCAAGCCCTGAGCCGCCAGCGGCTGGAACTGGGCGTGAGCGTGGCGGACGCAGCCAAGGTCTGGCGCAAGTACGGGTTGGCGGTGAAGGAGGGCGCTCTGGTAGGCTCGGTGAAGCCCGGGTCGCTGGCGGCGCAGGCGGGCGTGCAGGCTGGCGACGTCATCGTGGAGATCGCCGGCATCCCCATCCGCACCGCGCAGGACGTAACCGACGCGGTGGCGCGGCTCCAGGCGGCTCGGCAGGTGGAGATCGCCTGGGTGCGGGGTACGCAGCCGATGCGCGGCATCGCGCGACGGTAGGGCCTGTACACGAACCGTAGCAGCGACAGGCCGGTCGCCCCAGCAACGGCTGGGCCTTGCGAAGGCAGAGAAGAGACGCTATACTTGGCACGCAACCAACGCTTGAGGAGAGAGAAACATGGAAGACAAGACCGTTCTGGAAGCCCTGAAACTGGCGGCGCACAAAGAGCAGGACGCACGCAAGTTCTATCTGGAATCTGCCGAGCGGGTGAAAGACGCCTGCGGGCGGGAGATGTTCCTGTCGCTGGCCGACGAGGAGCAGCACCACCTCACCATGGTGCAGCGCACATATGAATCGCTCATCGGAGGCGGCGGCTGGGTGGAATTCGCCGAGGCGGCCGCGGTCGCCGAGTTTGAGCCGCTCAAGGCCCGCGAGAACCTCAAGCGCCAGGTCAGCGAGGCCACCAGCGAGGCCGACGCGCTGCTCCTGGCCATCCAGTTGGAGAACGACAGTTACGACCTGTACGTGCAGCAGGCCGAGCAGGTCTCCGACCCCGCGGGTAAGCAGATGTACCGCTACCTGGCCCAGGCCGAGCGCCGCCACTTTGACATCCTGATGCTGAACTACGAGCACATGATCACCACCGGCGGGTTCCTGGGCCTGATGGCAAGAAAATGCGAATGAGGACAAGATGACCGATCCCCTGAAAGAAGCGCTACTGGCCCTGGAAATGGCCATGCAGACCGAGCGAGACGGTCGCGAATTCTACCTCAAGGCCGCAGCGGCGACCCAGCACGAGGGCGGGTGGATGCTGTTCTCGCGCATCGCCGACGATGAACTGGGCCACCTGACCATGCTGCAGGCGCGGAAAGAGGCCCTGCTCAAGGATGGCCGCTGGCTCCCGCTGACCGAGCGCCTGACGGCGTCCGTGCCGTCCACGCCTATCTTCGCCAAGCCGCTGGACGCCGGCGAGTTGAACGCCTACACCTCGGACCTGTCGGCGCTGCGCATCGCCTACCTGCGCGAGCGGGATGCCGTGGAGTTCTACACCCGCGCCGCCGAGCGGACCGACGACCCCGAGGGCAAGAAGATGTACCACGCCCTGGCCGACATGGAGCAAGCCCACCAGGACGCACTGGAAACCGAATACAAGTTGCTTTCCGAGCAGTTCAAAGCCGCAATGGGATTTTCACCTTTCTAGACAAGGAGGTTGCACATGAGCCCAATTGACGAGAAGTTGCTGGAACCGTTGCGCCAGGGCATGATCAACGAGATACGCGGGCGCGCGTTCTATCTGGAGGCCGCCAAGCGAAGCGCCCACCCCTCAGGGGCCAAGATGTTCACGTCCCTGGCCCACGACGAGGAAGGGCATTTGCAGGTGCTTCAGCAGCAGTACCAGGCCATCACCAAGAAGGGGCAGTGGCTGACCCTGGAGGACGCGCGGAAAGGCACCGAACCCCCGCCCGAGTTGAACCTGTTCCCCACGGGGCACGAGAAGGACCTGCCCGACGATGCCGACGACCTCAAGGCGCTGGAACTGGCCATGGGGTTTGAGAAGCGGGGCTACGAACTGTACAAGCGGGCGGCCGAATCGTCCCAGGACCTGACCGCGAAGGCCATGTACGAGTTCCTCGTGCAGGAGGAGAGCCGCCACTACGATTTGCTCCAAAACTCGTATCACTACCTCAAGGACAAGGGGCTGTGGTTCTTCCAGGACGAGGAGAAGCCCATCTTTGAGGGGTAGCGCCTGACCACAACGCAGTGAAACTTTATGTCAATTAGAAAGGAGAGGACCGTATGAAAGACATGACCAAGGACAACCTGAAGGCTGCATTCGCGGGCGAGAGCCAGGCCCACATGAAGTATCTCGCCTTCGCCGACCAGGCGGAGAAAGAAGGCTTCGCCAACGTGGCCCGCCTGTTCCGGGCCGTCGCCTACGCCGAGCAGGTACACGCGACCAACCACCTGCGCACGTTCGGCGGCCTCGGCGCTACCAGGGACAACCTAGAGGCGGCCATCGGCGGCGAGACCTTTGAGGTCAACGAGATGTACCCCGCATACCTCGCCGTCGCTAGGGAACAGGCCGAAAAGCCCGCCGAGCGGAGCATGCACTGGGCGCTGGAAGCCGAGAAGATTCACCAGGCGATGTATGGCGAAGCCAAAGCGTCGGTAGACAAGGGCGTGGACATCCAGATCGGCGAGATTTGGATTTGCGGCATGTGCGGGTACACGGTGGAAGGCGAACCGCCCGACAAGTGCCCCATCTGCGGTGCCCGCCGCGATCTATTCAAGAGTTTCTAGAACGCAAGGAGGCGAATCACATGGAAAAATGGGAATGCATGGTCTGCGGTTACGTGTACGATCCCGCGGTGGGCGACCCCGACTCGGACATCCCGCCCGGAACGGCCTTTGAGGACCTGCCCGACGACTGGGTGTGCCCCCAGTGCGGCGCGACCAAAGACATGTTTGAGAAGGTCGTGGAATAGGCGAGTCCGCCAAGACAACAGCCCTGTACGGGTGATGGATGCCTCGCCCGTACAGGGCAATGCTGTGCGCCCGAATCAACACCCGTGAAGACGGGCGTCTCCTCTAGCCCCACACCTGCTGCGGCGGGCGGTGTGCCAGGCCCATGGCCGCGGCCACCCACTCGCGCACCGAGTGGAACACCGGCACGCCTTGTGCCTCTATCGCCCGCGACATTTTGGCGGTGAACGGCCCGCCCGTTGCCCCCACGAGGATCGGCTTCTCCCCTTTGCGGCTCAGTTCGCCCAGCGCCTCGGCGATGTCCTCGCCCACAGGCGTATCTTGGAACACGAACCAGGGCATCACCACGTCCACATTTGGGTCGGCCTGCAGCGCCTGGATGCCCACGGCATAGTCCGACGTGGTGGCCGAGCCGGTAACGTCCACGGGGTTCTGCGCCAGATAGAAGGGCGGGTAGGCCGCCTGGAGCGTGGCCACCGTCTCCGCCGCCAGGTCGGGCAGCGTCAGGCCGTACTCGGGCAGCAGGTCAATCCCCTGCACCATCGTCCCCGCGCCGTTGCTGATCATGGCGACGCGGTTGCCACCTGCCCGGGGCTGCATGGCCAGCGCCTTGCTCACCGCGAACAGTTCCTCGTAACTGTCCACAGCGATGATGCCCGCTTGCCGGAACGCGCCCCGCCAGACGGCATACGTCCCGCCGAAGAAGCCGGTGTGCGAAATGGACGCGCGGGCCGACCGCAGGGTGCGCCCGGGCTTGAAGACGACGACGGGCTTTGCCTGCGCCACGCGGCTGGCCGTCGCCAGGAACTTGCGCCCGCGCTTCAGCCCCTCAATGTAGCACGCCACGACGCGCGTGTGGGGGTCATCGGCCAGGTAGGCCAGCAGGTCGGCCTCGTCCACATCAATGCGGTTGCCGTAGGACACGAACTTGCTGACGCCCACGTTGTCCAGATCCTCCATCAGCGCCGCGCCCACCGTGCCCGATTGCGTCAGGATGGACACCGGCCCCAGCGGCGGGCGCACCATCCGCTCATGCACCTGGAAGAACGTGTCCAGGCGGGTCTCGCCGTCAAAGACGCCGATGCAGTTGCACCCGACGATGCGCACGCCGCACTCGCGGGCCAGGCGGGCGATTTCCGCTTCCAGCGCCTCGCTGTCGCCGCCCAGTTCCTTGCCCCCGCCCGAGATGATGACCATGGCGTGGACGCCCTTCGCCGCGCACTCTCGCAGCAAGTCCGGAACCATGCTGAGCGCCACCGTAACCACGACCAGGTCCACCGGCTCCGGAATGGCCGACAGGCTGGGATACGCCTTCAGGCCCATGAGTTCATCGCGGGTCGGGTTCACCGGGAAGACCTTGCCCCGGTAATCGTGCAGGGCCAGGCTGTCCAGCACGGCATTGCCCACCTTGCCGGGCGTGGCCGACGCGCCGATGAGCGCCACCGACTTCGCTTTGAAGAACAAATCCAGGTGAGACGTGTCCGGCGGCTCGGTAGCCAGCGGCTGGGCGTCGGGGCGCAGGAGAATCTTGGCATCCAGCACGCGGTGCTCGTCGCCCCACACGACGATGGGGTTGAAGTCCACCGACTCCAGGCGGTCGGCCAGGTCCATGCCCATGCGCGCGGCGTTCATCAGCAGGTCCACCAGCATCGCCCTGGACACCGGCGGCTGGCCGCGGTAGCCGTCCAGAATGGCTTTGCCGCGGATTTCGCCGATCATCGCCTCGGCGTCGGCGCGGGTGATGGGCAGCACGCGAAAACTTACGTCCCGGAAGATTTCCGTGAGGACTCCGCCGAGACCGAACATAATCGTGGGGCCGAACTGGGCGTCGTTGTTCAGGCCGATGATGACCTCCACGCCGCCGCGCACCATCTCCTCCACAGCCACACCGTCAATGCGGGCAGCGGGCGCTTTGGCGCGGACGGTGCTCACGATGCGGTCAAACGCGGCGCGCACCTCGGCCTCGGAGTCCAGACCCAGGGCCACGCCGCCCACGTCGGTCTTGTGCAGGATGTCGGGCGAGGCGATTTTCATCACCACCGGGAAGCCGATGGCAGACGCCTTCGCGGCGGCCTCGTCGGCGGTGGTCGCCAGTTCGCTGCGGGGCGCAAGAAAGCCGTAGTTGCGATACACGGGTTCCCCTCCTTGTCGGTGATGGCAAGGCATGTGGGGGCCATGCCCCCCGCGCAGATTATAGCACGGCGGGGTCGGGCGTCCAAGAGCGGCCGCGCCGGCCGATACGGGACGCGGCCGACTCCTCTCCCTCAACCCGCGGCCCGTGTGGAGGGCTAAAGGCGCAGGGACTAGCCGCGCCACCCGCGCCCTGGCGCCATCGCGCAGAGAACCCTTGACACTCCTCATGGAGCGGGGGTACAATGTGAGTCAATGCGGATGCCCCATAATGTGCCGGACTCTGCTGCGCTGACATACCTCCGCCATGCGAATCCGAAGCGCCGCGGGGTTGCGCGGCCATCTGTAGGGAAGTAACGAAACTATGAGTATTTCCGTAAAACATTGGCGATTGTTGATTTTTGGATTTTTCGTCTTCGCGTTTTGCATAATGTCCTATCGCGCCATTTGGCTAGTAACCAATGGTGCTAGTTTGACAGAGTCATGGGGCTTCTCCAAACTGTGGTTGAGAGACCATACAGAAAGGAGAATG
>JARYMK010000240.1 GCA_029907165.1 Anaerolineae bacterium
CCGTGCAGCCGCTGGGGGGGCCGTGGAGCGAATTCGGCGTTACATGGGCCAATCAGCCCGCTCTGTCCGCACCCGTCATCACCGCCACCGTGCCCATCAGCGATGGGGTGTGGGCGCTGGACGTAACGCCCCTGGTGTACGAATGGGCGCGGGGCCGCCAGCCGAACTATGGCCTGGTCTTGCGCGCCGAATCCGAGTGGCGGCAGGGCCAGCGCGTCTTCTTCAGCAAGGAAGCCCTCACCCGCCCGGCACCGCGCCTTCGCGTCGCCTACGCCATCGCCACCAGCACGCCCACGCCAACCAACACGCCGACGGCCACGCCCACGCCGACCCGCACGCCGACGAACACGCCGACCCACACGCCCACCCGCACGCCGACGTCGACCTTCACCGCGACGCCCACGCGCACGCCGACGCCGACTGCCACGCCCACCTTCACGCCGACGCCCACGCGGACGTACACCCCGACGCCCACGAATACGCCGCGCACCGTCAGCACCGTGATCCCGCTGGCGGCCGACTCGTGGATTGATTCCTGGAGCACGACGGCCAACCACGGCTCTGACCTCGCCATCGCGTTGCGCAGCGGCGGCGCGAAGAAAGCCCTGGTGCGTGCGGAATTGCCTGCTGAAGCGGCGGGCCAGCCCATCTACTCGGCGCGCCTGAAACTCTACTTCACCTATCGCTCCAACACGGGCATCGGGACGCTGAAGGCCTACCGCCTGACGAAAGCGTGGGACGAGAAGACCGTTACGTGGGACGTGCCCTGGGAAAAGCCGGGCGCAACCGGCCCATCGGACGTGGACCCGACGGCGATCGGAACGCCGACGCCGCTCAACGCCATCAACGTCTGGGTTACGCTGGACGTTACGGACGCAGCGCGAGCCTGGGCCAACGGCGTGGAGAACGATGGGTTGTTGATCATCTTTGACAGCAACAGCAGCACAGAGTATCGCTTCGCGTCCAGAGAGTACGCGCCGAATGTGCCGCGGCTAGAACTGGTGTACGGCGTCGCCGAGCCAACGCCCACGGTCACGCCGACGGCCACGAATACGCCGACACCCACCGCGACGCCCACCGACACGCCGACGCCTACGGCGACCGCCACGCCGACCGCGACGCCAACTCTATCGGCAACCGCCAGCCCGACGGCAACCCCCACGCCGACGGCCAGCGCCACTGCCACGCCCACGGGCACGCCGTCGCCCACCCTCATACCCACGGCGACCGCCACGCCTACGGCGACCGTGGCTCGGCCCGCGCCGCGCTTGCGCCTGCCCGTGGTCGCCAAGGACTGGTGGGTGCACTACGGCCTATGGCACAGCATCCCGCGCTGATCCCCGGACGCAGGGCAAACGAAAACCGCGCCCGATGACTCAGGCGCGGTTTGGGGGTGCAGGTGTTCCGGCGCTTCCTACAGAGGAACGACGTTGGTCGCCTGGGGGCCTTTGGCTCCCTGCTCCACGGTGAACTCTACCTGCTGGTTCTCCTCCAAGGTGCGGAAGCCCTCGGTCTGGATGGCCGAGTAGTGGACAAAGACGTCGCCACCCTTCTCACGGGTGATGAACCCGTAGCCCTTGGTCGCGTTGAACCACTTGACAGTTCCCCTCTCTCGCTCGCTCATTTGTAACACTCCTTGTGGTGATTTTATAGGAGAGTCTGTTTCAGAAGCGCCGCAAAAAACGCGGCCGGGGAGCAGTGGAACGCTCCTCGGCCGATGCCTTGCAAGCCGTTCTTACACTTACTCAACCTACAGCCCCTTTCTAGCACCGAATGGGGCTTTTGTCAAATCACACATCGTTGCGAACAGCCTCGCGCAGGCTCAGTCCTCCACTTCAATCATGATGCGCTTGTTGATGCGCCCCTTGCTGTGGTAGTCCACCACGTGGATGCGGCCCACTTCGCGCGTGTTGGCCAGATGCGTGCCGCCATCGGCCTGCATGTCCAGCCCCTCAATCTCCACGATGCGGACCACGGTGATGTCGGGCGGCAGCAGATTGACCTTCGTGCGGATGAGGTCGGGGTGGCGGTCGGCCTCCTCGCGGGGCATGAAATGCACGCGCACCGGACGCGCCGCCTGCACCTCCATGTTCACGCGCTCCTCAATCTCCCGCACCAACTCCGCGCGCATGGTCTCAAACTCAAAGTCCATGCGGCCCTTCAGCGGCTCCATGTTTCCGCCGGTAACCTTCGCGCCGTAGTCGCGCCACACCACGCCGCACAGGATGTGCAGCGCCGTATGCGTGCGCATGAGCGCATACCGCCGCGGCCAGTCTATTTCGCCCCGCACCTGCGCGCCGACGGCGGGCGGCTCCCCCTGCACCTCGTGCCACACCAGAGGCCCTTCGCGCCGCACCTTGACCACCGGCCACGTCCGCGCCCCGTCCGACAGCGTGCCGAGGTCGCACGGCTGGCCGCCCCCGCCCGCGTAGAACGCCGTGGCGTCCAGCGCCACCTCTGCGCCGTTCACCGCGACAACGCGGGCTCCAAAGTCTTTCAGATACGAGTCGGTCTGGAACAGAAGTGCGGTTTCCATGTTTGCCTCCACGAGCGATGTCCGGCCACATGGTAGCGCATCCTGCCGCTTCTGGCAAGGCGCGCTATGACGGACACGGCCTGGGGCTGCCTCGCTTCGCTCGCAATGATGACAGATAACCTTGTCTGCGGTTAACAGCAGATTCGGCTTCTGTTGGTGAACCGCCCACGAACAGAAACCCTTGACAGATTTCTCGTTCTGGTGCGATAATTGTACATGACGACTGTGCATCTCGGGGACATCAAACGGACATGTCGGTTGCCAGGGCCACAAGGGCCTGTCGCGCCTGCTGAACCAGGCCAGGCCCCAACCCATCGGCAGGCGCGGTAAGCCGGTTGGAGTGCTCGTGTCGCCCGAGGAATGGGTAACGCCCGGCGGCCCGTGAGCGCGGAGGCCGGCAGCCGCAGCGTCGGGCAAATCGGAGGGAGTGCCCATGCCTAACCAGACTGTTCTGATTATCGGCGCGGGGCTTGCCGGCCTTTCGGCGGGCATCCACGCCCAGCGCAACGGTTTCCGCGCCCACATCCTGGAGCACCATTCGCAGCCGGGCGGCGTGGCGGCGTGGTGGCGACGCGGCGATTACCTCATTGACGGCGGCATCCACTTCTTGATGGGGCACCGGCC
>JARYMK010000241.1 GCA_029907165.1 Anaerolineae bacterium
TCCACCGTCTCGCGCTCCCATCGGCGCTTGCTCTCGGTGATCCGGGTCATGCGCATATCCTCCCGTTGTGGGCGAAAGGGTTCCAGCAATCAGCAGTCAGCGGTCAGCATAAGGCTCATGGCTGACTGCTGGCTGCTGATCGCTGACTGCTTCTGCTGCTCACTCAATCTCCACCAGCACCTGCGCCATCTCCACATCCTGGCCTGGCTGCGCGTGTACCGCCTTCACCTTGCCGGCCTTGTGGGCGCGGAGTTCGTTCTCCATCTTCATGGCCTCCAGGATGAGCACCACATCCCCGTCGGCCACGGCGTCGCCGGGCTTCACCAGCACGCGCAGCACCTTGCCCGGCATGATGGCCCGTACCGCGTTCGCGTCCTCCACGGATGGCGCTGCGGTCGGCTGCGCTGCCTTCGGCGCGGGGCCTGCTGCAGAAGGCTTGGCCGCCTCCGCCTTTCGTAAGGCATGAGGGATTCCGTTCACCAGCACCTGATCGCCCGCGAACTCCACGGTGTAGTTCGTACCGTTGACCGTGATCTCGCGGCCCTTCATGGCCACTGCGAACGGCCGCCCGTCTACGGTTACCGTGTCGCCGCTGACTTCTACTTCGTAGGTCGTTCCATCTATGATGAGCGTCGTCTTCCAGGCCACGTGGGACCTCCCTTGTCTGCGTTGGTCCTACTTCAAGCCACAACCGTGAACTCTTGCGAACATGTGGGGGATTCTTGGAGCGCGAATGGCACGAAAGACGCGAAAGTCTTCTTCGCGGTTTTCGCGCCGTTTCGCGGATCTCGCGATCCAAATGCCCCTACAACCCCCTCCAGCCGCTGCCGCTCATAGCGCTTTGCCGCCCCGCGATCTTCCACGGGGAGACCGAGACGGCGGGCGCAGCCGCCGCAACCGCGGGCCGCGCCGCTTTCGTGCTCTCCTGCGCCGCTAACGCCGCCGCGATGGCCGCGACCATCTGCGCCTTGCCACCTGCGCCCGCCCGCCGCCGCTCCAGGAACGGCTTCGCTACCTGCGGGAACAGCGCGTACGAGATGATATCCTCCTCGCTCTCGGCCAGGTCTCCAATCTCCACCTTCGCCTGCTCGTACCCGGGCGGGATCAGGTCGGCAGGGCGGCAATCTATCGGCTCCTCGTCGCCGATCGCCAGCCGCTTCACCTCCGGGTCTATCGGCGCGGGCGGCTTCCCGTACAGCCCGCGGATGTAGTTCTTCACCTCCTGCGGGATGACCTTGTACCGCTGCCCCAGGATGACGTTCAGCGTCGCCTGGGTGCCCACAATCTGGCTTGACGGCGTAACCAGGGGCGGGTAGCCCAGTTCCGCTCGCACGCGCGGCACTTCGTCCAGAACCTCGCGGTAGCGGTGCTCCGCGCCCTGCTCGCGCAACTGCGCCACCAGGTTGGACAGCATCCCACCGGGAATCTGGAACCGCAGCACGTCCACGTCCACGCCCACCAGGCCGCTCTCAAACTTGGCGTACTTCTTGCGTATCTGGGCCACGTCCTGGGCGATTTCGGCCAGCAGCCCCAGGTCCAGCCCCGTGTCCCGCGGCGTCTCTTTCATGACGCTCACGATGGTCTCCGTGGGCGGCTGCGACGTAACCAGCGCCAGCGAGGAGATGGCCGTGTCCACGATGTCCACGCCCGCCTCGGCCGCCTTGATGACCGCGCCCGTCGCCATGCCGCTGGTGTAGTGGGTGTGCAACTGCACCGGCAGGGGAATCTCCGCCTTCAGCCGCTTCACCAGTTCGTAGGCCGCGTAGGGCGAGATAAGCCCTGCCATGTCCTTGATGCAGATGGAATCGGCGCCCATGTCGGCCAACTGCTTCGCCATCTCCACGTAGCCCTCAATCGTGTGCACGGGGCTGATGGTGTAGCAGATGGCGGCCTGCACGTGCCCACCGACGCGCTTGGTAACCTCCATCGCCCAGCGCATGTTGCGCACGTCGTTCAGCGCGTCAAAGATGCGAAAGATGTCTATGCCGTTCTTCCGCGCCAGGATGATGAACTTCTCCACGATGTCATCGGGGTAGTGGCGATACCCCACCACGTTCTGCCCGCGCAGCAGCATCTGGAACGGCGTGTTGGGCATGGCCTTGCGCAGGACGCGGATGCGCTCCCACGGGTCCTCGTCCAGGAAGCGCATGGCCGAGTCAAACGTGGCTCCGCCCCACATCTCCACCGAGTGGTAGCCCACCCGCTCCAACTTGGCCGCGATGGGCAGCATGTCCTCTGTGCGCAGCCGCGTCGCCAGCAGCGACTGGTGCGCGTCTCGCAAAACCGTGTCGGTGATGCGAAGGGGTTTGTTCTCCATGAATTGTCTCCTATTCCGCAAACAGTTGGGCCGCCTTGAACATGACCACCAACGCCGACTTGTCGGCCCGCGAGCGGTGGCGCTCGCCCGCCTTGACCACGATGGCCTCGCCCTGCCGCACCGGCACGCTGGGCCCGTCGGCGTAATCAATCCAAATCTCGCCCTCTACGACCAGGTACAACTCGTCTTTGGCGTGCTCGTGGAACCGATACGCCCCCTCAAATCGGCTCAGGTAGGCGCAGTAGTCGTCCACCCGGCCCAGCACGGCGTGGGTAAACGGCTGCGCCAGTTCCGCCGCCGCTTCTGCGATACTTCTCTTCCGCTCCGGCATGTTGCCTCCTTGCCCCACACCCTACAGCGGGATGTTCCCGTGCTTCTTGGGCGGATTGGAATCCCGCTTGTTCTGCAGCATCTCCAGCCCTTCAATGAGGCGCGGACGGGTCTCGTGCGGCTCTATCACGTCGTCAATGTACCCCCGCGCGGCCGCCACGTAGGGGTTGGCGAACTGCTCACGGTACTGCTTGACCAGACGCTCGCGCGTCGCCTCCGGATCGTCCGACTCCTCAATCTCCTTGCGGAAGATGATGTTGACCGCGCCATCCGGCCCCATCACCGCGATTTCGGCGCTGGGCCAGGCGTAGTTCAGGTCGCCGCGGATGTGCTTGGAACTCATCACGTCGTAGGCCCCGCCGTAGGCCTTGCGGGTGATGACCGTCAACTTGGGCACCGTCGCCTCGCAGTAGGCGTACAGCAACTTCGCCC
>JARYMK010000242.1 GCA_029907165.1 Anaerolineae bacterium
GGGGTAGCCCGTAGGGCTTTGTTCGTTCAGCCCGACGCTTTAGCGTCGGGCGAATGCAGCGCCGCGCGGGGCTAAACCCCCGCGCTGAAGGGGCGAAGCCCCGCTGGGGCTGGGCAGCCCGCAGGGCTTTGCCCATGTAGCCCGATGCTTCAGCATCGGGCGGCGGGCCGGGTGGCGTCCCCTCGTCCGCACGCGGGAGGGGGCTAGGGTGAGGGCCAGACCTGCGTCGCAGGTGCCATGCGTGATCCCAATCCTCTGGGTCGGCCCCCTTCCGAATCTCCGCGCCCTCTGCGCCTCGGCGGTGAAACATACTCTGCGTCGCCCTTGACAAATGGGGGAAATCCGTTGACAATAAGGCTCACCGGGGCGGTGGCGGAACGGCAGACGCTGCGGACTTAAAATCCGCTGGACGCAAGTCCGTGTGGGTTCAACTCCCACCCGCCCTACCACGCTGGCCCAGCCGCCCATATAGTGCTACACGTGCTACTCGCTACACGTGTAGCCTGTAGCACATGTAGCACATGTAGCCCACTACACGTCCCCGCCCGGCGGGCTGGGCGAATGCCAACGATGATGAGAACTACCTGTACACCCGATACGCCAGCCGATCCTCCCAGCGCGGGTTCTGGCGGCGCTCGGCGTCGGCCACGGGCGTGAAGTCGCCGAACTCGGCCGCAAGGCGATAGTCGGCCTCCACCGCCGCCACAAGCCCCGCGTAGTCCACCATCGGGTCGGGCGCGTTCGTCAGCACCACCCATGCGGGCCGCTCGTCCGGGGCCAGGCCCAGGAACTCGCCGGTATCCCGCGCCGCCAGCCGCCGCCCCGACAGGAACGCCAGCATCTCCCCTGCCCACGGCACGGCGGCGATGGCCTCCCCTTCTGGCACGTGCGCCTGGGTGAACCGCACCGCGCCTTCCAGGTTCGCGCCATACGTGGAACTCACCCGAACCCCCCGCGCCCGCTCCAGCGTCAGCGTGTAGTCGTACTTCCCCGGCGTGGCGTACCGCACCAGCGCGCCGCCGTACACGACAGCCACTACCGCCAGCGCCGCGCCGAACGCCAGCGCGCGGGCCGCCTTCCCTTGCCGCGCCCCTGCCCAACGCCCCAGCACGTACACCAGCAGCAGGAGCGATGTGATGAGCAGCGCCGCGTTGTCGCCGGTGGAGCCGCTCGGATCGGCCACGATGAACGCTTGCACGTACACCGCCGGTGAGTACAGCGCCAGCAGGCGGATGGCATCCCGCGCGGCGGGCCGTTCGCGCCGGGCCAGCCACCACGCCGCGGGCGGAACGATGACGGGCAGCAGGAACAGCGCCAGGTAGTACGCCTGCCGAATCCCCTCGCGCGACAGGGAACGCGGCACCGACGCCGCGAGGTTGCTCCACAACGCCCACGCCGTCATCTTCTCGGCGGCCACGGCGAACTGCGGGCCGTAGATGGCCGGCAGCGCGTCCCGGCCCAGCCAGGCCAGCAGGGCCACGTTCTGCGCGACGAGCATCGCCAGCCACGCCCCGGCGAAGTGGGCCAACGCATGCGTCCTGCCGCCCCGCGCCGCCATCCACGCGAACAGCGCCACCGCCGCGCCCGCCTGCACGCCCACGTTGAACTTGAGCGAGCACAGCAGGCCGACCAGCGCGCCGGCGCCGGCCCACCACCCCACGCGGCCCGTCTCCCGCGCCCGCAAGGCGCATTCCAGCGCCAGCAGCCCCGCGACTGCCGCGTACATGTGGTTGTAGTTGTACGTGGGCAGGCGGTACAGCGCCAGCGCGACCGTGGCCGCGACTCCTGCCCACCCGGGCGTCATGAACCGCATCGCCAGCCGCCAGCACAGGAGAAGCGCCGCGTAGCCGGCGGCCACGCCTGCCAGACGCAGCGTGATAAGGCTCACGCCGAAGATGCGGTACAGCCCCGCGTTGAGAAACAACCCCGTCGGGCCGTACAGCCACCAGAAGTCCAGGTACGGCCGCTCGCCCTGGAGCAGGCGCAGCGGGGTCAGCGTGGCGAACCCCTCGTCCGCCGGAATGATGCCCAGGCGGAACGTCAGGAGTTGCGTGGCGACGTAGAGCAATGTGATCGCGAGCGGAACAGCGAGTGCGCGCCTTTTCATCGCGGCGAGTGTACCACGCTTCCGCCCAGAAATCAAGCATTTTGCCACTGGCCGCTCATTATGGTAACATACCCCGCGCTTGGATTCGGATTCGGGGTTTGTTGGCAACTTTCATTGCGAGGGCGTGCAGCGCCCGAAGCAATCCCGCTGCACGTCGGAGATTGCTTCGCTTCGCTCGCAATGACAGTTGCAGGTTGTCATTGCGAGGGCGTGCAGCGCCCGAAGCAATCCCTCAGAACCCATACGCGAGGATGCGCATGAACGCCATAGAGATCATCGCCAAGAAGCGAGACGGTCAGACCCTGACCCGCGACGAAATCAACGACTTCGTGCAGGGATTCGTGCGCGGCGACATCCCCGACTACCAGGTCGCCGCCTGGCTCATGGCCGTCTTCCTGCGCGGCATGTCCTACCAGGAGACCGCCGACCTCACCCTCGCCATCGTGAACTCCGGCGACCGCCTGGACCTGAGCGGCATCGCGCCGTTCGTCGTGGACAAGCACTCCAGCGGCGGCGTCGGCGACAAGACTACCCTCGTCGTGGCGCCTATCGTGGCGGCCTGCGGCCTGCCCGTCGCCAAGATGAGCGGCCGCGCCCTGGGGTTCACCGGCGGCACGCTGGACAAACTGGAGTCCATCCCCGGCTTCCGCGCCGACCTCACTACCGAGGAATTCCTGGCCCAGGTGCGCGAGCACGGCATCGTCGTCTCGGGCCAGTCCAAGGACCTCGCCCCTGCCGACGGCAAACTCTACGCCTTGCGCGATGTTACCGCCACCGTGGACTCTATCCCCCTCATCGCGGCGTCCATCATGAGCAAGAAGATCGCGTCGGGGGCCAACGGCATCGTGCTGGACGTGAAGGTGGGGCGAGGCGCCTTCATGGAGACCGAAGAGCGCGCGCTGGAACTGGCGCAGACCATGGTGCGCATCGGGCGCAGCCTGGGCCGCCGCGTTACCGCCGTCC
>JARYMK010000243.1 GCA_029907165.1 Anaerolineae bacterium
GCAAGGCGGCGCTGTCGTTCACCCTGTCGGGCTTGGCCGTATGGGCGCTGGCGATGGCCGTGGCCGCGGCGCTGGGCACCCATGAGGTCATCGCGGCGCGCACCAGGGCCCGCGACGGTGCAGTGAGCCACACGGCCCACTACTGGTCCACGCCTGCCGTATTCGCCGCCGCTGCGGTCGTCCACGTGGCGCGGCTTCGGTCGGGGCCTGCGGTGGCGGCGCTGGCCGTGGCTTTCGGCGCGCTGATGGCGGGCGTCCTGTGGTTGGAATGGGCCACCGTGGACGCAGCCGAGCGGCCCTATCCCCGCGCGCGGTGGCTGCTCAACGTGGCCGACTACGCCGTGGCGCTCGTGGCCTTCATGGCGGCGCTCACGGGCAGCCCGACGCCCGCTCAGGCAGGCGCGCTCTGCGGCCTGGCGGCAGGACTCGTGGCGGTGGACCTCCTGCGGCAGCCTGCCCGCACGCCCGACTCGGTCGCAGTCCTCGCGCCGCTGGCGGGGGCCATCATCGGCGGCGCAGCGAGCCGCATGGCTCAGTGGGGCCTCTCGCCGACAGGGACCGCGCTCGTCCTGCTCCTCGTGGCCTACGCGCTCACGGGGGTTCTCCAGCACCACCTGCGCGGGCGGCTCACGTGGCGCGTGCGGCTGGAGTACTTCGGCCTTCTGGCGCTGGGGACGCTGGCCATCCTCCGCTGGGTCGCGTGAGCGGGCCTATTCCAGCCTCCGCGCCGCCGCGATGTTCACCCGCAGGAACGGCTCCTCGGTCCGCAGGTCGCCGTAGCAGACATGCGCCGCGGCCTTGCACCCGCCCTGGCACACGGCGCGCATACGGCACCCCTCGCAGAACGGCGGGGTCGCCGCCACGAAATCCGCCATCGCCTCCCCCGCGATAATGTCCGCGAACGGGCGTTCCCACACGTTGCCCAGCACCGTGTCGCTGTGATTGCACGGGCGCACGTTGCCGAATGCGTCCAGCGTGTAGTAGGCGCGGTCGGTGCCAGCGGCGCAGAAGCCGAAGTTTAGGTGCGGATACGCGCCCATGTCCACGAGGCACGGCTGGATGGAAATGGAGACCGACACCGCCAGGCCCAGTTCGGCGGCCGTCGCATCGGCCACGGCGAGGGCGTCGCGCACCTGCCCCAGCGTGGGCAGAAGGTCCAGATGGGCCGCGCCTCGCCCGCCAGGGTTGAAGCGGTTGAACTGCACGCCGCGCACGCCGAAAGCGAACGCCAGCCGCATCGTATCGCGCAGGTCGCCGATGTTCAGCCGCGTGGCGACGAAGGCGACGGCAGCGGCGCCATGATGCGCGCGGATGTGGGCAAGGGCCGCCAGCGCCGCGTCAAACGCGCCCGCGACCCCGCACAGGACGTCGTGGACCTCGCGGCGGTGGCTGAGCAGGGGCACTGCGAACAGGCTCACGCCGCACTCCACCAGTTCGGCGGCGCGCGCGTCGGTCAGGCGGTGGCCGTTGGTGATGAGGTTGACGCGCACCCCACGGCCCGACAGGAAGCGCACGGCCTCGGCCAGGGCATCGCACAGGAGCGGCTCGCCGCCCGTGAGGGTTACGTGGTCGCACTCCACCTGCGCCAGCACGTGGGACAGCAATGCCAGGACATCAGCGCGGGGGCGTGCAGGGGCAGGCCGCGCGTCGGGATGCCGCCAGGGGTTGTAGCAGTACAGACAAGCGTGGTCGCAGTCCTGGGTCATCTCCAGGATGAGCGTCTGGAGCCGCGGTTTGCCCATGCGCGCTACTTCTTGCCCAGCAGGATGTCCACCAGCAGCGCCGCCGCGCCAACCGCCTCGGGCGACACCGTGAGTTGCAGTTCCTCCAGCGATGGGTACGAGCCGCCCTCGCCCACGGTCTGGCGCAACGCTTCAATGAGGGCCTTCTCATCGTCGTCGCTCAGCAGGAGCACGGCCATATCGCGCTGGATGGACGCCCGGGCCTGGGCGACGGTGGCGGGATCAATAGCGCTGCGGGCCGCCATCTCGGCTAGGATATCAGCCTGCTGGGCCAGGTCGCTGGCGCCCATGATGCGGTACTGCGGGTACGGCGCGGGAACGTAGCAGGTCATGGGGGCATTGGCACGCCAAACGTGCCTGGCGGCGGCTTGGAACGCCACGTGGATGTCGTCGGCCTGGGCGGCGCTGACCTGCCCCGACTGCACGAGGCTGTCCAGCGCGGCCAGGTGGTCGGCGATGAGGCGGTCCAGCGTCTTCTGGCCGCGCTCCATGTCTTTAGCGTCCTGCGCCAGTTGGTCAAGACCGTACCAGGCGTCGCGCACGCGGTCCCAGTCGTCTTTCTTCTGGGCGGGGGGCTTGCACCCCGACAGCACAACCGACGCCAGGACGATGCCCAGCCCCTCCAAGAATTCGCGCCGACTGCACTTCACTCCATCTCCTCCTTGCGCGCCTGACTCCGTGTAGGAAATCGGAATCATGATAACAGCAATCGTTAGAACCGTCCAAACTATAGACGCCGACCCACACGAACGGGTTCCAACGGAAGACGACGGCTCGGCCACAAAGTTTCTCCACAACGGTCATTGCAAAGGCG
Organism: Anaerolineae bacterium; assembly: GCA_029907165.1. Lineage (GTDB taxonomy): Bacteria > Chloroflexota > Anaerolineae > DTLA01 > DTLA01 > DTLA01. Next base: position 2,557 of record JARYMK010000243.1, read on the forward strand.
CGCAGCGCCCGAAGCAATCCCCCCATACGTGAGATTGCTTCGCTCCGCTCGCAATGACAGGTAAAAGGTTGTCATTGCAAAGGCGCGCAGCGACGAGGCAATCTCCCAGGCGCGAGATTGCTTCGCTCAGCATGGCAGGCAGAGGGTTTGGAACACGAAAGGCACGAAAGAGCGCGAAAGGCGCGAAAGGAGGTTCGCGCCCTTCGTGGTCCAAATCTCCGGCCGCTCTCCGCGCGCTCCGCGTCTCCGCGGTGAAGTGCGGGATTACCGCAGGGGAAGGGAGGATGACCTGTCATTGCAAAGGCGCGCAGCGACGAGGCAATCTCCCAGGCGCGAGATTGCTTCGCTCCGCTCGCAATGACAGGCAAATGGGACATTCGCGATGACACCGCACTGAGCTCGTTCAGATAGGTTAGTGACACTGGACAGGAGATGAAAGGAAGATACAATGGCTGCTCTATGAGTGTGT
>JARYMK010000244.1 GCA_029907165.1 Anaerolineae bacterium
AAGCGTACATGCCCCGCGTGGCCGAACTCCTGCACACGGACCTGATCATCCCGAAGCACGCGGACGTGGCGAATGCGGTCGGCGCGGTCGCGGGTGGGGTCGTCCAGCGGTGGCGCGTCATGGTGCAGCCGCTGCCAGGGGGCGAGGCGTTTCGGGTGCACCTGCCCGATGGCGTGCGTGATTTCCCCACCGTGGAGGACGCGGTCGCCTATGCCGAGCGGACGGTTCCCGTGGAGTTGGAGGCGGCGGTCCGTCGGGCGGGCGCGGCGCACGTGGAGGTGCACGTGGCGCGCGAAGACCGCGTCGCCGTGGCCCAGGCGGGATGGGGGCAGGAAATCTACCTTTGCACGGAACTTACGTTCACGGCTGCCGGGCGGCCAAGTCCGGCGCGGTGAGTGTGAGTATAGACCACAAACAGAGCGTGAGGAGGACAGAGAACATGGCAGACATTCTACAGAAGATCGCAAGCAAACTGTACGAGGGCGAAGACGAAGAGGTTGCCGAACTGGTGCAGAAGGCGCTGGATTCGGGCCTGACGCCGAAGGAGGTTCTCCAGGACGGCCTCATCGCCGGCATGGACCAGGTGGGCAAGGATTTCAAGGCCGGCGACCTGTTCGTTCCCGAGGTGCTCATCGCGGCCCGCGCCATGCACGCGGGGATGAACGTCCTGCGCCCGCTCCTGGCGGCGAGCGATTCGCCGACGGTGGGCAAGTACGTCATCGGCACGGTGAAGGGCGACCTGCACGACATCGGCAAGAACCTGGTGAAGATGATGCTGGAAGGCGCGGGGTTTGAGACGGTGGACCTGGGCACGGACGTAGCGCCCGAGGTCTTTGTGCAGGCGGTGCGCGAGCACAAGCCGCGCATCGTGGGCATGAGCGCCCTGCTGACGACGACGATGGTGAACATGAAGTCCACCATTGACGCGCTGCAGGAGGCGGGCCTGCGCGACTCGGTCAAGATCATGGTGGGCGGCGCGCCCGTTACGGCGGCCTTCGCCCAGCAGATCGGGGCCGACGCCTACGCGCCCGATGCCGCCACCGCCGTGGACGTGGCCCGCAAGTTGGCGTAGGCGGGAACCGCGCTCGGCTCCAAAGTCCATAGGGGACTGTTTTCAGGTGCGTCGCACCTGAATGACCACGATTGCGCGCGAATCTGCGCGGATGGGAGACGGACCACCGTTCGCGCAGATTCGCGGGGACCTGGTGGGGTGAGATTCTTCGCTCCCCCGCAGTTCGGCGCTACTGGCGGATGCCGTCGCCGTGCGCGGGGCGAAGGACCTTGCTTCACGCCAAATCCGCACGAATGAGGAGTGTCCCGTGTCCGAACAGGTACCGATTGAAACGCTCCACCCTACGATCCGCATGCTGTCGGACGAGCAGATACAGGCGATTCACCACACCAGCCTGGACATCCTGTCCCGCACCGGCATCGTCATGAAGAACGAGAAAGCGCGGCGCTTGCTTCTGGAAGCCGGAGCCTGGGAGTCCGACGGCCGCATCAAGATACCGGAACACCTGGTGATGTCGGCTATCGGGTCCGCCCCGTCGCGCATCCCCATGTACAACCGCCTGGGCGAACTCACCATGCCGCTGGAGGGCGGGAACGTGTTCTTCGGCAGCGGCTCCGACTGCGTGTTCACGATTGACGTGGAGACCGGCCAGCGGCGCAAGGCCACCTACGACGACGTGTACCGCATCGCACGCCTGACCGACGGCCTGGACGAGATGGATTTCGTCATGTCCATGAGCAACCCGTCGGACGTGCCGCCCATGGACGTGTACATTCACGGGTTCATCGGCATGATCCGCGGGTCGGTGAAGCCCAACGTGTACACGGCCAACCATCGGGGCGACATGGAGGACATCTACCGCATCGCGTGCGCCGTGGCGGGCAGCGAGCAGCGCCTGCGCGAGCGGCCGTTCCTCATGTTGTACGCCGAATCCATCTCGCCGCTGCTGTACCCCGACGAGTCGGTGGACAAGTTGCTGTTCTGCGCCGAGAAGGGGATTCCCGTAACGTACCCGCCCTCGCCGAACACGGGGGGCGGGGGGCCTGTAACGCTGGCGGGGGCGCTGGCACTGGGCAACGCCGAGTGCCTGGTGGGCCTCGTGCTCACGCAACTGGTGCGCCCTGGGACGCCGTTCCTGTACGGGATGAACACCGCGGCGCTGGACATGCGCTCGGCCATCGTGAGTTACGGCGCGCCCGAGTGGCCCACGGGCATGGCGGCCTGGTGCGACATCGCGCGGTACTACGGTCTGCCGGTCTGGGGCGCAGCGGGAGCCACCGACAGCAAAGTGGTGGACGCCCAGGCGGGCCTGGAAGCCGCCATCAGCATCATGACGGCTTTCCTGACCCGTTGCAACCTGGTGCACGACGTGGGTTACATAGAGTACGGATCCACGTCGTCAATGGAGATGCTGGTCATCGCCGACGAGATCATCCGCGACGTTCGGTTCATCATGAACGGCGTGGAAGTGAGCGAGCGGACGCTGGCGCGGGAGGCTATCCATCGGGCGGCGCCGGGCGGCGGGTTCCTGGCCGACGAGCACACGCTTCGCAACTGGAAGTGGGCGCAATTCCGACCGCGCGTGATTGACCGCTCGCGCTACGACGATTGGGCCCAGAGGGGCGCGAAGGATATGGCGGCCCGCGCCAACGAACGGGCGCGCCGCATCCTGGCCGAGCACGATGTACCGCCCCTGCCCGAGGCGGCGGAGGAGGAGATCAAGGCCGTACTGCGGCGTCGCGCGGGCAAGTAGCAGGGGGTGAGGCATGGCGCGTCCGGGTCCTGAAGGCGGGCAGTACCGCCCGCTGACCGATGAGCAGGTGCGGGAGGTTCACCGGGCCTCGCTGGCCGTCCTGGAGACGACGGGCATCCTGGTGGAGAACGACACCGCGCTGCGGCTGTACCGCGAGGGCGGCGCGTCGGTGGACGGCCATCGGGTGCGCATTCCGCCCACCATGGTGGACGCCGCGCTGAAGACCGTGCC
>JARYMK010000245.1 GCA_029907165.1 Anaerolineae bacterium
CTCCACCCTACGAAGTGGCGCGACGGGTCGCTGCGGGTGAGCAGGTGGATGGTGGCGTGCTCCAGCGCATGGTTCTGCCGAATCCGCCGCAGGGGATCAAGTTCCAGGATGTTCATCGCTTTCCCTCCCAGGTGCGGGCTGAGTCTACTGTCGTGCTGCGCGAAGCATCTCGGGTAGCAACCGCGAATGGGCGCGGGTTTGTATGGATGCGCATGTGTTTCATGTGCATTTTCGCGGCTCAGAATGACACGTGCGACCGCCGCACTCTCTGGCCGAGTGTACTACAAAGGGCGGCGGCGCGCAAGCGAAAGTTGTGGTATAATGGGTGCGAGTTCGGCATTCGTACACACGACAGCCACGAACTCCCGGGTTTGCCTTTCGCGGGTTTGCACTGGAGGTGTGCGATGCGACGAGTGATGTTCCTGTTCGCGTGTGCGGTCCTGGTGTGCCTGCTTCTGCCCTCGGCTGCACTGTCCCAGGCCCCACGTCCGGCGCTGGGGTTCTGGCCGGGCTTCTCGTTCCTGCCGGTGGGCGGCGCGACGGATGTTCAGGTGCGCGCCACGTCGTTCGTGGGCCTCTACGGCTGCCAGATTGAGGTCCATTACGACCCCGCCACGCTAGAAGTGCAGGACGCCGACCCCAACACCGAGGGGATTCAGGTGAGCGCAGGGGATGTCTTCGTGGGCGCCCGCACCTTTGTTGCGGTGAACACGGTGGACCCCCAGGCGGGCGTCATCCGCTTTGCGGCGGCTCTGCTGGACCCGGCTCCCCCGATTCACGGCAGCGCGACGCTGATGCGGGTGCGGTTCAAGGCCCTGCGCCCGGGGCCGACGATGATTCGGTTCGGAGAGGTCATCCCGGTGGATGTGGGCGCCCAGGTCATTGACGCGCGGCTGGCAGACGGGGGGATGTGGATCGGCCCCATCCGCTAGGGCCAGCCCTGCGGGCGTAACAAGAGCGCGCCCCCGCAAGTGGGTACAGGCCTGCGGCCGGGGGCGCGCTCGGCACAGATGCGAGTGGGCTTCTACTGCGACGGAGCCGCTTTGCGGCGGCGGGAACGGCGCACGGCCCACACGATAAGCGCCACGGGTGCGGCGATCAACGCCAGCACCGGCACGCCGTACACCACCAGCCAGATCAACGCGTCCACCAGCGTCTGACCGGTCTGGGTCAGGGCGCGGAACGCATCCCGCAGTGTCTTCAGCGGCTTCCAACCGGGCTCCACAATCGGCTTCTCCAGCGGCTCCGGCCAGATGTCCACGCTGATGGTCGCCATGGCCGTCATAGTGGCAAGGTACTGCTGGCGGCCCTGGAGCATCTCAATCTGCTCGCGGATTTGGTTCAACTCGCGGAAGATGGCCAGCACGTCCTCGGCCTTGCCGGTCTTCTCGCGGGCCACCGTGAGGAGTTCCAGCAGTTCCTTTTCGGTGGCGCGCAGGTTGCGCAGGCGCGACTCGTTGTCCGTGTATTCCTGCGTTACGTCCTGGCCTGATACGGATTCGGAGTCCACCTTGACCGCCTGGGCGCGAATCCGCTGAAGCGCGGTCTGGAGTTGGTCGGCGGGGACGCGGATCGTAACCTGCGCGCGCAGTTGTTCCGTCTCGCGCCACGCGTTGGACGTTACCACGTAGCCGCCCAACTCCTTGGCGAGGCTCTGCACAGCGTCCAGCACCACCGCCGTGTCCTTGACGGTGATCCTCAGGCTGGCGGTCTGGATCACCATGCGCTCCTGCGTTTCGGTGAGGCGGGGGATGGATGACTGGCCGTCGTAGGGCGGCTGCGCCGGGGCAGGCGCCATGGTGGGCGCCGCGACCGGCGGCATTTCGCCGCGGTACATGTCCTTGGTCGTGCCTTCGCCCGACGGCGCGCGCTGCGCGCCACACGCCCCCAGGAGCGCCGCGATCACCACAAGCCCGATGAGCCACGCGAATCGTCTCTTCGCCATCTTCTCTCCTCCTTGTCAGGCCATTGTTGGCGGCAGGGCATCGTCAATGGCCTGCTACTGTTGGGACGCTGCGGAGTGCCTGCGGGTTCCCGCTACCAGCCGAACGACAGGCGGGCGCTCAACCGCCGGGGCAGGGCGCGCTCGTCCATCTTGCGCTGGGTCTCTTCAATGGGGTAGGGCTGGCGGTGGAAAGCCAGGGTCAGGGCGTCGGTGTCCAGGATTGCGTAGGCGGCCAGAGGGATGCCGTCGCGGGGCTGGCCCACGCTGCCCGGGTTGATGATCATGCGCGGGGCATCGGCGAGCGCCAGCGGGCCGTCGGGCCGAGGTGCATACGTGCGACACCGCGAGCCGTCCTCGGTGAGCGCGAAGATCAAGGGGACATGGGTATGCCCGACAAGGCAGTAGGGCGTGTCAAAGTGGGTGAAGTTCGCGCGCGCCACCGACGGCTGGAGGATGTACTCCCAGACCGGGTAGCGGGGGCTTCCGTGCACCAGGGTGAACTGGCCGATGACCAGGCGCTCGGGCAACTGCGCCAGGAAATCCCGCTCGGCGGGCGAGAGTTGCTCGTAGGTCCACATGGCGGCCTGCTGCGCGTCGGCGTTGAACTCGTCCAAGTCCAGTCGGTTCGCGACGGCCCAATCGTGGTTGCCGGCGACGGCGACGAAGGGGAGGGATTGGAGCCGTTGGATGCACTCGTGCGGGTCAGGGCCGTACCCCACAATATCCCCCAGGCACCACACTTGATCGTACCCTTGTGCTGCCTCCAGGACAGCGTCAAAGGCCGCGAGGTTCCCGTGGATATCGGATACGATCAGACACCGCATTCTGCATCTCAGGGGGATGGATTTGCCGCATGATACCACACTTAGCCCTGGGAGTCAAAAGGGTGTACTCGTTCAGTACCTTAGTGACACATCCTCCTTTCCCAGGATTCCATTGTGCACGAGGTACTGGAGTGGCGTC
>JARYMK010000246.1 GCA_029907165.1 Anaerolineae bacterium
CAACTGCTCGGTGGCAATGATGATGATCGTGAGCACGAAGGTGGCCGCGGCCAGCCAGAAGGCGACCCCGATGTGCCGCTCCACCTGGATGGTGGGGAGCGCCAGGGTTGCGCCGCGCCCCAGGGACGCCACTTGCTCGTCAGACAGCGGGATATCCTGCGGGACGAAGTGGGCGCGCCGCACCTGGAGCGTCAACTGCGTGCCCAGCGACGGCGGGACTGGGAGCGAGTACAGGCCGTCGGGTTCCGTGGTCGTCTTGGCGACGGTTTCGGCCGCTGAACCCTCCACCAGCGCGACCGTCGCGCCCTCCACGGGCTCGCCGTGGCTGTCCAGAACGTAGCCCGTGATGACGGTGCGGCACTCCACCGTCTGGGCCTGCGTGGCCGGCGGACGCGCGAAGCCGCCGACAAGCCATGTCACGGCAAGCGCGGCCAGCAGCGCAAATGCGGTGAGCCGATCCTTGGCGCGGGTCCTCATGCTTCCCCCTCGTCTGCAGGGTCAACCAGCACAACCTTGGCCCGCGTGTACAGCCCGATGCGGCCGGTGAACCGCTCCAGGTGGTCGTTGCTGAGCACATCGCCCTGCTCGCCCCCTTGGGGCGACCCAGCACCACATAGGTCGCATCCAGATCCTGGCACAGGGCGAAGACCTGCTCAAGGACATCACCCTGGCGGATTTCCACGTGGGCCTTGACGCCCTGGGCCTCGGCCTGGGATTGAGCCAGCAAGAGGATGAACTCGCCCATCTGCCGAAGTTCCTCGGCGACGAGATGGGCCTGGCCGATGTTGGTCTGAATGAGGAACTCCACGTTGACCACATAGAGGAAGTACAGCGGCTCGGAGGTCTCCGCAGCCAGGCGAATCGCCCGATGAATAGAGGCCTGGCTTTCGGGGCCGCCGCGGATCGCGCAGACAATACCCGCCGCTTTCCACCTCCGGCACAACGCTCCCGCAGACCGTCTCCGGTCGGACGAGGCGGCGTATTGTACCGCACGTGGGGCAGCGGGTCAAAGCCGTGGGACCGCAAGGCAGTGCATAGCACTGTACGGGCGACCGGCTGGCCGCCCGTACAAGCGCGATGTTGCGGTTCTCTCAGCCCGCTATTCGGGCAGTTTCAGTTCCTGGCCCGGATGGATCAGGTTGGGGTTGTCGCCGATGAGCGCCTTGTTGAGTTCGTAAATCTCGGGCCAGCGTTTGGCGTCGCCCAACTGCTCCTTGGCGATCTTGGACAGCGAATCGCCCGGCTTGACGACGTAGGTCTTGGGCTTGGCCTGCTCCACAGCCTGGCGCATGGCCGCGGCCATGGCCTCGCCGCGCTGGCGAATCTTCTCGGCCTCGGCTGCGGCTTCGGCTTCCAGGGCGGCCTTGCGCTTGGCCGCTTCCTCTTCGGCGCGCTTCTGGGCCTCCTCAATCATGCGCTGCTTCTCGGCCAGTTCCTCGCGGCGCTTGCGGGCAGCCTCTTCGGCGGCAGCCTTTCGTGCGGCTTCCTCGGCCGCCTGTTGCGCTTGCTTCTTTGCTTCCTCTTCTTTCTTCTTCCCGAAAATCTTGTCTACCAGACCCATGATTCACCTCCTGTTGTGTTTTTGGGTGTCAAGTGGCCGCAGCGATAGGCTACGCCGAATGCGTCCGACGCGCCTGAAACGCTTACAGCCCTTTGATCGCGGTGGATAGGGCGAGCAGAACCAACCCGACGACCACTACCCAGAATCCGATGATGGAAAGGATGTTCATTGCGGTTACGAGCGACACGATCTCCAGCACAATGCCCACCACTCCCAGGGCAACACTGAGCCACCAGATGTTCTTCTTCGGCGGGGTCAACCTCATAATCCACCTCCCTGAATCTATGGATTGGGCGCAGGCTTCTGGCGCAAAGCACCGGGGCCAGGACCTGCGCTGCGGCGACGGCGCTCGCGGCCCGTTCAGGGCCGGCTATTCCTCCGGCGGCTGCCGCTTCTTGGCCGCTGGCTTCTTGGCGGCCGGGGCTTTCGCGGCAGTGGCTTTCGGTCGGCTCTCGGCCTTCGGTGGCGCGGGCTGCGGCTCCGGCGTGGGCTGGGCTGTGGCGGCTGCCAGGGTGCTGCCCAGCCCCAGGAGCACCTCCTGCAAACTCTTCAGCGCCGTTTCCTCGTCCAGGCCCACTTGCTGCGCCAGTTCGGCGTGCAGGCCGGTGGATTGCAGGTAGTTGGTGCTGAGACGGCGCGAACTGCCGCTGAGCATCCGTCCCAGCAGGTCGCCCAAATCAAGCCCGCCTGCCTGGGGCTGGGTCGGCGCGGGCTTGGCCGGTTGAGGCGCGGGCTGTGCTTGCGGCGCGGCCCCCCCGATGAGGCCCGGCAGGAGTTTGCTGAGGACAAACACTACCACAGCCTGCGCGATGGCCGGAGGCAGTCCCAGTTTCTGCGCCAGGGTCTGCACGATGGGGCCAAGCGGCGAAGCACCCCCTCCGCCGCCGAGCAGGCTGCCCAGGAGGCCGCCAAGTCCACCGGCGGGTTGCTGAGCCTGGGCTGGGGCCGCAGGCGCGGGTTGAGCGCCCGTGCCTCCGGCAAGCCCTCCGAGGAGGCTTCCCAACAGGTCGGGCAGTGCGCTGTCTTGAGCAGGTTGTCCCTGCGCGGGTTGTTGCGGCTGTCCCGCGCCGCCGGTCGCCCCTGCGAGCAGCGCCTTGAGGAGATCATCCATGGCCATGGTCGCTGGCTCCTTTCGTTAAGTGGTGCTTGCTGCGCGTAGAACGCTGCAAAGCGTTGACGGTGCAGTGTGACTTGCACGCACATTGTAGCACTCTTCCCGCTAACTGTCAATGACCTGTACTCGTTCAGTACCTTAGTGACACATCCTCCTTTCCCAGGATTCCATTGTGCACGAGGTACTGGAGTGGCGTC
>JARYMK010000247.1 GCA_029907165.1 Anaerolineae bacterium
CCTGTGGCCATGGTACCCTCCGGTAACATTATCATTTGATAGTACCATCTTGCCACAGTAACATTTTAGATGGTAGTACACGGAAACGGAGCGTTCTCTCCGCCGCTTTGACAGAGTCCTGAAAGCCGATATGATAGCAGTTGGATTTGACGGGCACTCTGGCCGAGGTGGCGGGGAGATACGATGACCGACAGCGAGCGACTGGAAGCGACGATTCGGGAGTTGTACGCACGGCAGGGAGTGGGTGTTCTGTGCGCGCGCGGGGACCGATATCCCCATGCAAGTCTGGTGGCCTTCGCTCCGAGCGAGGACCTGCGCACGATCCTTTTCGCCACACTCCGCCAGGCCCGAAAGTATGGCCACATTGTACATGACCCTCATGTGGTGCTGACGGTGGACAGTCGCACGGAGACCAATGCGGACCTGTCGCGCACCGTAGTGGCTACCGCAGCCGGTATCGCGGAGGAAATCCCCTCGGCCGAGCGCAGCGGCTGGAAGGACGTCTATCTCAGGCGGCACCCTTCTCTGCGCGCTTTTCTGGAATCGCCCGATTGCGCCTTGATGGCCATTCGGGTACAGTCTTACGAGGTCATTACCGATTTTCAGACGGTGGCGCTCCTGTCATTCTGACAGCCTGCGCTACTGCCTATCTCGCGCTCAAGGAGGCTCCCGTGAACAACGGCAGGATTCGGCAAGTCGTGAATGTCCTCGCCACGCTCCTCGTTCTCGTGGTCAACGCGCTGGCAAACGCTTTGCCGCTGAACGGCCTGAACACAGGCCAGATTTCCGACCAGTTCAACGTCCTCTTTGTCCCTGCGGGCTACGTGTTCTCCATCTGGGGCCTCATCTACGTGGGCCTCATCGCCTTCGCGGTCTTCCAGGCGCTGCCGTCCCAGCGGGACAACCCGCGCCTGCGCCGCATCGGGTGGTGGTACGCGGTGGGTTGCCTCGCAAACTCCGCGTGGATCTTCCTGTGGCACTACCAGGTATTCGTGCTGACGCTGGTGGCGATGCTCGTGCTGCTGGCGTCGCTCATTGCCGTCTACCTGCGGCTGGACATCGGGCGGGCTAAGGTGCGCGCCGCCGAATTCTGGACGACGCATGTCCCCTTCAGCATCTACCTCGGCTGGATTTCCGTCGCCACCATCGCCAACGTTACCGACGTGCTGGACTACGTCGGCTGGGGCGGCTGGGGACTGTCGCCAGAGGCGTGGGCCGTGCTGATGCTCGCCGCGGCCGGTATCCTCACGCTGGCCATGGGGCTGACCCGCTCCGATGCCGCGTATGCGCTGGTCATCGCGTGGGCGGCGGCGGGCATCGCCATCAAGCAGGCCCCTGTCTCCGAAGCGGTGGCTCGCAACGCGTGGGTGCTGGCGGTGGTGGCTGCGCTGGTGGCGGCGGCGAGCATCGTGCGGCGCCTGCGTCTTGCGCAAGCGAAGGGCTAATCCGTTGCGGGGGTCAGGGGATATGCTGGAACTCTTGAGGCCTGCTGCGTTCGTGCTCCTGTCGTGGGTAGGGCTGTTTTCCGTCTTCAGCGGCGTCGGCCTGCTGGGGTTTCGGTGCGCTCGGCGACTGGCCGAGTCGGTGCCCTTTCCGAGGCGAATGTTCCTGGCGTTCTGGGCCGGATGGGCGCTGACGCTGGCCTTGCTGCAAATCTGGCACGTCTTCTTCGCCGTCAACTGGATCGCGCTGGCCCTCGTATGGCTGCTCGGGCTGGCCGGGCTGGGGTTGCACTGGCGGGATGTGTCGGCCTTGCTCCGGGCCGAATGGCGCGGGAACGGGCGGGTCTGGCTGGCCGTGGCGGTGCTGGGCCTGTGGTTTGGCAATCTGGCGACCGCGGGCACGACGAACTACGACGACAGCCTGTACCGGATTCAGTCCATGCTCTGGGCCAAATCCTATCCCATCGTTCCCGGCCTGGGCAATGTGCATGGGAGGCTGGCGTTCAACAGCACGTACTACCTGTATGCGGCGATGCTGGACGCCGGCGAATGGACAGGCCGGGCTTTGCACCTGGCCGGCGGGCTTCTGGCGACGGTGCTGATGGCGCACTCGGTGAGGAGCATGGCTGCCCTGTTCAGCGGGCGGGGCCACGGGCGCGCGTATCACCTGTTCTACGCGCTGCTGCTGGCGCCGCTTGTGGTGGAAATCTCTGGGGGCAACATTGCCACGCTTGCGCCGTCGGTGCCCGTCTTTGTCCTTGCGTCCATCCTGCTGGGGGAGTTGCTGGGATTCCTGGTGCGGGTGGACGAGATGTCTCCGGCGGAAGTACGGCTCTGGCTCCTCTGGTTCGCACTGATGGCGTGCGCGGGCATCGTGGTGGAGCGGAGTTTCGCCGTGTTCGGCGTCGCTGTCTTCGTCGTAGCGCTGGCCGTGTGGTGGGCGCGGCGGCCCCGGTCCGCGTGGCGCGAGACGCTGGCCATCCTGGCGTGGGCATGCGCGCCGATGGCGCTCCTCATCGTCCCCTGGATGGCGCGGAGCATCATCCTGAGCGGGTATCCCGTGTATCCCAGCACCTTCGGCGGGGTCAACGTGCCCTGGCGCGTGCCTCGGGTGCTGGTCATCAGCGAAGCGAACTGGCTGCGGTCATGGGTGCGGACGCCGCAGACCTTCTGGGCCGACGTGCTGGCGAACATGTCGTGGGTGCGCAAGTGGGCCGATAGCCTGCCCGCGGATGTGCCGCGCGCGCTCGGCGTCGGGCTGGTGGCCGGGCTGGTCGGACTTCTCGCGCCTGGGGCCGCGGCCCCATCGCGCCGCAAACGCCTGTGGCCCATTCTGCTGCCGC
>JARYMK010000248.1 GCA_029907165.1 Anaerolineae bacterium
TGCGCCGCTACGGCAGCGGCACGGTCAGCGGCACCGGCGTGTACTACCACGTGTCGCGGCCCGCTGTGGTCGCCGTCGGCGTGCTGGACATCGCCAAGGTCTGGCTCCCCACGTGGCTGGGCCTCCGGTGGGGACTGGGGCTGGGCGCCGCGCTGGTCGCGGGGCTGGCGGCGATGATCGGCCATAACTGGCCCGTGTACCTGAGATTCCACGGGGGGCGCGGCCACAGCAGCATCATCGGCATCATGCTTGCCGTCTTCCCGTGGGGGTTCCCATGGCTCCTGGCATTCATGGCCCTGGGGCGGCTCATGGGGCAGACGGCCCTGTTCTCCCTGCTTGGCATCGCCACCTTGCTCCTGCTGGTCGCGTTCACGGGCCAGCCGACGGAGGTCATCTGGGCCACCGTCGCCATGCTGGCAATCACGCTCGCCAAGCGGCTGGAGGCGAACCGCCGCCCGCTGCCTCCGCCGGGGCTGGAGCGCCGCCGCGTGCTCCTGCGTCGCTTGCTTTTTGATCGCGATGTGGGGGTGCGGGAAGCCTGGGATCAGCGGACCCCGTGAACGCGACGCGGGACTGTCGGGAAGCGCCAAAGCGCCGAGAGCGCGGAGTCGCAACGCGGAGGGAAGCGATGGCCAAGGTCGCAGTCGTAACGGACAGCGCAGCATGCATTCCAGAGCACTTGGTGTGCGAGTATAACATCCACGTCGTGCCGTTTGAGTTGGTGTGGAACGGCCAGAGTTACCGCGACGGCGTGGACATCACTCCCACCGAGGTGTACAGGCGGCTGCGGGCGTTGCGGGAGGGGAATTCGTGGCCCACGACGTCGCAGCCCGCTCTGGGCACATTCGCCAACCTGTACGCGGAGTTGAGCCGTGAAGCCGACGGGATCGTGTCCATCCACGTCCCCGACGAACTGAGCGGCACGCTGCACACGGCGCGGCTCGCCGCAGAGCAGGCGGCCACCGTTCCGGTGCGGGTGATAGACGCGCGAACGGCGGCCATCGCCGAGGGATTCGTAGTGCTTGCGGCAGCGCGCGCGGCGGCAGCCGGCAAGAGCCTGGATGAAGTGGCCGCCGCGGCAGAGGCCACCATCCCGCGCGTGGGCCTCTTCGCGACGCTGGAGACCCTGGAGTACCTGCATCGGGGCGGGCGCATCGGCGAAGCGGCTGCGATGTTGGGCGCGCGCCTGCGCATCCACCCGATCCTGTACCTGGCCGAGGGCCGCGTGAAGGTGGCGGGAGTCGTCCGCAATCGGCGCCAGGCCCTGGAGCGCATCCTGAACCTGATGGAGGAGCGCGTCGGCAGGCGACCCCTGTGCGCCGCGGTCTTCCACGCCGACGCCGGCGACGATGTCATGTGGATTGAAGCCAAGATGCGCGAACGATTTGATTGTCAGCAGTTCTACGTTACCGAGTTCACCCCAGTCATGGGAGTCCACACCGGTCCGGGCACCATTGGCCTGGCGTTCTGCGCCAGGGAGGAGGGGGAGGCTGAGTAACTTTCACAGGAGGCAGACATGCCAACAGAACAGGAGATTCGTGAGGCGCTGCGCCCCTCGCTATGACACACCATCAAGAATCCCTGTGGTAAAGTAGTAGGGGGTTCACATGCTCAAAGTCGCCATCATCGGAGGCGGATCCACCTATACCCCGGAACTCGTCCAGGGCTTTCTGGACCGCGCCGAGACGTTCCCGCTGACCGAACTGTGGCTGATGGACATCTCGGAGGAGCGGCTTCGCGTCGTCGGCGAGTTCGCCCGGCGGATGGTGGAGGCGCATGGCGGCCACTTCTCCGTCCATCTGACAACGGACCAGCGCGAAGCGGTGCGCGGCGCTCGCTATGTCATCACCCAGCTGCGCGTCGGGGGCATGGCCGCCCGCCGCGAAGACGAGTACCTGGGCCACCGACATGGCCTCATCGGGCAGGAAACGACCGGCGTTGGCGGCATGGCCAAGGCGCTCCGCACGATCCCCGTCATTCTCAAAGTCGCTGCGGACATGCGCGACCTGGCCCCAGGCGCGCTCCTGGTCAACTTCACCAACCCCGCCGGGCTCATCACCGAGGCGCTGAGCCGCCATGCCCCCGACATCCCCGCTGCGGGCCTGTGCAACGTCGCGTACACGACGAAGATGCACATCCTGGAGCGCCTCGGTGCCGACGACACGCGGCGCATGGACCCCGCACGCGCCGAACTGAAGACCCTAGGGCTGAACCACCTCTCGTGGCACTACGGCTTCACGGTGGACGGCGAGGACCTATGGCCGCAGGTTCTGGCAGGGTTCATCTCCGAGTTGCGAAAGGCGGCTGAACCGGAGTGGGACCCCGAAACCATAGAGGCGCTGGGCATGATTCCGAACGGCTACCTGAAGTACTACTACCACACGGGCCGCGAACTGGCCGAGCAGGCCAAGTGGCCGCCTTCCCGCGCCGAGCAAGTCATGGCGATTGAGGCCGATCTGCTGCACCAGTATGCCACGCGGGGAGCGGCCGCCCTGCCCGCGACCCTGATGCAGCGCGGGGGCGCGTACTACTCCACCGTCGCCACGCAACTGCTCAACGCGCACTTCAACAACCTGGGCGAGACCCATGTTGTCAACGTCCCCCACCGAGGCGCGGTCGCAGGGTGGCCGCCCGACTGGGTGCTGGAGATGCCCTGTCGCGTGGACGCCGCGGGTATCCATCCCCTGCCCGCC
>JARYMK010000249.1 GCA_029907165.1 Anaerolineae bacterium
CTCTGCGAAATCCCGCCCCATGGTGAGGGCGATAGGCTGGCCGAGCGTGTCCCACGCCTGAAGGGTCGTCTGGCCCTGGAGCGCGACCACGCGGCTGCGAATTGTCTGGAAGTACGTCCAGTTCTCCCCCGCCGTAACAAGCCCCAAGTCCTCAAACTGGCGGGCGATCCAGTCGGCGGCGGCTTCGGCACCCTGCGTGCCGATTTGTCGCCCGCCGAACTCCGGTCCCGCCAGCGTCTGCACGTCGGCCATGGCGCGGCCCGCGTCAAACGTCTCGGCCAGCGGCTTGTACCGCGCCCAGATACCCGTGCTCTGCACCGTCCAGATGCCCACGCCCAGGATGACGCCCGCTGCCAGCAATGTATAGCGGTTGAACAGCGTCTTCATGCTCAGCGTCAGTTCCTCCGACAAGCGGCGCAGCCCCTCGCCGAGCAGGGTGAAGGCGACGATGGCGACCATGAAGGCCAGTGCCGGGTACACCGTGGCCCACGGGAAACTGCGGAACGAGCGCCACGAATTGGCGAGCATGACCCCCCACTCGGGGATGTCGTAGTAGGTGAGGCTTGGCGGCCCGCCCTCGCCTTCCGCTGCGAACCCGCCGCCGATGAACACGCCCAGGAAGCCCAATTCGCCCAGAATCATCAGCGCGCCGCCCATCTCCAGAAACGCGAGGCTCACCATGGTGGGCCAGATGTTGGGAAGGACGTGGCGCGTCAGAATCTGGCCCTGGCCCGCGCCGGTGGCCACCGCGCCCTCAATGTACGCCATGGGGCGCACCGACATGACCTGCGCGCGGATATTCTGCATGACCTCCGGCCAGCCGATGACCAGCAGCCCGAACACGAACGCATACAGCCCCTGGCGGATGCCGGCGGCATACACCACAAGCGTCGCCAGCAACAACGCGGGGAATGAATTGACCATCTCGCCCAGAGCCATCAGGGTGCGGTCCAGGAGCGTGTCGTGGAACCAGCCCGCCAGGAATCCGAAGACCCCACCGATGACCAGCCGCCCCGCTACCGCCAGCAGGGCCAGCATCATGGTGCGACGCGCACCCGCCAGGAGTAGGCTCAAGATGTCGCGGCCCTGCGCGTCGCTCCCCAGCGGGAAGATGTCCGACGGCCTGAACGGCGGGGTGTACGTAACGCCCGCAATCTCCACGCGGCTGGCCGTGGTGTAGGGATTGTGGGGGGCCAACTGGGGCCCGGCCAGTACCATCACGAGGAGCACGACGCCCAGGACCACGCCGAGCGCGAGGGCCGGGTTCCCGACCGTCGCCTTGCGCCAGGCGCGAAGCCGCCCCCACCGCATGGACTCTGCGAGGCGCGACATCTCCTGCTTGGACTCCTCGCTGATGCGCACGTTCACGGGGAGTGGGGCCAGTTCCTGCGCCTTCCTGCGCCGCTCCCTCAGGCCCCGCAAGGTGATGGCGCGCACGAACCCCGTCCAGGCCAGTTCCAGCCAGTTGCTGATCTCCATCTGGGCCGAGCCTGCCTCCTGTGCCCGGCGCAGCCGTGGGTCCAACACACGGTAGGCGAAGTCCATGAGGCCGTTCATCAGCACGAAGAAGAAACCGGTCGCCAGCACAAGCGCCGCGGCCGCGTCTAGGTCGTAGCCCTGCAGCCGCTCCAGCAGGTGCTTGCCGAGGCCGGGCCAGCCGAAGAACACCTCCACCACGGGCAGGCTGCTGAGCGCGAACCGAAGCGAGGACACGATGGCCGTCAGCACGGTCCCGGCCGCGTTGGGCAGGATGTGCCCGAACCAGATTTCGGAGTTGGGGAGACCCTTGGCGCGCGCGGTGCGGACGAAATCCTCGCCGATAAGGTTCTCCATGTACACCGACGTCAGCCGCGCCACCTGGGCGATGGGCCGAGCCGCCAACACCAGCATGGGCAGGACCAGATGCGAATCCCAGCCGAACCCGCCCACAGGCACAAGCCGGACGCCCGTGCGCTTGTAGAACTCAATGGCCCCCAGTTGCAAGAGCACGGCGAGGAAGAAACTGGGCGTGGACACGCCGACAACCGAGAGCAGGAGCATGGACAGCGACATGGCCCGCCGACGGACGGCGGCGAACCCGATGCCCAGAAGCCCGCCGAGGACGCCACCCAGCGCCATTGCCAGCAGCAACAGCACCGAACTGTTCCACAGCGAGGTGCCGACCAACTGGGCAATCGGCACGCGCTCGCCCTGGCGCAGCATGTAGCCCGTGGTGCGGTTGTACTCGCCCCAATCACCGCGGGGGATGCCTTTCCACAGGGTGACGGTCTGCCCCCAGGCAGTCTGTGCGATTTCGCCAACGGGCGCGGGCTGGAGCAGGCGCTGGCGCATGGCGATGTCTTGGGTGAAATAGGCCACGTAGGTTATCGCGAACAGCACCAGGATTCCCGCGACAATGCGGCGAAGAGCAAACCGTGCGAGCATGACTTTAACTCCGGCGGGCGGCAGGATTGCGGCAGAGTACCTGCGAGGGCCCTAACAGTATAAACCGCCATAATTTGCCACAGGTTCACCGTTTCGGCAAGTGTGCCACCACCGGTTGCGTGTCCGCGTGTACTACCATCTAAAATGTTACTGTGGCAAGATGGTACTATCAAATGATAATGTTACCGGAGGGTACCATGGCC
>JARYMK010000024.1 GCA_029907165.1 Anaerolineae bacterium
GTATCCGTTTCGGCATCTTGTCCTCCTCAATCGCTCTGGAGGACTATTATACACCAAATTGACGAGGAGTCCACTAAGGTACTGAACGAGTACAATGAATTGACACAATCCCCAGTTGGGGGTACACTGCAGTTGCGTCAGGATGGTCACATACCGGGTGCGGCCGCTAGCACTGACCGTGAGAGAATGTGTCCGATGCCGTATCGGACGCCAGTGTGAACCCAGAAAGGGGTACCATGAACATCTATGTTGGGAATTTGGCGCGGGAGACCACCGAAGCGGAACTGCGCCAGGCCTTTGAGGCCTTCGGCCAGGTAACGTCGGCGGCCATCATCAAGGACAAGTACAGCGGCGAATCCAGGGGCTTCGGCTTCGTGGAGATGCCCAACGCAGCCGAGGCGCAGGCTGCCATCGCGGGCCTGAACGGCAAGGAGTTGGGCGGGCGCACGCTGAACGTGAACGAGGCCCGGCCCCGCGAGGATCGCGGCGGTCGTGGCGGCAGCCGAGGCGGCGGCTACGGTGGCCGCGGCGGACGCCGCTCTTTCTAGCCTCGTAACAATCCCCTTTGCACGACAACCCAGGCCCGGAGCGTATGTTCGGGCCTGGGGTTCTTGCCTGCGCGCGAGCGTGAGCCATGGACGACCCCATCGTCATCGCCAACTACGATCCCGCCTGGCCAGCCCGTTTTGAGGCCGAGAAGGCGCGTATTCTCGGTGCCATCGGCGCGTGGGCTGTGGAGGTGGAGCACATCGGCAGCACGGCGGTGCCGGGGCTGGCGGCCAAGCCCATCATAGACATCCTCGTGGGCGTGGCAAGCCTGGACTGTGCCGCGCAGTGCATCGCGCCGCTTCAGGCCCTCGGCTATGAGTATGTGCCCGAGTTTGAGGCAACCATCCCCGAACGCCGCTACTTCCGCCGAAAGCAGGCGGGCGATGTCTTCCACCTGCACCTGGTGGCCGTTACCAGTGGTTTCTGGGAGCGGCATCTGCTTTTCCGTGACTACTTGCGCACGCACCCCGACACGGCACGCGCCTACGAGAGGCTCAAGCGCGAGTTGGCGGTGCGGTTCGGCTCGGACCGCGCGGCGTACACCGACGCGAAGACGGCGTTCGTCCGCGCAGTTGAGGAGCAGGCGCGGGCCGCCCGCAGTGGGTGAGGCCTCCCCCGCTAGGCAATTCTGCCACAACTCCAAGGTGCGCCAGGCCCTGGCTTTTGATTCGGCCGCCGCCTGTGCTATACTGGCAGCAGCACGAGCATGACGAGGTCAGTTCCATGATTCCAGTACGCCTCCAGGTTCGCAACTTCCTCTGCTACCGCGACAATGTCCCTGTCCTGGATTTCGCAGGCATTCACGTGGCCTGCCTGTCGGGCGCCAACGGCCACGGCAAGTCGGCGCTGCTGGACGCCATCACCTGGGCGCTGTGGGGAAAGGCCCGCGCTCCGCGCGATCAGGATGACCAACTCATCCATCAGGGACAGACCGATATGGAAGTGGAGTTTGACTTCCTGATGGATGGGCAACTGTACCGCGTCATCCGCAAGCGCACGAGCCGCGGGCGGGGTCAGAGCACCCTGGAACTGCAAATGGACAAGGACGGCAAGTTCGTGGTGCTGACCGAGGCGACGCTGAAGGCCACCGAAGAGCGCATCAAATCCATCTTGCGGATGGATTATGAGACCTTCATCAACTCGGCATTTCTCAAGCAGGGGCGGGCGGATGCGTTCACCATCAAGACGCCCGCCGAACGCAAGCAGGTGCTGGCTGACATCCTGGGCCTGTCGCTGTACGACCGCGCCGAGGAGATTGCCAAGGAGCAGGCGCGCCAGGCGGAGCAACTCATCGGCCAGTTGACGGCCGAGATTCAGGGTCTGGACGCCGAACTGAAGAACCTGGACTCGTACCGCGCCGAGGAGAAGGCCCTGGTGTTGGAGACCGAGGATCTCGCCCGACAAGTGGCGGAAGCCGAGCGAGTCGCCCGCGAAGCCGAGGCCGTCGTGAGTGAACTGGGCCACAAGAAGCGCGAGTTAGACGACCTGCTTGCCAGGCGGGCGCAGGACGAGCGCGCCTTGCGGGAGCGAGAGCAGCGGCGTGAGGCGGTGCTCAAGCAGGTGGAAGCGCTGGAGGCGCTGCTGCGCGATGAGGCCGACATCCAGGCAGGCTACCAGCGACTGGTGGAGGCGCGGGAGCGCGAGCAGGCGCTGGCAAGCAAGGGCATCCGCGCTAACCAACTGAACGCCGAAGCCACCCGCCTTGAGGGCCGCATCGCCCAGGCCCGCCAGAACCTGGCCCTGGAACTGGAGCACGCGCGGAAGCAGGCCGAGGACAAGGAGGCTGAGGCGGCGAAGGCTGAGTCTCTCCGGGCCAAGCATGCGCAAGTCGGGAAAGAGTTGCATGCGCTGGAGGAGAAGGAGCAGCAGCGCGAGGCCCTTCGCCAGTCCATCCAGCAGGCGGGGCTGGAAACGGAGCGGTTGAAGGCCGAGAACGAGCAACTCCGCAAGGAGATGAACGACCTCAAGGGCAAGATTGACCAACTGGGAGCGGCCGAGGCGACCTGCCCGCTGTGCCGTTCGCCCCTGAGCGAGGAGAACCGCCAGCGCCTAATAGAGGAGATGACCGCCGAGGGCCGCGCGAAGAAGGAGCAGTTCACCGCAAACCAGGGCCGAATGCAGGCGCTGGAACAGGAGCGCAAGGGCTGGGAGCGGGAGGTGTCGGCGCTGGACGTCGCGCTGAAGGGTCGCGGCGCGAAGCAGCGGGAGGAGGCGGCGCTGTCGGAGGCCCTGGCCCGTGCGGAAGCGGCCGCCGAAGAGGCCAAGGCGCTCCGCGCGAAGGCAGCCGAAATCCAGCAACGCCTGGGACGGGAAGACTTCGCGGCCGACGAGCGGAAGCGATTGGCCGAGGTGCAGGCTGAGATTCGCGCGCTGGACTACGACCCGCAGACGCACGCTGAACTGCGCAGCGTGATAGAGTCACTGGCCGAATACGAGGGCAAGCACGTGAGCCTGCAGAGCGCGCGGGAGCGGATTGAGGGCCTGCGGGCCGACGTGGCGCGTTATGACGATGAAATCGCCCAGTTGCAGCAGGCTCTGGCCCAGTCCGCCGACCGGAAGGCCGAACTGGAGGCCGAGTTAGCGAGTTTACCTGCTGCCGAGGCCGAGGCGAGGACAAAGCGATCCGAGGCGGACGCGCTGCGCCAGCGCGAGCGCCGTGCCCACGAGACACTGGCTGCCGCCCGCCAGAAGGTGGCGTACTGCGAGCAGTTAGCCGTGCGCCGCGAGGAGAGGTCCAAGGCGCTGGGGGAGGCGCGGCGCGACAAGGCCCTGTACGATGACCTACGGCTGGCCTTCGGTAAGAAGGGCATCCAGGCGATGATTATTGAAAGCGTCATCCCCGAGATTCAGGACGAGGCCAACGCCCTGCTGCAGCGCATGACCGACGGCAAGATGCAGGTAACGATGCAGACGCAGCGGGAGACGAAGGCGGGCACCACCCAGGAGACGCTGGAAATCCACATCTCGGATGAACTGGGGTCGCGCCCCTATGAGTTGTTCTCGGGAGGCGAGGCGTTCCGCGTGAACTTCGCCATCCGCATCGCGCTGAGCAAGTTGCTGGCGCGGCGGGCTGGCGCGCAACTGCGCACGCTCATCATTGACGAGGGATTCGGCTCACAGGACGCCTCAGGCCGCCGCAAACTGGTGGAGGCCATCCAGTCGGTGCAGGACGAGTTTGACAAGATTCTCGTCATCACCCACCTGGAGGAATTGCAGGACGCATTCCCCGTCCGCATCCACGTGGAGAAGACCGCCGCAGGCTCCACGTTCAGCATCCTGTAGCGGGGGCAGGTTACTGCGCGTCCAGGTGTGCGCAGTCGTTGAGCAGGCGGAGTTGCGCCTCGCCCGCGGCCACGTCCACGACCGTCAGGGACGCGTTGCGCAGGTCGTAGGTCCACCAGTTGGTGAACTGACCGGGGAGCAGGTAGGCCAGCGCCGCCCGCAAACTTCCGCCGTGCGCTACGATCACCACCGTATCGTCCCCGGGGTGCGCCGCCAGAATTTCGTCTACCGCCCCCCACACGCGGGTGAAGAAGGCGCGGCGACTCTCCCCGCCGGGCCATGCGAAGTCCAGGTTTGTCTTGTCGGTCCAGGCCTCAAACAGGGCGGGGAACCCCTTGCGAAACTGCTCTAGGGAGAGGCCGCTGATCTGGCCGAAGTGGATTTCGCGCAGGCCATCGTGGGGGATGAGGGGGCACGCCACGGCCTGGGCGATGGGCTCTGCGGTCTGGAGCGCGCGGCGTAGGGAACTGCTGTACACGGCGACGGGCGCGAACTCGCGGGCGACGCGCCGGGCCACGGCCTGGGCCTGGGCCATGCCCACCTCCGTCAGCGCGGTGTCCTCCCACCCCTGCCAGTAGCCGATCTCGTTGGCCTGCGTTGCGCCGTGGCGCACCAAGAGCAACGTGGTCATGGCCTCTCCTCTTCGGATGCAGGCGCGCAGGTGCGGGCGCAGTAGTCGCACACGTCGCGGAGCGGGCACGCTGCGCAGCGGGGGCGTCGCGCCGCGCATACGGCCCGCCCGTGGCGGATGACGTTGATGTGAAAAGCGTAGTAGGTCTCCGGCGGCAGAATGGCCTCCAGCAGTTCATGCGCCTTCTCTCGGCCTGTGCCGTCGGGGATGAGGCCCAGCCGCCGCGTTACGCGGTGCACGTGCGTGTCCACGGGGAAGGCGGGCATGCCCAGGGTGAACAGCAGGATAATGGCAGCCGTCTTGGGCCCCACGCCGTTGAAGGAGAGCAGGTAGCGCCGGGCGTCCTCTGTTGGCAACTCCCGCAGAAAGTCCAGCGTCAGCGCGCCCCGTTCCACGGTGATGCGTTGCAGCGCCTGTTTGATGCGCGCGGCCTTCTGCTTCCACAGGCCCGCGACCTGGATTGCCTGCCCGATGGCCTCCGCGGGCGCGTCGCGCACCTGTTCCCACGATGCGAAGGCCGCGCGCAGGCGGCGGAACGCCATATCCCGCAGTCGGTCGTTGGTGTTCTGGCTCAGAATGGTGAGCACCAGCGCGTCCACCGGGTCGCGGTGGGAAGGGGGCGGCGGCTCGCCGTAGGCGTCCAGCAGGCGACGGTGAACCTCCAGGGCTTTCGCCCGGGCATCGGGAACCATAGTCGTGGACCCCGCCCCGTGCCTACAGGTAGTACGTGAGGCGCTGGAGTTGCACCGCCGGGTCCACATACTGGATGCGCACGCCCGCCGGCACCTTCACGGAGATGGGCGCGTAGTTGACGATGGCCCGAATTCCCGCCGCGATGAGCATGTCGGCCACTTCCTGGGCCGCGGACGCAGGCGTGGCGATGATGGCGATCTGCGCGCCGTGGCGTTTCACTTCTTCTGGAATCAGGCGGCTGTCCTGGACGATCAGCGAGCCGACCTGCTGGCCGATTTTGGCTGGGTCGTTGTCAAAGGCCGCGACGATGCGGAACCCCTTGGGCTTGAATCCGGCGTACCGCACCAAGGCATGGCCCAGATCGCCCACGCCGACGAGCACCACGGGCCATTCGCGGTCCACCTTCAGAATCTTGCGAAGTTCCTGGGCCAGGCGCGCGATGCGGTATCCTGAGCCTTGTTTGCCGAACTCGCCGAAGAAGGAGAGGTCTTTGCGAATCTGGGCTGCGCTGTAGCCGAGCCGCTCGCCGAGTTCCTGGGACGAGGTGATCTCGCGCCCCTCCTTGAGCAGATGCTCCAGGGCGCGCAGATACAGGGGCAGACGACCGATGACGATGTCAGGCACGTGCGTCGGCATTGGTTCCCTCCTCATGTGATGACGTGAATCCCCATGTGATGTGCCCAACATTATATCAGAATTCACAAGTTTGTGCAAAACTAGTGCACTGCTTGCATTGTCCAATTGGGCGAATATCGTATGGAAATGCCGCTCGGGTTGCGCGTTTCGCACAGATGAGAGTCAGCGCCCTGTTGGGGTCGTGGCGGTTGGGGAGCAGAAACACAGGTCGGGCAGTGATGCCCGACCTGTGCGTGAAGTTCCGGATTGGCAGGCGGGGAGGCGCAAGCCCTACGCGTCTTCCCCTCGGATGAAGGCCTCCACCATGGCGCGGGCCTCGTCGTCCCGATACTGCACCGGCGGCGACTTCATGAAGTAGGCCGATGGCCCGACGAGCGCCCCCTTCAGCCCCCTGTCCAGGGCGATCTTGGCGCACCGCACGGCGTCAATGACCACGCCCGCCGAGTTGGGAGAGTCCCAAACCTCCAGTTTCAGTTCTAGGTTCAGGGGGACGTTGCCGAAGGTGGTGCCCTCCATGCGAATGTAGCAGAACTTGCGGTCGGCCAGCCACGGGACGTAGTCGCTGGGGCCCACGTGCACATCCTCCGGCGGCAGGTTGAAGTCCAACTGGCTGGTTACGGCGTTGGTCTTGGAGATTTTCTTGGACTCCAGACGCTCGCGCTCCAGCATGTTGAGGAAGTCGGTGTTGCCGCCGAAGTTGAGTTGGTAGGTGCGATCCAGGCGGACACCGCGGTCGCCGAACAGGCGGGTGAGCACGCGGTGCACGATGGTGGCGCCCACCTGCGACTTGATGTCGTCGCCGATGACGGGCAGGCCGCGCTCCTCAAATCGCTTCTGCCAGTAGCGCTCGCGGGCAATGAAGACGGGAATGCAGTTCACGAACGCGCAGCCGGCGTCCAGAATCTGCTCCACGTACCACTTGGTGGCCATCTCGCTGCCCACGGGCAAGTAACTCACCACCACGTCCGTGTGGGTGTCCCGCAGGATGCCCACGATGTCGTCGGTGGAGCCGGGAGCCTTGCGGATGACCTGGGACAGGTAGCGACCTAGGCCGTCGTGGGTCATCCCTCTGTGGACGGGGACGCCCAGATGGGGGACATCGGCGAACTTGTAGGTGTTGTTGGGCGGGGTGAAGATCGCCTCGGACAGGTCTTTGCCGACCTTGTTGGCGTCAATGTCAAAGGCGGCGCTGAACTCAATGTCGCCGATGTGGTAATCGCCCAGGCGGACGTGCATCAGGCCGGGGACGGTGTCATCGTCCGCCGCGTTCTTGTAGAACTCCACGCCCTGCACCAACGACGATGCGCAGTTCCCGACGCCGATGATGGCGACGCGCACTTTTCCCATGGCTGGCCTCCTTGACCGCCTCGCGATGTGGATTTGCAATGCACAATGCTATGCACATAGCATTGCACATAGCATTTGCGGAGTCTACTCCGTAGCAAGGGGGCTGTCAAATCTCGGCAAACGGCCAGAGAGAGGCTTGCGAATGAGAACGATTGCAGGGGCGATTATCCGCGCACTTGCTTTGCCAATCTTCATTTTTCTCGCGCTTTCGCGCCCCTGCACGCGCCAGGCATTGCACCCTTTGCACATCGGCACTTCACCGCAGAGCACGCCGAGAGCGTAGGAAACTGACAACCTAACGCAAAGCCGCAAAGACGCCAAGAAGCGCTTCCTTCGCGCCTTTCACGGTCTTTACGCGGCGTTCGTGTTCCAAGCGCCTTACACCATCGGGAACAGCGATGCCATGAACCAGGCGAAGGCCAGCGTGGTGGCGATGGCGCCAGGCAGCGGGGATGCAAGCCGAGAGGTGGCACGCGTGGCGTACACCCCGAACATAATCCATGCCACCAGGAGGAAGGGCAGCAGAAGCAGGATGAAAAACAGCCCTGGGTTCAGTTGCAGCGCGAGGAACATGGACACGAGGAAGATAGCCTTGGTCAGACCGAAACGCCAGAAGGTCCGCCCGCGCCCCCTGGCGTAGGTGAGCGACGTGTCGGCCAGAAAGTACGGGAAGCACATGACGGCCAGCACGGCGAACCAGAGGACACGCCGACCCGTGGGAATCAGGCTGGTCCAGGTCTGGTCGCCCGGAATGAACAGGGTCAGCACGATGTAGGCGAACAACACGAGCCCCGCGCCGACGCACCCCGGCCTCAGCCACGCCCGCAGGGTGCGCCGCTCCAGCAGCCCGCGGCTGCGCATCAGGAGCAGGCTGCCGGTGCCCGCGAGGAGGAAGTACACGGCCAGGTAGTTGGCGACGGACAGCGGAATCAACGTGGTGAGCGGCGACAGCGCCCAGAGCACGAGCGGCGTTACCAGCGCGGGCACGCCCTTGAACAGCAGAATGTCCTGCACCCGCATGCGCCGCCCGCGGATGGGTGTGCGCTTCCACCAGACCCACTCGCTCAACGGCAGGTAGAGCCCAAGCGCAGCCACATGCAGGAGCAGTACCCACTTCATGCGCGAGTCGGTCCAGCCATTGGACGCATGTCCGAAGGCGGCGTCCAACCACTGCGTGATGCGGAGAAGCGTCTCGCGGCTGAACAGGATGGTAACGTGCTCGGTGTTGGGGACGAACTCCAGTTGGCGGGCGGTGCCTGCGGCGAAGTCGCCGTATAGGACGCCTGGTTCTTGCCCGCCGCCGTTCCGCAGGGCGGCGAGGGCGTTTTGCCTGAGGTTGGCGAACTCCAGCGCGCCGGTCAACAGCAACAGGTTGCGCGGCATGGTGGGAGTGATGTCGGTCATGATGGCCGAGAGGGCGATGGTTGCGCCCACGTCAGCGTGGCCCAGCCCGTAGGTCATCACGACCGCCGTGCCCATGGAGTGGCCCAGGACCGCGACCTGGTCGTCTATTGTATCCTCGCGGGCGCGGACGTAGTCCACCACCTGGCCGAGAGCATCGGTCAACTGGGTAACGTCGCGCATGTGCCCGGCCTGGCGCATCGGGACAGGGTTGCGCCCGTGGCCGGGGAAGTCCAGCAGCGCGGCCAGGTAGCCGTTCCGCGCGAGGGTGTACCCGATGCTGTACATGATCTGCCGCGAGCCGGAGAACCCGTGCGCCACCACCACCGCCGGTTCGGACGCGCCGCCCGACGGCCGGAAAATCTCCACCGGCGTGCTCCCGACGGTGAGGTTCTCCCTGGCGATGCCCCTGCCCGCCGCCTGAATCTGGTAGGCGCACACGACGATGGCGGCGGCGCACACCAGCGCAAGGATGGCGTTGCCGACCCCGAACCTGCGATGGTTTTGCATGTACATCTTGGCCTCCTCCGCCGATCACCACTCGGCGATGGGGTTGTCCCGGTTCAGCAGGAATATGCGGACGTCCGCGCCGCAGAACTTGCGCAGGCGCTCGGCCAGTTCGCGGGCGGCGGCCTCGCCTTCGGCCACCGTGGCGGGCGGCAGGACGTCCACGTTGATGGCGACGGCCGTGGTGTCGGGGGTGATTTTGGTGGCATCGCCCTGCCGCCAGATCCAGCGGCGGCACATGACGCGGGCGTCGTCCGCCAGGATGACCTCGCCCGGGGCAGGGTATTCGGTCTCGCCGCCGATGAACGGGGTGAACGGCTCGTCGCCGCGCGCCAGGCGCAGCGAGAAGTTGCCCACCACCTGGCCCAGGTCGTCGCCGCCACATGGCAACAGGTGGGCCAGCGACAGGGTGTTCATGAGGGCGACGGCGGTGTTGACGTAGGGGATGTCGTCGCCCTTGAGGACGCGACGCACGAGGGCCTCCAGCGCGGGCCGGGTGTCGGCGGGCTTGGCCCCGAAGCGGCGGAACGCTTCGCGCCAGGCTGCCAGGCGCGGGTGGGCGGCAGGGTTCGCGGCGAGGGTGGCGTCGGCGCGGATGCGGACGCTGGCCTCGGCGAGCAGGCGTGCCACCTCCTCGTGCTGCCTGTGGTTGTCCAGGTTGTGCGCCACCACAAGCCAGCGGCTGTACTCTGGGAACAGGGCTGCGAAGTCGGGCGAAAACGAGAAACGCACGGGTTGCCTCCGAGACTTTTCGCCCATTATACTATCGCTGTCAAGTTAGCGAGTGTCTCCCGTACCGAGCAGGCGACAATGACGTGTGTCGCACATGGGCCGCGTGAACCCCATAAAAAGTCTGCGGTCGGGGCGCGAACCCGACCGCAGACGTGTCTCTGGGCATCACGGTCTAGCGCTAGAGTAGAGAGGGAAGGGTCTGATAGGCTCCAGGGTAGTGCCTTTAGGCCGCGCCTTTGCCCGAGAGGACGACAGGTATTGTCTGGAGCAGGATGCGCAGGTCCATCCCTAGGGAGCGGTCCTCCGCATATTCGATGTCCCACCTCACCATCTCATCGAAGGTTACACTGCTCCGACCCTTGACCTGCCATAACCCCGTGATGCCCGGGGTGACCAACAACCTCCTCTTGTGCCACTCTTTATATTGTTCAACTTCATAGGGGATCGCGGGCCTGGGGCCAACCAGACTCATGTCCCCTTTGATCACGTTGATCAACTGCGGCAGTTCGTCCAGGCTGGTCTTGCGGATGAACCGGCCCACGCGGGTTACCCGGCGATCCGCTGCCAACTTGTACATCGCCTTGCCGTTGCCATCCTTGTGCAGCCTGCCGTTGCCGTTGATGAAGTCGCTCATGAACTTCTGGTGCACGCTGCTGTCCGCGTTGTGATACATGGAGCGGAACTTGTAAAACGTGAACAGGATGGGCTTGCCGTCGGGATCCAGTCCCTTCACCCGCTGCTGCTTGAACAGAACCGGCCCGGGCGAGTCCAATTTGATGGCCAATCCCACCACCAGCATCAGCGGCGCCGTCAGTACCAGGGCGATGCTGGCGATCACGACGTCCAAGATGCGTTTGGTTACCAGATACAGACGGTGGCTCAGACTCTCCTGTACCCGCAGCAAATACACAGACTGGCTACTACGAGTAAACTCCATTGCCATGTGCTGCCCGCTCCTTACCTTCTTCCACGCAAAGTATAACATCCCTAGATGAAATCTTGATGACAATCGCTCTCGTTCCAGATGACAATTCGTTCATCTGGGGTAGGGGCAGATGCAAGTGGGATGCCAGCAGGGGCGAATCAGAACCCGTAGGCTTGTTCCAGGAGGGGGACGATGCGGCTCCAGTCGTAGCGCGCCACGGCGAACTCGCGGGCGAGCGCGCCGAGTTGGGCGCGGCGAGCCGGGTCGCGTAGGAGCGCCCCGGTCTCGTCGGCGAACCGCGCCGCGTCGTCAGCGACGACCAGTTCGCGGCCGGGCGTCAGGCCGTAGCCTTCGCACCCCAGCGACGTGGACACGATGGCCTTGCCCAGGGTCATGGCCTCCAGCACCTTCAGCCGCGTGCCGCCGCCCATGCGCATGGGGACCACGTACACATCGGCGGCGGCGATGTAGGGCCGCACGTCGGGGACGAAGCCCGTAACCGTGATGCCGGGCCGGCTCCCCAGCGCCTGCACTGCGGGCGACGGGCGCTGTCCCACGATGTACAGGTGGACATCGGGCACATGCGCCTGTATGCGCGGCAGGATGGCGTCGGCGAACCAGCACACGGCGTCCACATTGGGGCGGAAGTCCATCTTGCCCGTGAAGACCAGTTTCGGGCCGGGGGTGCTGGCGGTCGGGTCCTCGCCGCCGGGCGAGTAGTTGACGTAGTGCCCAGCGTCTATGCCGTTGGGGACCACGCGGATGTCCGCGCCGGGCGCCAGGCGGGCCAGGGCGTCGCGATCCCACTCGGATACGGCCACGACGCAGTCGGACAGGCGGCACACCTGTCGCTCGTACCGCGCCAGCCGCCGCCACTGGACAAATGAGTAGGCGGCTCCGATCCATCGGCGGGGGTGGCGCAGGTCGGTCTCAAAAGCCCGCTTCTGGAGCAGGTACTCGGCGTTGAGGTCGTCAAATACGATGCGCGGCCGCCGAGGCAATCCGGCCTCAATGGCGGCCAGGGCGTAGGGGGCCATCTCTATGCTTTCCACGTGCAGGATGGCGTACTCGCCTTGGGCGAGCGCGCGGAGCACTGCACCCTGGAAAGCGGGCGAGTAGGCGCGGAGTGCCATGTCGGGCAGGCGCGTCGTGAGGAGCGCGCGGACCCGCTGGGCGCGCGTGCGGGTGGGCGCGGGCAGGACTTCCACGCGCTCACAGACCTGGCGCAAGGCAGCGGCGTGCTCGGCGGCCTCGGGGCTGCTGGACAGGGAGTACAGGTTCACGCGGAACCGCTCGCGCAGCCCCGCGATGAGATTGTAGGCGCGGATGGCCATGCCCTGGTGCGGCGGGTAGGGCAGTTCCGATGTGAGGAACAACACGCGGGGGCGCTCGCTCACGTCTGGCTCATCACCTCGTGGTAGACTTCCAGGGTCTGCCGCGCCGCCTTCTCCCACGAGAAGCAGGCCGCACGCGCAAGCCCTTTGGCCCGCATTTCCTCGCGCAGACGTGGGTCGCTCAGGACGCGCCACATGGCCACGGCAATGGCCTCCGCGTCCTGGGGCGGGACCAGAATGCCCGCGTCGCCCACCACCTCGGGCAGCGAGGAGACGTTGGACACGATGACCGGCGTGCCGCAGGCCATGGCTTCCAGCGCAGGCAGGCCGAACCCCTCGTAGAACGACGGCATGACGAGCATGCAGGCCGCGTTGTACAGATGTAGCAGGTCTTCGGGCGGAACCTGTTGCAGGAACACCACATCCCTCTGCAGGCGCAGCCGCTCCACCGCCGCCAGCGAGTCGTCCACCAGCCAGCCCAACTTCCCGACGACCACCAACTTGGCCGCGCTCTTGTATCGGTCCAGCAACAGGCGGAACGCCTCAAACAGCGTGGGCAGGTTCTTGCGCGGCTCTATGGTGCTGACGAACAGGATGAACTCGTCGGAGATGCCGTAGCGCTGGCGGACGGCCGCCATCGCCTGCTGGTCGTCAATGGGGCGGAACAGCGGGTTGGCGGCCTCGTAGATGACGGATATCTTGGACTCGGACACGCCCAGCAATCGCTGTAAGTCCTCGGATGTGCTCTGGGACACGGCGATGATGTGGTCGGTGTTGCGCACGGCTACGTCAATCTGGCCGTAGTAGTTGGCGCTTTCGCGGGTCATGAATTGCGGAAACAGAAGGAACGCCAGGTCGTGCACCGTGATCACCGACAGGCAGTTGCGGCGAAAGGGCGGGATGAAATCCGGGCTGTGGAGCAGGTCCAGCCGCAGGCCGCGGATCTCCAGGGGCAGCGTCAACTGCTCTAGGCGGTGGTGGCTGGGCGTCCAGACAGGGTGGCGTCGGAAGTTCGGGCGCTGCACCAGGGGGGCCTTGTCCCGGCGATGCTGAAGGATCACGTATTCGCTGTTGCTGTCTAGGTTCGCCAGTTGTGAGACCAGTTGTATGATGTATTGCGCGATGCCTGCTTTGGTGTAGTGCACGAGGCGCGCGTCAATCCCAATCCGCATGAGCGATTTTCTCCCTGCGTTCAGATGATTCGGCGGCTCAACCCCTACGTTTGTGGGGGCCAGGGATCAAATCGGGCAGCATCGGCCGGTCTGACCCACCCATCGCGTCCTTGCGCTGCCTATGATACCAGGATGGGGTGTTTCCGTCAAACGCGGCGCAGGGCGCTCGCGAGGCGGGACGCCTACGGCGCGGGCGCAACCCCCAGCCGCAGGGTGGGGTTCACGTCCAGGTCGCGGCCGGCGCGCTCGCCCCGCATGAAGCGGAAGTAGCCCAAACTGGCGATGGGTGCCGCGTTGTCGGTGCACAGGGCCGGGGGCGGCACCAGCACCAGCACGGGCGCGAGTCGGGCGGTCATCTCCTTGCGGAGCAGGGCATTGGCAGCGACGCCCCCCGCCAGGAGCACCTGCTTGGCCTTGGTCGCCTCGGCGGCCTGGCGGGTCTTCTCCACCAGCACGTCCACGACAGCCGCCTGGAAACTAGCCGCGATGTGGGGAACCGGCACCGTGTGCATCAGGGGCGGGGTCTGCGACGAGACGAGTTTGGTCTTGCGGTCGGCGGCAGGCGCGCCGATTTTCGCCTCGTACTTCCGCACGGTGCGCAGGACGGCGGTCTTCAGCCCGCTGAACGAGGAGTCGTAGGTCCCCTTGAGCCAGGCGCGCGGGAACTGGAACGCCTCGGCGCTGCCACGAGAGGCGGCCTGCTGGATGGCGGGGCCACCGGGGAAGCCCAGCCCCAACAGCCGCGCCACCTTGTCAAACGCTTCGCCCGCCGCGTCGTCAATGGTTGCGCCCAGACGCTTGAACTGGCCGTGGTCGGTCATCAGCAGGAGTTCGGTGTGGCCGCCGGAGACGATGAGCGCCACCAGCGGGAACTGCGGTTCGGGCGCAGGGGCAGGCGGCTCCGCGGGTTGAGGGGGCGCGCTGCCCAGGTCCGTCGGCGCGGGCCTGGTGGGCACGAGCCAGTTGGCGTAGACATGCGCCTCAATGTGGTTGACGCCCACCAGAGGAATGTCGTGGGCGAAGGCCAGCGCCTTGGCCACGTTCACGCCGACCAGAAGCGACCCAGCCAGCCCAGGCCCGTAGGTTACGGCGATGGCGTCCAGGTGCCGCCAGTCCACGTTCGCGTCGCGCATGGCCTGCTGGATGACGGGCACGATGGTCAGGATGTGCTGGCGCGACGCAATTTCCGGGAACACGCCGCCGTACTGCTTGTGCAGGTCAATCTGCGAGGCGACCACATTGCTCAAGATGCGACGGCCGTTCTCCACGACGGCCGCGCCCGTCTCGTCGCACGATGTCTCAATGCCCAGAACCAGCGTCATGTTGCACCTTTCCTTTCATCTCACTGCGAAGGGAAGGCCAGCGTTATCATGCTGAGCGGTGCAGCCGCGAAGCATCTCGCCTGCGGCAATCCTTCGCTCCCATTGTACCGCAGGTGCGGGCGAGATGGCAAGCAGCCCGACCTTCATACGACGCACACACCGCCTTCAAACGTTCTTCACACGGGCCTGCTATACTGCAGATGTAGATGCTGGCAAGGCCATACGAAACAACAGACCGCCAGCACCCGACTATCAAGAACAGTAAACCGTGGAGGTTGAGAAAATGAAACGATTTGTGTTGATGACGCTTGTGGTTGCATCGCTGGTTGTGGGGACCGTCGCAGCGGCTCCTGCGCTGGCTCAGGCCCCTGTCCCCGTCACAGCGACGGCATCCCTGACCGAGGATGAGGCCGCAGGGCTGGCCTTCATGCGCGAGGAAGAGAAGTTGGCTCATGATGTCTATGTTGCGCTGTACGACAAGTGGGGGTTGCCGGTCTTCAAGAACATCTCCGCTGCCGAGCAGACGCACAGCGACGCGGTGAAGCGGCTGTTGGACCGCTACGGCGTGGAAGACCCGGCTGTGGGCAACGCTGCCGGCGAATTCACAAATCCGACGCTTCAAAGCCTGTACGACCAACTCGTGGCGCAGGGTGGCCTGTCCATTACCGACGCGCTGAAGGTGGGCGCGGCGATTGAGGAGATTGACATCCTGGACCTGCAAGAGCGGATCGATCAGACGGACAAGGCCGACATCAAGCGGGTCTACTCCAACCTGCTGAAGGGGTCGGAGAATCACCTGCGGGCCTTCGTGTCCAACCTGAAGGCGCGGGGCGAGACCTATGCGCCCCAGTACCTCAGCCAGGCCGCCTACGACCAGATCATCGGGTCGTCCAACGCCAGCGGTAACGCGAGCGCAAGGGGCAGGAACGGCACGCGCGGCCGGTAGGTGCTGACTTCCGAAACGAACTGAATACCACTGCTATCGGGCCGGTGCGTCCAAGCGCCGGCCCTCTGCTTGTCGTGGGTCTCGGGGGAAGCGCGCATTTGCGCAAAATCTGCACTCCTGCTATGATTAGACCAAATGTGCGAACGGAGGCAGGGGACATGCCGCTGGACCTTTCGGCGATTCATCCGCACATACGCGCCCTGGTGGACCTCCAGAGCCCGGAGAAACGGATGCGGCTCCTTCGCGAGGCCCGCAGCGTCCTCCAGCGCGCCGACCCCGACAAGGTGCGCGACAGTCTGGAGGTGCGCAAGAAACGCTACCCCTGGCTTGTGGCCAATCCCCTGAACTCGCTCCGCGACACGTTCGCAGTGCCCCCGCTCCCGTCGGGCGGCTACCAAGTGGCGGCCAGCGATGGCTCCAACATCCCGCCTGACCGCCACAGCCCCGTCCGCTACTGCGTCCTGAACATCAGTAAGGTGGTGCTGGCCTACGGCGCGAACCCGATGGCATCGTTGACATCGGTTACCGAGATGCTCTACAAAGAGGAAGATCTCTCCCTGGATGGTGCGCCGCTCCGGGCCGAGTTGCTTGGCGCGAAGATGGCCGTGCGCGAGTTGGAGGTGCTGCTGGAGACGGCGCTGGCGCTCTCTGCTCCCTGCGTGGCCTTGCACGACGGCACGCTCATCCTGTGGCCTCTTCAGAACCAGCCCGACCCCGTCCGCGACCACTTCACCCGCCCGTTTCGCCGCGCGCTGGACGGCTTTCTGGCGGAGCGGATTCCGCTGTTGAGTTACATCAGTTACCCCAGCGCCCGTGATTTGTGCAACGCCCTGCGGGTGGCCCTGTGCGACACCGACACGTCGGAGTGCAAAACGTGCAAGAGCGATCACCGCGAACTGTGCGAATTCCTGGGCGAATTGCGCGACCGCGAACTCTTGCAGGGAGTGCTGGAGCCAGGGAAGCGCACCGATCTCTTCGCGACGGTGTCTGACGTGGTCAGGCACTATGGTGGGCATGACATCGTGTTCTGCTACCTGGACGTGGGCGGGGAAATCGCCCGCGTGGAGATGCCCAAGTGGGTGGCCGAGGACGAGGAAGCCCTAAACCTGGGGCTGGGCGTCGTGCTGGATCAGTGCGCGCTGAGCGGCGACGTGCCCCCCTATCCGCTGGCGCTGATGGAGGCGCACGAGGCCGCCGTTATTGATGTGGCGATGCGAACCGTGGTGGAAGAATTGGTGGAGGGCGAGTTCGCCCGGCACGGCCTGCCCTACATTCGCTCGGGCAAAGACAGGAGCAAGAGGAGGCGAGGCGTATGACCGAGAGAATCGGCGAAATCATAGAGACCGACTCGTTCATGTTCGTGGCGGAAAGTTTCACGCTGAACCGCCCGCCGGCGCTGGGTAGCCTGGTCAAGGCCCAGGCGGGCGGCGACACGTGGGTCTACGGCGTCGTCGCGTTCGGCGAGACGGTGTCGGTGGACCCAGGGCGCGGGGCAGTGCGCCGCAGCCGGCCCGATGCCTACGATGAGGCCGTGTACACCCGCCACCCGGAACTGGAGCACCTGCTGCACACCAAGTTCACCGTGATCCCCGTGGGGTCGCGGGCGGGCGCGCGGGTGAGCCAGCGGATTCCGTCGCAGCCGCCGCCGATGCACTACTCGGTGTACGCGTGCGCGCCGGACGAGGTGCGGGAGTTCTCGGAGCGGCGGCTGTACCTGCGCACGCTGGCGACGGCCGAGTTGCCCGCGCCGGTGGAGCACGTCCTGGCAGCCCACCTGACCTGGGCCTACGAGCAGCGCGGGGGCGACGAGGCGTGGCTGGAGCAGGCCGCGCTGGAGGTGGCGGGGCTGCTTCAGCAGGATGTGGAAAGGCTGCTCGCCGTGCTGTACGCCGTGGACCCGGAAGCGTAGGCTGCACGTTGGAATCTTGGAGGTAGGACATGGACAGGAAACGACTGGGCGTTGTGGTAGATGGCTCGTTCACGGCGGGGCTGACCGTGCGGCTGGACCCTGGGCAGAGCACCGAGGACCTGCAAATCGGCAGTTTCATGGTGGTCCAGGGGCGCGAGTACACCTATTTCTGCATGTTGTCCGACCTGCAATTGCGCACGTCGGATGCCCGCCTCATCGCCAAGCCGCCGCAGGGGTTCACGCCGTTCGTGTCGCGCGTGCTCAGCGGCTCCGCGACCTACGCCATGGCCGTGGTCAAGCCCATGCTCATGATGCCCACCGTAGACGTGCGCGACGACTCGCGGCAGTTGGCCGGCCAGACGCCGGAGGAGCGCGGCGTGATGTCCGTGCGCACCATCCCCATGCACTACGCGGAACTGGTGGAGGCGACCGAGATAGACTTCCGCACCGTCTTCGGCTCGCCCGACAAGCCCAATCACTTCGTCTTCGGCCAACCCCTGACGATGAACCTGCCCATCTGCCTGGACCTGGGGCGATTCATGGAGCGCTCCAGCGGCATCTTCGGCCAGACGGGCACGGGCAAGAGTTTCACGGCGCTGGTCGTCCTCGCGGGGATTCTCAGGAAGAACGTGGGGTCAACCCTGATCTTTGACGTGCACGACGAATACGCCTACGGCAAGGAGAGCGAACAGAAGAAGTGGGTCAAGGGCCTCAAGCATCTTTTCGGGTCAAAGGTGCTGGTCTATACACTGGATAAGGCCCAGTCCAACAGGGCTGGCCGCCCCGCTGACGGCATTCTGGAGATCGGCATGAACCAGATTGAGCGGGCCGATGTCATCCTCATGGCACAAGAGCTAGGCCTCACCGCCACCGCCAGCGCGACAATCGGCCTTCTAGAGGATCGGTTCAACGAGCGCTGGTTGACCGAATTGCTTGCGATGGATCCGGAATCCATCAAGGCGTTCTGTGCCGAGAAAGGTGCGCACCAGGGCTCAGTTGAAGCGCTGCAGCGCAAACTCCGAGAACTACAGCGGAGGGAATATGTCCGCGAAAGTATGAACGCCAATCTCCTGGACGAGATCACGCTGGCGCTGGAAAACGGCAAGCACGTCATCCTGCACTTTGGCAAGCACAACTCCATGATGGACTACATGCTGGTGTCCAACCTCGTAACGCGGTACGTGCGAGAACGATGGCGAAAACGGACTGAGAAATACGAGGTTTCCAAGCAGGCCGCAGATCGCCCCAGGCCACTCATGATCACGGTGGAGGAGGCGCACAAGTTCCTGAACCCCGAGATCGCCTCGCAGACGACCTTCGGCACCATCGCCCGCGAGATGCGCAAGTTCCACGTAACGCTGATGGTGATAGACCAGCGCCCGTCGGGGATAGACTCGGAGGTGCTGTCGCAACTGGGCACGCGCATCTCGGGCAAGTTGGCCGACGAGCGGGACATTGACGCGGTGCTCACGGGCGTGAGCGACCGCAGCGCCCTGCGCAACGCCCTGGCCAGCCTGAAACTCCGCCAGGAGGTGCTGGTGGTGGGGCACGCCGTGCCCATGCCGATCCAGGTGCGCCCGCGCAACTACGACGCGGAGTTCTGGGCCGAGGTCGCCGAGTCGCCCGTTTCTGTGGCCGAGGACGACCTGGAGCGGGAGAAGCGGGAGTTGTTCGGGGCATAGAAACCGGTCGCCAGGCCCCGGGCTACTGCGACGGCACCCAGGCACGAACCTGGCGTAGCAATTCATCCCAACCGACCGTGCCCTGACGCCCATCCCGTCTCCAGATAATGATTGCCCTTTCGACCAGTTTGGGGTACTCCTCACTGAAAACGACGAAACCATTAGGCAACCATCGCTGCAGGTGGGTGGCGAGGCAGGTATTCGACAACGGCATCCAAATGGCGATGTCTGCCACTGGCACAAGATGGAACTCCTCGCGCCACGGATAACAGCGACGGTCTACGGCAGCGACGACGCGCGTTCCTTTGGTGTGCGCGACCACAATATGCGGCAAAGCGTAGAAGGCGCGCAAGCGCGGCGCGTCTTCTGGCGGCATCCACAACCCGGAATAGCAGGTCTCGTGGTCAATCCACCCGCGGTGCAGGTTGCGCCCCGTCAAGATGGGAACGCAGCCGGGGCGCGGCTCGGCGACGACGGACGGGTGCTTGCGGATTTCCGGGCTTCGCGCCGCGAAATGGATGCGAAAGCACTCGCCCAGCGGGATACCCCTGCGCTCGAAATCCAGAGCGCTGGCAGTCTCGAAGCGGATCATCTCGCCACGGTAGGCAGGCTTGCACAACGCGCGTACCGCCCCGTCGTACAATTCCAGCCCCTGCTCCCCCTTCGCAAGCACCAGAACTACCGCGCTCACGTTCCGTTTTGGGAACGCTTTGCCGAGATAGTACACCGAGACCCTTCCCGAATCCGCCAGGAAGGCGCGGAGTCTAGCGAAATCGTCCAGGACAAGTCATGTGGCCGGGACTACAAGCACGGCTTTGCCGCGCGACTTCAGCAGGCGCACCGAATGTTCGATGAACGCGCCGTAGACGTTGTACTTGCCGAACCAGGTGGAGAAGCGCTTCTTGTAAAGCGCCTTGTGTTCGCAGAGCGTATGAATGGGATAGTGAGAAGCATCGCCGATGATACCGTAGGGGGGATTGCCGATGATGATGTCGAAGCGTTCCTCGGTCTCCCACAGCAGGTAGTCGGCCTCCAAGAAGCGTGCGCTTGGGAGTTGCGTTCGTGCCGGGCCGAACTCCGCGGCGTGGATGTCCACACCGGTGAGGTTGTGATGCGTCCCGTACTGCGCGGCGAAGGCTCGCAGGAACGGCGCATCGCCGCAGGCTGGCTCCAGCACGTCCAGAGCGCCGGCAGCGAGCGGTTCGCACAGGCCCACCATGAAGTCCACGATCTCGGGCGGCGTGGACACCATGCCGAAGGCGCGCGCCCTCTCGTCGGCCGAGACGATAGCGCGGCGCTCGGAGACTCCCACGGGCGTTGCCTCAGCGGAATGTTCTTCGCCCAATGGCAGTGCCGTTTGCATGATCCTCCGTCCTGTTCACCGTATGAACAGCGACAGCACCCAGAAGATGCCCAGGAAAATGACGATGATGACGGCGGAGATGCCCAGAAATACAAACACGCCGACAACGAAGTTCACCACGCGGTTGTCCCGCTTGGTAACCATCTTGCCCGAGCGCAAGAAATAAGGCGTGTACATCACCACCAGGCCCGCCACCGCGCCCCACAGGATGCCCTCTTCCACCGTGATGCCGACGCCGGCCGAACCCAGAACGCTGGCGAGGATGGCCCCTGCGACAACGCCGAAGATGGGCCACCGCCAGCCCAACAACTGCTGCCAAGCCTTCTTCACGCCGTAAACACGCTCCTCTCCCCTATGCCGGGCGGCTCACGCGATGACCCGCAGGACGCGCGGGATGATGCGGAAGGACGCGGGCGCTTGCCCCACCAGTTCGCCGTCGGCCTGCACCAGCATCCGCTCCTGGGCTTCCACGTGGACTTCCCGCGCCTTGTGGATTTGCACCTTCGGGTGGGTCAGGTGGGTGCCCTTGTACACGCGGGGCACGTTGATGACCAATTCCGGCTTGGAGAAATCGCCCAGGATCACCAGGTCAAACTCGCCATCTTGCAACTCCGCCGGCGGCGCGATGTACATGGCCCCGCCGAAGTAGCGCCCGTTGCACACCAGCACCGAGTTCATCCGCCGGTCCTGCACCTGCCCGTCAAAACGCAGGGACACGTGCTTGTTCCGGTAATACACCAGGGTTAGCAACAGGTTCGTGAGGTACGTCAGCGTGCCGCCCAGGGCCTTGGAACTGCGCTGCACACGCTCCACCACCTCGCCGTCAAACCCCAGGCCCGCGACGTTGGCGAAGTACAGCCGCCGCTCGCTCCCGTCAAACCCCTGGAAGACGGCGTAGCCCACGTCCACCAGGCGCTCTATCCCGCCGACAAGCCTGGCGCAGGCCTCGCGGTAGTCGTGCGCGATGCCCAGCGTGCGCACGAAGTCGGAGCCGGTGCCGCCCGGAATGATGCCGAGTGGGGCCACGGAAGGCTGGCCCGGCTCGCCCAGCAGGCCGTTCACCGTCTCCATCAGCGTGCCGTCGCCGCCGTAGGCCACGATGGGGTTGTATCCCGCCTGGGCCGCCTCGCGCGCGATTTCGGTGGCATGCAGGGGCCGCTCGGTGAGCCGGAAGTCAAACGCCAGCCCCAGGCCGGTCAGGTGCTCCCGCACGGTGGGCCATTGCGCCGCCACGCGCCCGTTGGCGGCGATGGGATTCACGATGACAAAGGCTTTCTGCTCGTTCATGCGCTCCCTCCCGCTCGGCTGAAGACATTATAGCACGGCCATCCTCGGTCTTTCAAACACGCGAGAGGGCAAAAGGTTCTCCAGGGCGCACGCCGCAGATTTTGTACGCGCTGGGCAAGTATGGTAAACTAGGCAGCGAGCCCAATTCCGCGTGGGAGGTGAACCGTGCCCGAAGAAGAGATTGTCATCTTCACCAAGCCGGGGTGTCCCTACTGCGCGGCAGCGAAGGAAGACTTCCGTCGGCGCGGCGTGGCCTTCACCGAGTACAGCGTCCTTGCCGACCGCCAGGCCCGCGAGCGCATGCTGGCGCTGAACGGCGGCAAGCGCGCCGTCCCCACCATCGTGGAGGGCGGCCGCGTCCGGGTGGGGTTCAACGGCTACTGAGGCATCTAGCGTGGCCGGTCCGGCCATACCGACTGGCGCCAATTCTTCAGTCGTGGCCTACCCAACTCGGAGGCCCGTCGCAACGAAACCGCCCTCTCGTCCCGCGCCGGAAGAGAAGGATCTGGGCGATGGGAGGGTTAGCCTACGAAACCCAGCGTTCACAAGAGGTGAGAGCATGAAGAAAGGCAGGGTCTTTTCCGGGGCGCGTCCCACGGGACGCCAGCATCTGGGCAACTACTTCGGAGCCATCCGCAACTACGTGGCGCTGCAGGAGGACTACGACTGCGTGTACTGCGCAGTGGATTTGCACGCGCTGACCTCGCTGGTGGACACATCGCCCCTGCGCGAGTACACGTATGAGATGGTGCTGGACTGGTTGGCCGCCGGAATTGATCCCAAACGCACCATCGTCTTCGTGCAGTCGCACGTGCCCCAGGTAACCGAACTGTACACGTTGCTGGGCATGACGACCCCCCTCGGTTGGCTCACGCGCCTGCCCACGTTCAAGGACAAGGTGCGCGAACAGCCCGACAACGTGAACTACGGCCTGGTGGGGTATCCGGTGCTGATGGCCGCCGACATCCTGCTGTACAAAGCCGACGCGGTTCCCGTGGGCATTGACCAAGCGCCGCACCTGGAGTTCACGCGCGAAATCGTGCGGCGATTCAACGCCCGCTACGGCGAGGTCCTGGTGGAGCCGCAGATGGTGCTCACCGAAGCGCCCAAGATTCTCGGGCTGGACGGCGTCAGCAAGATGAGCAAGTCGCTGGAGAAGGACAACAGCATTGAACTGGCCGACTCGCCCGAGGACATCACGCGCAAGGTCATGGGGGCGGTAACGGACCCCGCGCGCCTATACAAGAAGGACCCAGGCCACCCGGAGGTGTGCAATATCTTCACGCTGCACCGGCTCATCGCGGGCGATGAGGCGCGGATGGATCAGATTGCGCGGGATTGCCGGGACACGACCCTCGGCTGCGTGGAGCACAAACGCATGTTCGCCAGGGAACTGATTGAGTTCCTGACCCCGTTCCGCGAGATTCGCGCGAAGTACGCCGAGCACCCCGACGACGTGTGGGACATCCTGCGGGATGGCGCGGCCCGTGCCCGCGTCATCGCATCGCAGACGCTGGACGAGGTCAAGCGGGCCGTGCGCCTGCCCTAAACTCTGACACTACCAACGAGGCCACGCTATGCTTTCCAACGCGAACGCCATCCTACCGCGCCTTGTGGAGATTCGCAGGAGGCTGCACCAGTATCCTGAACTGGGATTCCAGGAGCACCAGACGGCCGAGTACATCGCGGGCCTGCTCGCATCGCTGGGCCTGAAGCCGCGCACCGGCGTCGGCAAGACCGGCGTCGTGGCCGACATGGGGGCCGGACGCCCCATCGTGGCGCTTCGGGCCGACATGGACGCGCTGCCCATCCAGGAGGAGAACGACGTCCCCTACGCCTCGCGGAACCCGGGGGTGATGCACGCCTGCGGCCACGACGTGCACATGGCGTGCCTGGTGGGGGCGGCCATACTCCTGAGGGAACACTCTCTCCCGGGCACTGTCCGCCTCATCTTCCAGCCCAGCGAAGAAGAGCAGGATGCGGAAGGCCAGAGCGGCGCGATGCGCATGGTGGCCGAGGGCGTCATGGACGGCGTGAGCGCCGTCTTCGGGATGCACGTGGACGACGAAGCCTACGCGGGCACGGCGGGCGTCCGCCCTGGCCCGGTGATGGCCGCCGCGGATGCGTTTCGCATCGTCGTGCGGGGGCAGGGCAGCCACGGCGCGTACCCGCACAAGGGCGTGGACCCCATCCTGCTGGCGGCGCAGGTGGTGGTATCGCTGAACCACGTGGTCGCGCGGCGGATTTCGCCCCTGGACAGCGGCGTCATCTCTATTGGGAGCATCCACGGCGGGACGAAGAGCAACATCATCCCTGCCGAGGTGGAGATCAAGGGAACCGTGCGGAGTTTCACGCCAGAGGTGCGGGGCGCGCTCTTTGACGGGGTGCGACGCGCCTGCGAGGTGGCCCGCGCCCTCGGCGGCGATTACGACGTGGCTATCCAGGAGGGCTACCCGCCGACGGTGAATGACCCGGAACTGACACGCCTGGCGCAGCGGGTCGGGCACGAACTGCTGGGCGAGCGATTCGGAGACCAGCCCGTGGAGATGGGCGCGGAGGATTTCAGCATCTTCGCGGCCAAGGCCCCCGGCTGCTACCTGCGGCTTGGCGTGCGGGCGTCGGGTCAGCCGCTGCGGGCCATCCACACCTCGCGGTTTGACGTGGACGAGTCGGCGCTGGCCGTGGGGGCTGCGCTGTTTGCGGCGCTTGCCCTGGCCCGCCTGGAGCAAGGCGACTGACGGGCACGCGCCCGTGCGGAGGAGTGAACGTGAGACCTCGTACCTCGCCGATTATGACCTTTGACGAGATGATAGAGGAAGCCGTTACGGTCGGGCCCAAGACGGTGGCCGTGGCCGCCGCGGCCGACCCGGAGGTGCTCATCGCCGCCGAGGAGGTGGAGCGCAAAGGCATCGCCCACTGCCACCTGGTGGGCGACGAGCGGGCCATCCGCGCCATCGCCGAGCGGGAGGGTCTGGGCCTGGTCGGGATGGAGATCACCAACATCGCCGACCCGCTCTTGGCGGCGCGCGAGGCGGTGCGCCTGGCCAGCGTGGGCGCCGCGGACGTGGTGGCGAAGGGCCAACTCAAGACCGACGAACTCTTGGGCACGGCGCTGGACCGCCAGTACGGCATCCGCCGAGGCCGCCTGCTGACCCACGTGGGCATCTTTGAGATTCCAGGCTTGGACCGGCTTATCTACATCAGCGACAGCGGCGTGGTGCTGTATCCGACCATCTACCAGAAACTGGAAATCATCCAGAACGCGGTGGAAGTGGCGCGGCTGTTCGGAATCCAGCGCCCGAAGGTCGCTATCTTGGCGGCGTCGGAAACAGTCCACCCCAAGGTGCCGTCGTCCATTGACGCGCTGGCCCTGTCGCGCATGGCGGCGCAGGGCTGGGTGGACGACGCGGTGGTGGACGGCCCGCTGCCGCTGGATGCTGCCATCTCGCCCGAGGCCGCGCGCATCAAGAACCTGGGCGGCGAGGTAGCAGGCCGCGCCGACATTCTCATCGTGCCTAGCGTAGAGGCGGGCAACACCATGGCGAAGAGTATCCTGTACTTCGCCAACGGGCGCATGGCCGGGCTGGTGGTCGGCGCCAA
Organism: Anaerolineae bacterium; assembly: GCA_029907165.1. GTDB lineage: Bacteria > Chloroflexota > Anaerolineae > DTLA01 > DTLA01 > DTLA01. The sequence continues at coordinate 25,319 of JARYMK010000024.1, forward strand.
AGTCCCCATCATCATCAACTCCCGCGCGGATGAGCACGTAACCCGTGTGCTGTCCATCGCCATGGCGGTCGTTCTCGCCCACGCGCAACATGCTATACCACCTATACCACAAGGAGGCTTCTAAAATCCATGCGGAAGTACGGTGTAATCGGTGCGCTTGTGCTTGGTTTCGTGTGCTTGGTTCTCCTCGTTTCGCCTGTCCTGGCCGGCCCGCCCGCGCAAGACCCCTGCCCGGGCAACCTGCTCGCCAACCCGGGGTTTGAGGACGGGAGCCGCCTGACTCTGGGCGAGGGCACAAGCCTATCGTCGTGGGTTGCCAACGGTTGGTACGCCTGGTCTCTACTGGGCGACCAGGTGCGCAACCGCGAACCTGAGTTCAAGGTGGAGGACATCATAGAGAAGAACAGCCCCTACCGCGTCCACAGCGGGCGATACTCGCAGAAGTTCTTCACGCTCTGGGCTACCCATACGTCGGGCATCTACCAGCGGGTGGCCGTGCCCAAGGGGAGCTTGGTTACCTTCGCCATCTGGGTGCAGATTTACACCGGCGAGAGAGAGATGTACGGCCGGAACAACAGTTTCATCTCGGACCTGACCGAGGGCGGGCCGGGCTACTACCGTGTGGCGGCGGGCATTGACCCCTACGGCAATACGCCGCCCGGATTCGGCGCGCCCCCACCGGAGACCACCGTCTGGTCCACGCCGGTGCTGGACCGTGAGACGCGGCGCTACGACGCCGAGGGCTTCCCCTACGACGCCTGGGTGCAGTTGACGGTAACCACCCGCGCCCTGGCGGATCACGTTACCGTGTACACAAAAGGCTGGCAGGAATACGCCGTCAAGCACAACGATTCGTTCTGGGATGACGCCTGCCTGACCTACGTCGCGCCGACGCGGGCGCCGACGAACACGCCCAAGCCGACGGCCACGCCCACCGACACGCCCACGCCCACGGATACGCCGCTCCCGACGAGCACGCCGACCCATACGCCCACGCCAGAGCCGACGGCCACGTTCACGGCGACGCCGACGGCAACGCCCACGCCCGTGCCGCCCACGGCAACGCCCACGCCCACGCCGACGCCTGTGCCCGGCCTGCTGGAGCGGCTGGATGTGGGTGTGGTGTCCATTGTCGCCGTCGTGGTGGCGCTGGTGGTCGGCCTGGCGGCAGGGTTCTACCTGGCGGGCAGGCGCCGGCCCAAGTGAGGGTCAGCCGGCCCGTAGCGCAACAATCTGATCACGACGCCTGCGAACAGCACGCAAGGGGTCTGCGCCCTTTCGCGGCGGTTCGTGCGTGAAAACGTGCGAGGCGCGTTGCAGATGGGGCCATTTCCCGCCTTCGTGTTACACTGAGCGGAACGCGTCTCTGACCAACGGGCGCGGCCTGATCTTGACATCTGCCCGCGCCCGTGCTACCCTTGGGCCTGCGCAATTCGGACACGCACCTCCGCGCAGGATGAGGGTACCCCTCGCAGCGCGCACACTGAACGCTCGGAGCGCAGGCACATGCGGCTTGGATTCGCGGTCAAAGTGCTGGGGCGGCCTGGGCTGAAGTCCCACGACACGCGCCGGTGGCAGAACAGCCCCCACCTCAGCGTCAGCCTGGCCTATCTGCGCGACATCTTCGTGTACCTGGGCGAGATGCAGATTCGCATGTACCGCATCTCGTCGGACGTTGCCCCGTACCTGACCCACCCCGACATGCCCCAATTCCACCGCCAGATTGACGAGTGCGCGGCGGAATTGGCGGCTCTGGGCGAGATGGCCCGCCGACAGGACCTGCGGCTGTCTTTCCACCCCTCGCAGTACATCGTGCTCAACGCCGAGGACGAGTCCATCGCCGAGAAGGGCGCGCGCGACATCGTGGCCCAGGCGCAGATGCTGGACGCGATGGGACTGGGCGACGAGGCGGTGGTGGTTACCCACGTGGGCGGGCTGTACGGCGACCGCAGGGCGGCCCTGGAACGGTTCGCCCGCCGCTACGAACGCCTGCCCGAACCGGCGCGGAGGCGGCTCGTGCTGGAGAACGACGAGAGCCAGTTCTGCATCTCCGACACCCACTGGGTCCACCGGCAGACGGGTATCCGCCTCATCTTTGACTACCTGCACTTCCAGAACTGCAATCACGAGGGCGTGCCGCTGCGGGATGCCGTCCGCATGGCGCTGGATTCGTGGCCGGCGGGCCAGACGCCGAAAATCCACTTCAGTTCGCCGCGCACCGAGTTCCGCATAGCGACGCGCAAGAACCCCGACGGCAGCCGCCGCGAGGTGCTCCTGCCGCCGCTGTGGACCCAGCATTCGGATTTCATCAACCCCTTTGAGTTCATCCAGTTCGTGCAGGACACCGACGGCTTCCGGGAGTACGACGTGATGCTGGAGGCGAAGGCCAAAGACCTGGCGTTGCTGCGTCTCCGCGAAGACCTGCGGCGATTCGCGCCACAACTGGCGGAGGCGCGCCGAATCACGTGATGCGAGGGCCGAGATGCCGAAGAACTCGCCGCTGGTGTGGTGGTTGGTGCTTATCGCGTTTGGGCTGTTGGGCGTCGCGTGGCTGATCCTGCGGGCAGGGACAGCCAACCCGTCGTATCCTTACGGGCTGGTCAGTGGGGGCATGGGCAGCGGGATGCTGATCGTCCTGGGGCTTGCCACGCGCCGCTGGGCTAGT